>QEUW01000347.1 GCA_003577005.1 Chloroflexota bacterium | reverse complement strand
GGAGGTGACCGGATGAATGCTCGACAAATCAGGTTGTCTCCGGTCACCTCCCGGAGGTCGGCCCACCTCACATGCGCCAATTTAACGTTGTCGTAATAATAATCATACAATAACTGTAGAGCAGCAGGTTTGGCAAATTTCACTGCTCTATAGCGTAAGTTTAGCAGATTTTCCCCAGCACGGTGTAAGCATTCTCGCTGATTATGAACCAATTGTGCGTTTTCTAACAAAAGACAAACAGTGAGAACCAGAGCGACGCTGGTTTCGTTCAGCCAGGGTGTATCTGGACTGGGAACGATTAAAAATTGAGGATTTCTGATCAGGACTGGTCAGGTGGTTGAAAGTTGGCGCACCCAGTGGTACAATAGCAAATATGCACAATTGTTCGCCTATCTACCGTCGCCTACCGATTCAGGTTGCCGTGCAATTCGGTCATTGTAGTCACCGTTAAAGCCATGCAGCAAACGATTCCTGAACGTGTCAGCCAAAAGCTGGAAAATCTGCCCGACAAGCCGGGCTGCTATCAGATGCACAATGCGGAAGGCAAAGTCATCTATGTCGGCAAAGCCGTGGTGTTGCGCAACCGTGTGCGCAGCTATTTCCACGCGTCTGCCAATCATAGCGCCAAGACCCAGGCGTTGGTCGAGGAGATAGCCGACATCACCTGGTGGGTGACGCAGACCGAACTCGAGGCGCTCGTCCTCGAAAACGAGTTGATCAAACGCTATAAACCGCGCTACAACGTCCGCCTCAAGGATGACAAGACATTTCCGTATATCAAGGTCAACTGGCAGGACGACTTCCCCAAGATCGAAGTTGTGCGCAAGGTGCAGAAAGACGGCGCCCGCTACTTTGGTCCGTACACCAGTGGCCGTGTCTGTTACCAGACATTGGACGCCCTACGCCGCATCTTCCCCTATCTCGACTGCGACCGTACCATCACAGGCCAGGATGAACGGCCCTGTCTCTACTATCATATCAAGATGTGTGGCGGGCCCTGTATTGGCCGGCAGAGCAAAGAGGAGTATCGCCAGACCATCCGCCAGTTGATGGATTTTCTCAGCGGCGATACCGACCGCGTTCTCAAACAGTTGGAGACACAGATGGCGCGCGCAGCCGAGAATCTGCAATTCGAGCTGGCCGCCCTCTATCGCGACCGGCTCAAAGCCGCCACGCAGATTGCCGAGCAACAGAAGATCGCCGGGGCCACGCTGGAGGATGCCGACTATATTGCCCTGGCGCAAGACGAGCGCACCGGTGACACGGCGATCCAGGTCTTTATGGTGCGCCGAGGCCGGCTGTTGGGCCGCGAGAGCTTGATGATGGAAGGCGTCGAGGCCCCACCGCCGGTCGAGACAGCCACCAACCCGCAGGGGGCCATCCTCGGTGCGTTTATCCAGCAGTTCTATGACAACGTCGTCTTTGTGCCTGGTCTGATCCTGGTCCAGGCGATGCCCGACGACTGGGCGGTGTTGGAGCAGTGGTTGGGCGAGAAGCGGGGGGCAAAGGTAGAGTTGCGTGCGCCACAGCGCGGCGCCAAACGCCAGTTGCTCCAGCTTGCGCAAACCAACGCTGCCGAGTATCTGCGTGTCCAACAGGCGGAATGGGCTGCCGACACCAACCGCCAGACCAACGCCGTGGCCGAATTGCAGGCGGTGCTCAACCTGGAGAAGCCGCCGGCGCGCATCGAGTGTTTTGACATCAGCACCTTTCAGGGCACCAATACGGTGGGGTCGATGGTCGTCTTTGCCAAGGGTGCGCCGCTCAAGAGCGCCTACAAACGGTTCAAGATCCAGGGCAAGGGTAGCCAGGGGTCACCCGATGATTTCGCCAGTATGCGCGAGATGTTGCGGCGCCGCTTCCGCCGTATCGTCGAGGAGCACAACAACCCCGACCCTGGCGCCCGGGTGCGCGCCAGCGATGAGAACTGGCGGATCCTCCCCGACCTGGTCATTATCGATGGCGGGAAGGGCCAGCTCGGTGTGGCCGTCGAGGTGCTCGATGAGTTTGGGCTGCTCGACCGCATCCCTGTAGTCGGGTTGGCCAAGCGCGAAGAAGAGATCTTCCGGCCCGGCGAGTCACACTCGATCTGGCTCAAGCGGGGCAGCGAGGCGCTCCACCTGGTGCAACGCATCCGCGATGAGGCGCACCGCTTTGCCATCACCTATCACCGCAACCTGCGCGGCAAAGAGCAGACACGCTCGATGCTCGACGATATCAAGGGGATCGGCTCGGCCCGGCGCCGGGCGCTGCTCCAACACTTTGGCGGCGACCTCGACCGGATTCGCAGCGCCACGGTAGATGAACTGCTGGCAGTACCCGGCATGACGCGCCGTTCGGCTGAGGCGCTCAAGGCGCAGCTGTAGCCTGAGGAGCATCCATGCCCCAGCCCTGGCCTGACCGTTCCGCCGCTCTACACACCTTCTATGCCCGCTACCCACAGTTGCGCGACAGCGAGGAGATGGTCGAGGACGGGCTGGTGGTCATGGAGTACGCCCAGGGCGATCGGCTCTTCAACCGGGGACGTCCGGTCACCCGCCTCTTCTGGGTGTTGGAGGGGGAGGTGGCAGAGGCGGGCACAAAACGGGTCAGCGGGCGCCCATTTCGCCGGCTACGGCGCACAGTTGCGCCAGGACAGTTGCTGGGTCTCTACGATTTTCTGGCCGAGCGGCGTCACAGCACCTATGCCATCGCTGCTGTGACGCCCACGCGGGTGCTGGAATTTGGCATCCGCTCGTTTGAAAAGCTGCTCTACAGCCACCAACAGTTGCTCGATCTCTTCGCCCCTTTGCGGACACTCGAACGCCTCCGCACCATCCCGTTGATGAGTACGCTGGCCCCCATCGAGCGGTGGTATGTGGCCGAGGCGGCGCAGTGGCACCAGTTTGCTCCAGGCGACCTGCTCTTTGACGCAAGCACGGCAGGCACTACTACCTTTCTGATTGACCGGGGCCAGGTGCAGGTCACCGGCGAGCAAGGAGAGCAATTTTTGTTGGGCAACGGCGCTGCCACCGGTCTCCCGGGTCTTGATAGCACGGCCAGGGCCGTAACGGCCGGCGCAGCCTTTGCGATCCCCACCAATGTCCTGCTCCAACTGGCGCCCGACCCGCCCATTGTCGATCTGGTCGAGGAGGCGAAGCGGCTACGCCAGGAGGCTGTCAATACGTTGCGCGGCATCTTTCCCCAAGCCGATGTCACACGGCTGTTGGGCTTTGTCAGCCACTATTTTCTACCCGACCCCCAACTGCTGCTGGCGCAGGGCGAACAGAGCGACAGTATATGGGTGCTGATGCCCGGCTCGCATGCCCATGTGCTCATGCCCTACCGGTTGGGCGGCGCCCTCCGCTCGACACCGGCGGATGGACCCAATACCTTTGCCGAAGCGGCATTGACCGCACCCGCGCCGATCCCGGCGACGGTGGCGGCAACGGCCAACAGCCACTGGCTGCGTCTGCATCATGCTGATTATGAAGCGTATCAGCAGCTTGTTGGTCGTACAGGCACAAATGCGGCGCCACGAGCAGGCCGCGGCGCTGTGGCCGTGCCACGCCGCGATTTCCCTTGGTTGCAGAGCGGAGAGCGGGTGCTCTGGCCCAGTCGCCGCCACTGGCTGGTGCTCATCCGCAAGACTGGGCTGGCGCTGTTGTTGTTGGCCCTTACCTTTATTGGTTTTACTGTGCTCTACCTGCTTCCCGGCCCGCAGATTCTCCTAACGGCGGGTGTGGGGTTTGTTGGGGCCGGGGCCTTCGCCCTGTTTCTATGGGGGCTTTACGACTACTGGAATGATTATATCGTCGTGACCAACCGGCGCTTCGTCCGCCAGGAGCATGTCTTTTTGCAGAGCATCCATCTGCAAGAGACGGGCCTGGAGCAGATCCGCAATGTGGACATTGCCAAGAGCTTTAGCGGGCAGTTGCTGGGGTTTGGCCAGTTACGCGTCCATACGGCTGGTCCTCAAGGCACCATTGCCTTTGACTTTGTGCCGGCTGTCGAGCGCGTCCAGCGCATCCTCATCGACCAGATGAACGAGCGGCGTTCCTATCGTGAGGCGGCGGGCAAGATTGATATTCAGCAAAGCCTCGAAGCGCGGTTGGGGTTGCGCATGCTCTTGCCGGAACGAATCTATGACGATGAGGGGAGGGCGCCTCCCGGCGGGTCGGGCAGATGGTCCTGGTTGGAGTGGACAGGGCTCCCGCTGGGCCGGCGGGAATATGCCGCTTATCAACAGGAGCGAGTGGTCTGGCGCAAACACTGGCTGGTTTTGTTCCTGCGGCTGTTCTGGCCGCTCGTCTGGCTGGCGGGGCTGGGCCTGTTGCTCTTTAGCGAGTTACTATTGCTGCTACCCTTTGTGACTATCCCTTTGACCGGCCCGGCCACGATAGCGATCGCTTTGCTGGCGTTGATCGACCTGGGCGTGATCGCCTGGCGTTTTGCCGACTGGCGCAACGACACCTACGAGGTGACACGCGACGAAGTAGCCGATGTGGAGCGGCTGCCCCTCTTCTTTGACGAGCAGCGGCGCACCGCTCGCTTGGTCAGTATTGATAACATCCGCGTCGAAATCCCTGGCACGCTTCATTATCTCCTCAATGTTGGCAACGTCCGGTTGGAGACGGCAGCGATGCAAGGTGAGTTTACCTTCGACTGGGTAGGCAACCCCAATCGCGTGGCGGCCGAAGTTCGCCGCCGTATCGAAGAGGCGCGCCAACGCGAAGAGCGCGAACGCGCCCGCCAACGCGCCCGTGAGTTGTCCGACTGGTTCGAGTTGTACGACCGGCTCCACGTGGAGAGGGAGGGGAGCAGGGGGTAGGGAGCGGGGAATCGCACACGCTACCAGCCATAACTCAAACGGTCGATGAGGCGGCGGGGGAGGTTGGCGGTGCGCATCTGGTTTTGGGTCAGCTCGATAGCGTAGGGGATGCGTTCGTTGCGCCAGGTCATGCGGTCGAGATCCAGAATGGCGTAAGCGGCTCGAGCATCGTTGTCGCGCGGTTGTCCAACACTACCAGGGTTGAGGATGACCCGGAGTTCGGCGCTGGTCGCCAGCTTGATCTCGACCCCGACCGGCAGTTGCAGCAGCGCAACCTCGGCCAGAAGATCGCCATCGACCACGGCGTCGGGATGTTCCAGATCGACTTCATGATAAAGGCGCCAGCGAAAGATGGCCGGTTTATGGGTGTGCCCCACCAGACAGATTTCCTGGTCGAAGAGGGCAAAATTCTCCCAGGCGACGTTGGGCGTAAACACATATTCCCATATTGGTTCGCGCGGGCTGGCATGGGTCACCAGCAACTGTTCGAATTCCAGCGGGCGCACCGGCACATCGGGCAGTTCGGCCAGGTACTGGCGGTTTTCGGGCGTCAACATTTCGCGCGTCCAGAGAACAGCCTGGCGAGCGTGCGGGTTGAAGTTCTCTACGTCGACCTCTGGGTGCCCCAGTGCGGCCAGGTCGTGGTTGCCCATAACGCAAAGCGTTGCCAGTTCGCGCATCAGGCTGACACATTCATTGGGCCGCGGGCCATACCCGACAATGTCACCTAGACACCAGACTGTATCATACTTTCCCTCAGTAGCGTTCAATATAGTCTCCAACGCTACCAGATTGCCATGAATATCCGACAATACTAATACGCGCATACCGTTTTCCATCGTTACTTGTTGCCCGTCTTGCTTGATTCCCGAACGGCGAGTATAGCATATTCTCATCAGCCATGCGAGTACGTGGCTCAACTGTGGAGCAAGGCGCCATCTTGCCCTACCTGCCCTGTTCGAGTTTGACGGATTGGGCGCGCTGGTCTATTATCGGCAAGCATGGCCCGTATTGATGGTTCTATCTTCTACAGAAATTCTACAGAAAGCCGGGCACCAGCAAAGATGAGCATCCATGACCGCTAATCCGACCGTAGTGGAACTTGCCGGCGCTAACGGCGCCGCACAACCTCGCTTTCAGGCTGTGGGGATTCTCCACCATCCGAAAAAGCCGGAATCGTTCGAGTTGGCCCACGCCATTGAAGCCCGTTTGAATACATTGGGTGTGCGCGACATCTGGCATGCATCCGCCTGGGCCAGCGAGGAGGTGGCGCGCCATCTGCCCGACGTGGGTCTGCTCATCACGCTGGGAGGTGATGGGACGATGCTGCGTGCGGCGCGCATGGGCGCCCGCTACTCGGTGCCAATGTTGGGGCTCAAGATGGGCCGGCTGGGTTTTCTGGCCGAACTGGCGCCCGAGGATTGGCAGGAGCCGCTCGAACAGATTATAGCCGGCCGCTATTGGATCGAAGAACGGCTCATGCTGCGCGCGGCCGTCCAGCGTATTGGGCGCAACGGGGCCGCGCCCGAATTGTTGTGCGAATACGACGCGCTCAACGATGTGGTGCTCAGCCGCGGCGATCTGGCGCGTGTGGTACGGATCAGCACTCAATTGGATGGTGGCTACTTGACGACTTACACCTGCGATGGTTTGATCATAAGCACGCCAACCGGCAGCACTGGCTATGCGCTGGCCGTCCACGGGCCAATTTTGCCGCCCGAGGCGCGCAACGTATTGGTGATCCCCATTGCCCCGCACTTGAGCATGGACCGGGCTATCGTCCTCCCGGAGGGGACAGAAGTGCGGCTGCAAGCGCTGCCCGGCTATGACCCGGTGCTCACCGTCGATGGGCAGGTGATGGTGGCGGTGGCCGATGACCATGAAGTCGTCGTGGGCAGCAGCCCACACCTGGCGCGCTTTGTCCGCCTGCGCGAACGCAGCTATTTTTACCAGTCGCTTATGGACAAATTGCGTTGGGCAGGATGAGTTGATTTTGGATTGGGGATTTTTGATTTTGGATTGGTAGCTGGATGATGAGTGAGCCGACGGTGTCCATGGAAAGAGCAGAGACCACTGAGACAACGCAGACAATAGAGTTAACAGAACCGGGCGCGGCCGAGGGTGTGCTTTTTTGCGCCAACCATCCTACGGTGGAGACCTTGTTGCGCTGCAACAAATGCGGCAAGCCTATCTGTCTCAAATGCGCTGTGCAGACGCCGGTAGGGTACCGCTGCCGCGAATGTGTGCGCCAGCAGCAGGATGTCTATTTCAATGCCGCCGAGTGGGACAACATCATTGCCCTGGGGGTCGGCTTTCTCGTCACGTTGGTGGCTACGCCGCTGGCCTCGGCCATCCTGGGACGGATGGGCTTCTTTGGCATTTTTATCGGTCTTTTTATTGGCGCCAGCGCCGGCGGCCTATTGGCGCAGATCATCCGCCGGGCCGTTGGGCGGCGGCGGGGGCGCTATCTACCCTTTTTTGCCCTGGCCGGCATTTCGCTCGGTGTATTGCTGGGGAGCTTTGTTTCGTTTCTCCTGGTCGGTGTCTTTACACTGCTGAGCATCCCCATGCTGGTTTTTGCCTTTCTGGCGATCACGACTGCGTACCAGATCCTCCGCTAGTTGCCTCAGCGATACAACGCACACGGGCCGAATTTTGCGAGCCATAGAATGGGTGTGAGCCGTTGCCGTTCTGGCTGCGTCTGCATCGAGATTGCCATCTCAAACAGAGTAGGGGCATAAATAGGGAACCAGCGTACTATGGCGCCGGGCTATTCTCTGGTACAATATCTGTATCCTATGCGAAATAACGAAAAGTTCGCCGGCGCAGCTGTGTGCCCGGCAATGATTTGAAGGGACTTACATGCGAAGAGATGACCCATTTGCTGACCTGATCCGTTCACTCGAAGAAGGGCTGGAGCGAGAAGGAGGGATCGGCCCACCGCAGCAGCCCCCCCGGACCCCACGTCCACCCGTCGCTGGCGAGATCAACCCGCGGCGCTATTTGTGGATCATCATTCCTCTACTGATCTTCCTCTTTTTCAACCGTATCGTCAGCTTTTACGCCGACTGGTTCTGGTATGACAGCCTTGAGCTGGCGAGCG
>QEUW01000346.1 GCA_003577005.1 Chloroflexota bacterium | reverse complement strand
GACCTGGGCTTGGATGCTCTTTTCCCGTCAATCCGACTGGAATCCTGATCTTCATGCCATTTGACGCTTGACTTTTTCGAGAGAATCTGGGCGCGGAGGACTCAGCCACGGGTTCCGGCTAAGTGCGGTTATAGTACTAGGTTCTGTTGACATTTTAGCCTATACAGCGGTGCGATGCACTTGAAAAGTGCGTTGCACCTTGCACATGCGTTGCACCTTGCAGGTGCAACGCATGTGCGCACCCCAGCCGAGTCATGCACTGCTAGACAAATGTCAACAGAACCTAGACATTCAAGACCTGGCGGTTGCCGTAGACGCGCTGATAGTATTCCTTGAACTCTCCGTTGCGGATCGGCTCCCACCACGAGCGGTTTTCTACATACCAGCGCACGGTAGCGCGGATCGCCTCTTCGTGGGTGTAGTCGGGTTCCCAGCCTAGCGCCATCAGTTTGCTTACGTCCATACAGTAGCGGCGGTCATGGCCCTGGCGGTCTTCCACATGTTGGATCAGGCTGCGCGGTTTGCCCAGTTCATCGAGCAGGATTTCGACCATCTCCAGATTGGTCATTTCCTTGCCGGTGCCGATATTATACACCTCGCCGATATTACCTTCGTGGAGGATCAGGTCGATACCCTCGCAGTGGTCAGTGACAAACTGGTAATCGCGCATCTGCTGGCCATCACCGTAGAGGGGCAGCGGCTGGTCGTTGAGCGCGTTGGTGATAAAGAGCGGCACCACCTTTTCTGGATATTGAAAGGGCCCAATATTATTCGCACCGCGGCTGATGGTGATGGGTAGACCATAGGTGATATAGTAGGCATTGACAAAATGATCGGCGCTTGCCTTGCTGGCGGCGTAGGGGCTACGGGGCGCCATACAGTCGCTTTCGAGGCTGCGATGTTTGCCGTGGATATGACCATAGACCTCGTCGGTGCTGATCTGGTGATAGCGCAGATTGCCGGCCTTGCGCGCCGTCTCCAACAGCACGTAAGTGCCATAGACATCGGTCTGGATAAAGGCATTGGGGTCGAGGATGCTGCGGTCAACGTGGGTCTCGGCGGCAAAGTTGACGATGGTGTCGATGTCGTAGCGCTGCACACACGCTTCGACCCGCGGCGCATCGCAAATGTCACCCTCGACAAAGTGATAACGGCCGGCATATTGCTCGGCCACATCGGCCAGATTTTCGCGCCGGCCGGCGTAAGTCAATTTATCATAGACCACAACCCGATAATCTACATACTTTCGCAACAGATAGCGGACAAAGTTACAGCCAATAAAACCGGCCCCGCCGGTGACGAGAATGTTTTGCACGATCGATGCTCCTCTTCTGTTTTTACAGACCGCAGCTTTTGCGGATACGGCGGATTTTTGCGGATGACGCTACCCAAAGAGTTCCCGACCCACTCCGTGAGCAAGATAGGTGAAATCTGCATAATCTGTGGATGATCTCTATCTGGTAGCGCAACACTTAACCGTGATCGGGCCGCGGCGCTACCCTCTATCTTCGTTTGCGGGCCCGTCTCCTGCGATCGCGGTTGGCGCGCAGACGGCGCAGACGGCCCGGCTGGCGGTGGGCGGGGAGGGCAAAATCGAGCGTCAGTGTCAAGGTCGGCACCTGGGCCAGCGGCGGCATCAACGCTTCATCGAGACCAGGGTGAGCGGGCGCAGCCCACCAGCGTTGCCAGCGCTCCCGTTCATCGTGCGCGCCGTTGGTCGCCAGAAAGCCCACATCCTCGGCGAGAATCGTGCGCGCCGTGCGGATGACTGCGAGCAGCTGCTGCCAGCGTTCGACCATGACCGGTTGCAGTTCGCAGTAGACCTGCTCGGCCAGAACTGGCTCCTGCCGCATCTGGAGAAAGGCCGGAGAGAAGCGCCCGCTCCAAAACAGCGCGGCGTCACGAAAGGAGGGCAACAACTGGTCGCAGAAAAAGACGACGTGGACGGTGCTAACGCGTTCGACGATTTTGACCAACGCAGTCGCCTGCTCGCAGCTCAAGTCGAAATAGGCAGGCGCATCAAAATGCTCCCACTCACCGTATGCTGCGGCCAGCCGGCGCAAGCGTTCTGCCACCTGGCCCACGACATACGCGGCGGACGTCGCCTCCGCTTCCACCCCCTTTCCAGAGATGTGATACATGGGCGCCAGGCGTTCGGGGCGCGCAAAACTATCCTCCGGGGCAAATAAGACGCCGTCCATCGTCCGCAGCGCCGCGGCCAGGGCGGGGACAGAGTGAATCGAAAGGGACTGAATACGGGTGCTAATTGGTTTCACACAGGTCACAGTTGGTAGCCAGAGAGCACAGCATCTCTATCCGCATTGAGCAGGACAGCGCCGATCAAACGAGCGTGAACCTTTTCTAGAATTTGTTTGGCGCGCTGTGCGTGTTCGCGCCGGGTGCTGCCGGCATTGATCAACAGGATGACGCCATCCACCTGGCTGGCCCAAAGGGCGGCATCGGTCACAGCAAGCACCGGCGGTGCGTCACACAGGACATAATCGGCCAGCTCCCGCAGTTCACCCAGTGCGCCAGCCAGCCGCTTGGTGCTCAAAATCGTGGCAGGGTGCGCCGTGGCCGGACCAGCCGGCAGGAGTTGCACCCGCTCTACGCCGGTCTTCTGCAGCGGCGGCTGCTCGCCAGCCGCTGGCTCGCCAGCGAGCCAGGTGGTCAACCCTTGCTGATTGGGCAGGCCAAAGATCTCGTGTTGCTGGGGGCGACGCAGATCGCCATCGACGACCAGCACCCGGTCCCCCGCTTGCGCCATCACCACGGCCAAGTTTGCCAGGGCGCGACTTTTGTCGGTGTCGGCGTCCACGCTGGTCACGAGTAACGAGTGCAGCGGCTGCTCTAGCCGTGCAAACTCAATGTTTGTGCGCAGGCTCTGGTAGGCCTCGGCCGCCGGGCTGCGCGGGTCGGTCAACGAGATCAGGTTGGTCATTGCGTGGTTCCGTCTGTACAGGATTCGTGATGCGTAATGCGTGATGCGTAACCAGTGAGCAAGGACTATGAATTACAAATTACGGATTACGCATTGCTGGTCACTGTACTTACTCTATCATCACGATTTGCAGATGTGTCGTCTGGTCGGGCCGGGCGTTGGCGCCGTTGACGGGCAGCCGTTCACCGCTCTGCCAGTTATAGACGCCCAAGATCAGATCATAGGCGCCAGACGGTAGATCAGCCGGCACGGGCAGCACTTGTTCGTCCAAGATAGTCTGTCCGGTGCGCCAGGTGGTCATGGGGCGCGGCCCCCAGGCATCGCGCGGTTGCCAATCCAGTTGTGCCACCTTGTTGCCGTTCTGGTCAAGCAGATGGACAAAGACCGAGAAGTCCATCGCAGGTTGTTGTAGTGCGCGCCAGGAAAACGCAATGGGCGCAAGTCCACCTGATGAAAGGTCTCTCCTACCGAGCAGCCAGTTATCAAGGCGCACCTGACCGCCAAATTCGGCAGTGGCCTGCCCGGTAACCATCGGTGGCGGCAGCGCCAGCGCTGACCAACGGTTCTCTGCGGTTCGGGCAAACCCTCCCAGGCGTAACAATGTATCACCTTCAAGCAAGACAAATCCAGTTTCCTCTGTTGCGATGGGCAGGCGGCTTTCGTTCTGCCGTACATCGTCGCTTGCATAGAGCGCCAACACGAGTGTAAAACGGTCGGCCTCAAGGGTCCATGGCAAGGTTTGCACAAGGATCGGCCTGCCCACCGCCCATGCGGTTGTAGGATACCATAACTCGGCAACAGGCGGGTAAAACTGGGTATCATGCAATACATTGCCGGCGGCATCTAGATAGCCCACGTAGAAACGCAAATTTTGGTCGATTGGTTTCACTGCTTGCCAAAGGAGCCGGGTCACCAACTCACCGTGGCTATCGGTGGTAACCTCATAGTCGAGCAGGCGCACCTGATCGCCAAAGACGGAGAGCGTCTTTGATGCGGATGGGCTGTTTGGCTGCCAGGCTGTATAAAAGCTATCTGGCAAGTCCTTTTGGGGTGCGCCTTTGCGTAGCAGCAGATAGCCGTCGCTTGCGGCTGCAATGCCAAACTCCCCAGCCAGCAACTCGTCCACCTGGCGCCGCACATCGTTAGGGTGAAGCGGCCATGCGGGGCCGGTGACATCGATAAAGACGGTGTCGGCATCGTCGACGCGTGGAAAGATATAGACCGTGTCGCGCCCGCTCACGTGGGGGTTGAGCCGGTCTTGCGCCGATACTTTGGCGTCGGGCGGGATTTGGGCGATGATCGTCCGGGCGTGGCGATGATGGTCGGTAATCGTATAGAGCCGAAAGTTCCCTCCCCCCGGCAGATAGCCAAATTGTTGGTGAGTGTAGAGGGCGGAGACGGTGATGAGCAGCGCGGCGGCGAAGAGGGTGAATCGTGAATGGTGAATGGTGCGCCGGTGCGTTTGGGTGCTCGTAGCCTGGTAGGCATAGTCGGCGATGCGCTTTGTTCCTTGTACGGCTGCAAGCAGTACAAAGGGTGCGATGGGCGCCGCATAGATCAGCGTGTAGACCTCGTGCATGGGAGGGAAATCAGCCAGCAAGTTGAGGGCGAGCGAGGGGAGCGCCAACAACAAAACCTCTGGCGCCAGCAACGGCACAAAACCGAGCGGGAGCAACAGCAAGGCCAGGTAGCGCAGAGCATTCGCCTGGTGCAGTTGCGCCAGCACCAGATCGGGCCGCGCCAGCAGGGTACGGACCATCTGGAGCGGCGTTTCGCCCAGATAGGCGTAGCGTTCCCAGTGGATGTTGCCGGCGGCAAAGGTGGCCTGGATCACCAGGACAGCGCTCAGCGCCCAGGCCAGGCTCAGGACGATGGTGCTGGCGCCCAGCCAACGGCGGCGTAGAAAGATGAAGGCGTACAAACCCATCATCATGACGAGCAGGGCGATCTCCTCTTTGCACCCGGCTGCCAGTAGCGCAAAGAACACAAACCAACCGCTCCGACCAGCAACTAGAAAATAGAAGGCCGCTATAAGAAAGGTAGGGGCCAGTGTCAACGGGTGGAATTCCAGCCAGTTGGCCGCCTGGATAGTGGGGTTGAGCAACCAGGCCATGCCAAAGAGTAGGGCAATCCATTCGTTGCCAAGTTGGCGGCGGGCCAGGGCGAAGAGCGGCCACGCCCCCAGCGCCACCACCGTCGCCTGCAAAACGAGCAGCGTGGGCGGGCCGCTGTAAGCCCAGTAGAGCCAGGAGATGGGAATGAGGATCGGCTCAACGTGGAGGCTCAACCGGTTGATGGTGCCCGGCTGGTTGGTGAGGTGGAAGGGGCGGCCATGCGCCGTGTTCCAGATCGCCTGGTCAAGGTTGCCCATGTCCAACGCTCGCGCCTCAAAGGCGTAGAAACGCACCAGCGTCAGATAGCTGAAGACGAGGGCATAGGCCAGCATGGCCAGTACCAGCAACAGCAGTGGCAGCGAAACTTTTCGCTTCGACCAAAAGGTCAAATACGACACAACTTAGGCAGTCTTTGGCGTTACAAGGGGGCCGGGCGAGGTAGCTGGCGCCGGTGCACTGCGCAGACCGGGGGTCTGTGGAACGGCGCCCAAAACGGCGATACCGAGCGCCCGTTCGATTGCAGCCGGTGTGCGCAGCAGATCGGTTTCCATCCACGTGAGGGCTAACACCAAGGCGACCCCAAAGAGCAGCCCCAACACGCTGCCAGCGATGGCGTTGATCAACGGTTTGGGTTGGATCTGCTCGTAGTTGATAACGCGGCTGACGATCTTCACCTCGATGCGGTTGTCCTTGTCCTGTTGCGCATAGTAGGCCGTGCGTTCTTCGACAAATTCGTCGGCCACTGCCAGGGCGATGGTCTTTGCCACTTCGCCGTCACGGTCACGCGCCTGGATCCGAATGGTAAAGGTGCTCGAATCCGGCTCGACCTGTAAATTGCTGAGCAGATCGTACGGGTTCTTATCGAGTTGCGCACGGGCGATGACATCTTGCGCCACTTCAAAGGTTTTGATATTGGTGGCAAAGTTGCGCATGAGATCTTTGGCTGTATTGCCGAGGCCCCAGTCGGGCCGGGCGGGCACGGTGCTCACCCAGACAGTGGCCCGGTAAAGCTCCTTTTGCAGATAACTGACGCCAAAGGCAGCGACCGCGGCCAGCAACATGGCAGCCACGATGATCCAACCGCGCCGGCGCAAGATGCGGATATATTCTTGAATGGTCATAAGATTACTCTCTCAGATGCACGGCAACCCGGTAGGCAGTCGCCAATGCTCACGCCGCCACCATCGTCTGTTGTTTATTCAGAACCAAACTGATGATCGGCACTGCTGAGATCTCCAGGGTAGACAGGTCAACATGTTCACTGGCATCCTCGATCTCGATGCCGATAACACGGTTATTCTCGTCAAAGTCAAGCACGATATTGGGCGCTACCTCTTCGGAGTCTGTGCTAATCGTGTCGATCAGTTGGATATACAGCATATCGGTCTCAGGGAAGTAGCGAAAGACCATTGCATTCCTCCTTATCATTCCTTAAAACCGCGATCAGGAAACGCATTATGAATGGTTTCGCCATCCGGCTCGGTTACCACACGCAGGTATTTGCCAAGTTCAGTGATAAATGCCCAATGTCGGATGCGACCATTTGGCTGGATTTCTGTTCGCACCGGGTTATGCAGTGTATACTCGATCCATTTCTGCTGCAAGTACGGCCGTCGCAATCGCACACTGCGTTCGAAGTAGTCGGTTGTTTTCATCAGGTTGAATCCAACCTATCGCTGGCGCGGGATCTCGGCGATAACGACAAACCCAAGCGCTTCCAAATCCTCACGGCTGCGCACCGATACATTCAAATAATCTAGCAGAAAAACCAATCCGACGCCAACCAGCAACCCCAAGAGGATACGCAGCGGCAGTTCGAGCCGGTTGCGCAACGTGGGCCCGACGGCGCTGATCGTGGGTCCATCGATCAGCGTGACGCCCGCGCCTTCGGTGCCCAACTGTTGAAAGTAGGTTGTGGCATTTTCACTCAATTCGAGCGCCACGGCCGCGGCGATGGCAGCCAGCTCGCCTTGATCCCCCCAGGCCAGGTTGAGCGAGATGATCCGGTGTTGTTTTCCTGTGACGGCGCTCCCCTGGATCAGACCCGGCGGCACGGTGATTGTTCGCTCGGCCAGCCGCTCGCTCACATTGCGGGCAAAGAGTTCGCTGCGAACGACCTCGGTAAAATCATCGACCAGGTATTCGCTGGTGAGCCAGGCATAGTAGCGGGGGTCATAGGCCGCAACATCCATTTCGCCAGCGGGCAGCACACCAACGAGCAGACGCATGGATGCAGTATAGGCGGGCGGCGGTGGCTGCCAGGGCTGGAGTTGGAAGAGACTCAACAGCGCGACGAGAGCCGTCAGGCTGAGCGGAAGCCACCAACGGCGGCGCAGGATGTGCCAGTATTCACGGAGTTCCATGGTGAATTGTGAATTGTGAACTGTGAACTGTGAATGGAGCCTTCACAGTTCATCGCTCACGCTTCACCGGTGCTCACTCTCAACGATCTGTGCCAGGTAGGATAACAACTGTTCTCGGAAGTTGGCGGCGCTGAATTGTTCTGCATGAGCGCGACAGGCAGCCGGGTGATAGGCTGCGGCGTCGAAGTGCTCCAGGGTTGCCAACAGGCTTTCGTATGTCTGATCGGCGAACAGTTCGCCGGTGACGCCGGGGGCAACCGTGTCCAGCGCACCGCCAGCGCCGTAGGCGACCACCGGCCGGCCACATGCCATCGCCTCGACGGGGGCGATGCCAAAATCTTCCAGCCCTGGAAAGAGAAACGCTTTGCAGCCGCGCATCAGTTCCCGCACGTGCTCGTTGGGCTGGCGGCCCAGAAAGGTAATATTGGGGCCGGCTTGCGCCCGCAGCGCCGCCAGATCGCGCCCTGAACCGACAATCACCAGCTTTTCATGCGGCAACTGGTTGAATGCCTGCACCGCCAGGTCGATGCGC
>QEUW01000018.1 GCA_003577005.1 Chloroflexota bacterium | reverse complement strand
TTACCGTCATTGCTCCACTAGCCTGGTGGCTGGTCTCGCCCCTTTGGATCAACCGGAGCGTGGACGAAGCGTTCCCCTTTGAATTGCCGGCTCAAGAAGTAATGGCCGCCATGTCGGCAACAGAACTGCAAACGGTAAAAGATCAATTCGCTGCCGCGCTACCCAATGCAACCGAAGTTGCCCAAATGCCAGCGGAGCAGCGCCAACTGGTGGAACAAAAAGCAATGGAAATGGCCGCCGTCCTGCCCACCACCGAGATGGATGAGCCGATGCCCGCCGAGCCTGTCATCGTGGCTCAAGGCCAATTTATCGACGGCGATAGCTTTCACAAAGGCTCTGGCCAGGCGACGATCTACCGGCTGGCCGATGGCAGCCATGTGCTGCGCTTTGAAGCATTCGCCGTGACCAATGGCCCCGACCTGCATGTGCTGTTGGCGACCAATCCCATGCCGGAAAGCAGCAGCGATCTGGGCGAGTACATTGATCTAGGTTCGCTCAAGGGCAACCTCGGCAACCAAAATTATCCACTCAGCGCCGATGTCGATTTGAGCAAATACAAAAGTGTCGTGATATATTGCCTGCCGTTTCATGTCGTCTTTGCAACCGCCACACTCATGTAACAACTGATAGGATGACGAGATGACAGCGTGATAAGCGGTATTTCATCTTGTTACCGTATCACCTTGTCATCTCGTCACGGAGAAAAGCTATGCTCAACCGAATCCTCAACCCACGAAAGCAACAGGAAGAAGAATTACGCTCGATGAAACGGCTGCCGCCCGGCCAGGCGCTGACCAACAAATTCCCGGTTCTGCACTATGGTCCCCTGCCCCAGGTAGACCTTGCCACCTGGACCTTCCGTGTCTTTGGCGAAGTGGAGGAAGAGAAAGTGTGGACGTGGGCAGAATTCAACCAACTGCCGCGCACCAAAGTCACGCTCGACCTGCACTGCGTCACCCGCTGGTCCAAGTTTGATACGGTCTGGGAAGGCGTTTCGGTCAAGACGCTGGTCGAACAGGGGATCATCCGGCCCAAACCGGCAGCCAGATTTGTCGTCCAACACTGCGAACATGGCTACACTACCAACACCCCCATCGAGCTGCTCCTCTCGGACAACATGTTGATGGCGACCCATTACGACAACATGCCGCTCGACCTCGACCACGGTTACCCCTTGCGCATGGTCATCGGCATCAACCGGGCCCACCCAGAGCGGAAGAGCGCTTATTTGTGGAAGGGCGGCAAATGGCTGCGCGGTCTGGAATTCGTGGCGCAGGACCGCCCCGGCTTCTGGGAGCGTCTGGGTTACAACAACGAGGCGGACCCGTGGCTGGAGCAACGGTACGCTTGACGACCTGCCAACACCCGTGATAGCCTATGCCTGTCCACGATATGTAATCCATCCACAAGGAGAATCGCCATGATCGTCGGGGCTGGCAACTTTCGGTATCGTGTCGTTGAAGGCTGGGGACAGGGGGCGGAAGGGCGCGCCTTTGGCGGCGTGATCCCCTCCGTGGCGGTCGATTCGCAGGATCGAGTCTATCTGGCCCGGCGTACGCCACCGGCCATCCTGGTTTATGACCGGCAGGGGCGCTTTCTGAATGAATGGGGCGCCGACATCCTCCATAGCCCTCACAGCGTCTGGATCAGCCCGCAGGATCAGGTCTATATCGCCGATATGGATGACCATACGGTGCGTCTCTTTACCCCAGCGGGACAGTTGTTGAAGACTTGGGGGACAGAAGGGCAAGCCGGCGAACCGGGCCTGCCCTTCAACAAACCGACCTGGGCGGTGGTTTCACCTGCCGGCGAGTTGTTTGTCTCCGATGGGTACGGCCAATATCACGTCCACCGCTTTGCCGCCGATGGCAGCCTGCTCCGTTCATGGGGTGAACAAGGTCCGGGGCCGGGGCAGTTTGGTTTGCCCCACGGTATCCGCATCGACCCGCGCGGCCGGGTGTTGCTCGTGGATCGCGAACCTAACCATCGTATCCAACTCTTTGACGTGGAGGGACAATTTCTGGGCGAATGGGGTGGGCTGAGCGGTCCAAACGACGCCTTTATCGACCAAGAGGGCAACGTCTTTGTCGCCGAAGGCGGCCATCGTATCAGCGTCCTCAACCTGGAGGGCAAGTTGCTGGCGCGTTGGGGCGAACGGGGAGATGCACCGGGCCAGTTTGCCAGCAGCCCGCACGGCATCTGGGCCGACAGCCGCGGCGATCTCTACGTCACCGAGGTGCCTCAACTGGCGGATCGGGTGCAGAAGTTTGAACGCATCTGAGGGGCTTCAAATGCTTTTCATGGTCTTGGTAAAGGCGACTTCACACAAGGGAGAGGGTGGTGGCTGGGAACCAGGGTAGCGAGTTGAGCAACTGGGGACGCTGGGGTACGACCGATGAGCGGGGTACGCTCAACCTGTTGACACCGGTACTCATCAAGCGGGCCGCAGAACTGGTCAGGACAGGCAAAGTCTACAGCCTCTCCATGCCGCTGGAGACGGAAGGCCCCCAATGGCCCCAACGTCACAAAACCTGGCGCGTCACCACCTTCCGCAATCCACCCAATGATCGCGGCAGTGCAGATGATGTCGTGACCCTGCACTCGCACTCAGGCACGCATATGGATGCCCTCTGCCACATCTGGTATGACAACCAGCTTTACAACGGCTACAACGCCGCCGAACATGTGACCAGCGCCGGGGCGACCCGCAATTCGATTGACCGGGTTCCCTGGATCGTCGGCCGGGGGCTGCTATTGGACATCGCCGGCTGGAAGGGTGTCGACCACCTGGAACTCGGCGAAGCCATCACCGCCGCCGACCTGGATGCGTGCGCCGCCGCCCAGGGGGTTGCTGTACAGCCGGGCGATCTGCTCTTGTTGCGCACAGGTTGGATGCGCCTCTTTGCTCACAACCGGGAGCTTTTCAATAGCGGCGAACCGGGTATCGACGAATCAACGATCCCCTGGCTCAAAGAGCACGACATTGTGGCGGTCGGCGCCGACAACCAGGCCGTGGAGGTACTGACCGAGATCCCGCCCAGCCGGTTGCCGGTTCATGCCGCCGCCATTCGCGACCTGGGCATCTATCTGGTGGAGAATCTCAACCTCGATGAACTGGCCGCAGACCAGGTGTACGAGTCGCTGCTGGTCATTGCGCCGCTGCAACTCACCGGGGCGATTGGCAGCCCGGTCAATCCGATTGCGATTGGGTGATAGATAGGCCGGGTCTAAGAGTCCATTTGAATATTCGCCGCCCACACCAGGTGCGTTGCACGTGAAACGTGCGATGCACCTCTAGGTCAACCGTAATTTTCCAATGGACTCTTAGAATAAGCGGGCCTGCCTTGCTCTCTGCAAGACCTTTTCGGCGGCGCGCACCACTGGCAGATCGACCATGCGTCCGTCCAGTTCAAAAGCGCCGACGCCAGCCTCTTGATGCGCTTGATAAGCGTGGATGACCCGTTCCGCGCGGGCGATCTCTTCAGGTGAAGGGGAAAAGATGCGATTGGCAATGGCAACTTGTTTGGGATGGATCACCATCTTGCCGGCATAGCCAAAGCGGCGCCCGGTGATACACTCTTGCTCGAAGCCGGCCAGGTCATGCAGATCAAAATAGACCATGTCGATTGCCTGCAAGCCGTAGGCCGCAGCTGCGACCACCAGTGCGCTGCGGGCATAGGCCACCTCGTCGCCCGCCTTTGTGCGGATTGCGCCCAGGTCGCCGGCCAGGTCTTCAGCGCCAAAGAGCAGGGCGATCAGGCGCGGAGTAGCCTGGGCGATCTGCGCCAGGTTGATCACCCCCAGCGCGCTTTCGATCACAGCTAGCAGCGCGATCGATCGGCGGAGCCAGCCGTAGTCCGCTTCTGCCCGATCAAGCTCGTCGCTTAGCTCTTGCAAGTATGCAGCCGAACTCACCTTTGGGAGCACATAGCCATCTGGTCTGCCGGGCAGGGTCGCCGCCAGATCATCGGCAAAAAAATCTGACCCAACTGGATTGAGCCGGACATACCGGGCGGCGCGCCCAAAATCGACTGTCTGCAGTGCATCGCAGACAGTCTGGCGGGCGACAGCCTTCTGGCTGAGTGCCACGCCATCTTCCAGGTCCATCACGACTGCGTCTACATCCATCTGCGCAGCCTTGCGGATCTTGTGTGGGTCGTCGCCCGGCATAAAGAGCACCGAACGAAGCAACGGTTCCATCTTATCTCTCAATCTCAACCAACCACTGCCCGCGCACGACCACGTCGCCCAACGCGCAGTTGATTTTGCTGACCTTGCCCGTTTCCGGCGCGAGGATGCGCATCTCCATCTTCATTGCCTCCAGAATCAGCAACGGATCACCGGCGCTCACCGTATCCCCCACGGCAACTAGGATCGCCCGCACCTGTCCGGGCACGGGGGCATTGACCGTATCCTCTGTGTGTCGCACCACCTGGCCGCTGCGCCGCGCCCTGGGGTCAACGGCAGTCAGCGCCCACGTTTGGCCGTCCAGCCAGATCATACGCCGGTTGGGTTGGTCAGCAGAGCGGGCGCTGTAGAAGCGATGCCGCTGCCCGTTGACCAGCAGATCAAGTTGACCATTCGACCGCACTTGGCCCTGCACCAGATAGGTGCGCCCCCCAATTGTAACACGGTAGCCGTCGGCAGACGCCTCTAGTTGCAGGCGGTATTGTTCGCCCCCAACCTCGAAACAAAATTCAGCCATCGATCACCCCCAGCCGGAACCCTCTTAGCTGTTGCCAGGGGCTGTAAGGGTCAGTAGAATCAGAGGAAGATTGTAGAGCCGGCTGTGCGCTCTGTTCGAGCGTCTCGGCCAACGCAGCGGCAACCAAGAGCAGATCGCTTGGAGGGGGCATCGTCTCCTGCCAGTCGGCCATGTGTTGATCAATAAAAGATGTGGTGGTCTCACCGGCATGAAAGGCAGGATGCTGGCACAGCGTGCGCAAGAAGGCCAGGTTGGTGACCACATCGCCCAGGATCACATAGCCAGCGAGAGCGTGGGACAATCTGGCAATGGCATCGTTGCGATCCGTGCCCAGCACGCTCAGTTTGGCCAGCAGCGGGTCATAGTGCGGCGAAACCTGGTCGCCGCTGATCACACCCGAATCGACTCGGACGCCGGGGGCTTGTGGCTCTTTGACAACCTGAAGCGCACCCGCCGACGGCACAAAACCGTGGGCCGCGTCTTCGGCGTAGATACGGCATTCGATGGCGTGGCCGCGCGCTTGCACATGCGCCTGTGAGAAGGGCAGCGGCTCACCGGCAGCGATCCTGATCTGGAGCTTGACCAGGTCCAACCCCGTGACCAGTTCGGTGATGGGGTGTTCCACTTGCAGGCGCGTGTTCATCTCTAGAAAATAGAAATCACCCTGCGCATTAACCAAAAATTCGACCGTACCCGCATTGACGTAATTGACAGCCTTTGCCGCCGCGAGGGCAGCTTCCCCCATCCGCTGGCGCAATGCCGGGCTCAGAAAGGGTGATGGCGTCTCCTCGACAATCTTCTGGTGGCGGCGCTGGATCGAGCACTCGCGCTCGAACAGGTGAACGACAGCGCCAAAGCGGTCGCCCAGGATCTGAAATTCGATGTGGCAGGGGTTTTCGATCAGCTTTTCCAAAAAGAGTTGGTCATCGCCAAAGGCGTTTTGCGCTTCGCGGCGGGCGGAGTGGATAGCAGGCAGCAGGTCGGCCCGGTTGTCCACGATTCTCATGCCCTTGCCACCGCCGCCGGCCGCCGCTTTGACCAGCAACGGAAAGCCCAAAGTCTGGGCAGCATCCTGTAGTGCGCGGTCGTAACTCTCCCCCTGATAGCCTGGCACCACCGGCACACCCGCTGCGACCATCCGCTGGCGAGCGGCCGTTTTCGAGCCCATTGCCCGGCTGGTATCCGGGGTGGGGCCAATAAAGCAGATCCCCGCCGCCTCGGCTGCTTCGGCAAAGTCTGCATTTTCGGACAAAAGGCCATAGCCAGGGTGAATGGCATCACAGCCGTACTTGCTGGCGGCAGCAATGATACGCTCTATCTGCAAATAGGAGTCAGCCGCTGGCGCCGGACCAATCAATTCCGCCTCATCGGCCAGCCAGACATGTTGGGCGTTGGCGTCCGCCTCTGAATAGATGGCGACCGTGGCAATTCCCATATCGCGGCAGGTGCGTATGATCCGCAGAGCGATTTCACCCCGGTTGGCGATGAGAATTTTGCGAAACATCATCCTTTGCTCTATCCAGTTCAGAAAAGCCAGAGCGAAAGCAGGAACACAGAGGGCGCAGAGAAGACACAGAGGACACAAAGAAAAAGCAAAACCACAGAAATCGTTCGTAGTCCTCTATGCTCTCTGTGCCTCCTCTGTGTGCTCTGTGTTCCTGCTTTTTTGTTTTCTGCTCAAGTATCTTAGCAAGGTGCTCTGTTACATGCGCAGCACCCCGTATTGGGTTGCCTCGATCGGGGCATTGAGGCAGGCCGAGAGCGCCAGCCCAAGCACCTGCCGGGTCTGCACCGGGTCGAGGATGCCGTCATCCCACAGCCGGGCGGTGGCGTAGTAGGGGTTGCCCTCCTGTTCGTATTTCTCTAGGATCGGCTGCGTAAACGCTTCCTGCTCGGCAGGCGACATGGGCGGTTGGCCCTGGCGCGCCAGTTGATCCTGTTTGACGGTCAGCAGCACGTTGGCCGCCTGCTCACCCCCCATGACGCTGATGCGGCTGTTGGGCCACATCCAGAGAAAGCGCGGGCCGTAGGCGCGGCCACACATGGCATAGTTGCCGGCGCCAAACGAGCCGCCGATCACCACCGTCAGTTTGGGCACCTGGGCGTTGGCCACGGCATGGACTAGCTTGGCGCCATCCTTGGCAATGCCGCCGGTCTCGTAGGTTTTGCCTACCATAAAGCCGGTGATATTCTGCAAAAAGAGCAGGGGAATCCGCCGCGCCGTACACAACTGGATAAAGTGCGTCCCCTTCAGCGCGGACTCGCTAAAGAGAATGCCGTTGTTGGCAATGATGCCAACCGGATAGCCATAGATGTGGGCAAAGCCGCAGACCAGCGTCTCCCCATAGCGCGCCTTGAATTCGCCCAAACGGCTGCCATCGACCAGCCGGGCGATCACCTCGCGCACATCATAGAGCACACGGAAGGTGGTGGGGAGGATGCCGTAGAGTTCGGCGGGGTCGTAATATGGTTCTTCCGGAGGACGGATGTCGAGGTCGAGTTGTTTGCGGGTGTTCAGCGTCGCTACAATCTCGCGCACAATCGCCAGCGCGTGTTCGTCATCTTCGGCAAAATGGTCGGCCACGCCGGAGATGCGGGTGTGGACATCGGCGCCACCCAGCTCTTCGGCCGTCACCTCTTCGCCCGTGGCGGCTTTGACCAGCGGCGGCCCGCCCAGAAAGATCGTGCCCGTGCCTTTGACGATGACGGCCTCATCGCTCATCGCCGGCACGTAAGCGCCACCCGCCGTGCAGGAGCCCATCACGGCGGCGATCTGGGGGATGCCCGCAGCGCTCATGACGGCCTGGTTGTAAAAGATGCGCCCAAAATCATCGACATCCGGGAAGACTTCATCTTGCATGGGCAAAAACGCTCCGCCCGAATCGACCAGATAGAGACAGGGCAAGTGATTCTCCACGGCGATCTGCTGGGCGCGCAGGTGTTTTTTCACCGTCATCGGGTAGTAGGTGCCCCCCTTGACGGTCGCATCGTTGGCCACGATCATACACTCGCGGCCGGCCACGCGTCCGATGCCGGTGACGATGCCGGCGCCAGGCGCCTCATTCCCGTACAGTTCCCATGCCGCCAGCGGCGACAGTTCTAGAAAGGGCGAACCGGCATCGAGGAGCCGGTCGATCCGGTCGCGCACCAGCAGCTTGCCCCGCTCCACATGCCGTGCCCGCGCCTCTGCACCACCGCCCTGGCGCACGGTGGCCAACCGTTCTCGCAATGTGGCCGCCAATGCCCGGTGATGCTCCGCATTGGCTTGAAATTCGGCGCTTTGTGGGTCGATACGGCTTTCGATGATATCCACAGTGGTTCCGGCTTGTCCGGCAATGGACGTTCAATAGAACTGTTCAACGCAAAGACGCAAAGGGGCAGAGACGCAAAGCAAGATGTATACGAATTCTTTGCGTCTCTGCATCTTTGCACCTTTGCGTTAAAAATGCAAGCATAACGTCTTTACAACTCTAGCAGATGGCGGGCGATCATCACGCGCAGAATCTCGCTGGTGCCTTCGCCGATGGACATGAGGCGCGTGTCGCGATACATCCGCTCGACCTCAAATTCGCGGCTGTAACCGTAGCCGCCATGGATCTGGATGGCGTTGCGGCAGACGCGCTCGCTTATCTCGGTGGCGAACAATTTGGCCATGCCGGCCTCTTTGGCATAGGGTTTGCCCTGGTCTTTGAGCCACGCTGCCCAGTATACCATGAGACGAGCCGCCTGGAGCTCTGTCGCTGCATCCGCCAGCATAAACTGGATGGCCTGGTGCTGGCCGATGGGTTTGCCAAAGGTTTCGCGCTCCCTGGCATATTGGAGCGCCCGTTCGTGGGCGGCCTGCGCCAGCCCCACCGCCAGCGCGCCGATGCTGATGCGGCCTTTGGTCAGCGTGGCAAGGGTCTGTTGTAGCCCCTTGCCTTCGGAGCCAATGAGGTTCTCATAAGGTACGCGTACTTCGCTCAAGGTGACGGCGTGAGTGGGCGAGCCATGCAGGCCCATCTTCTTTTCCGGCGGGCCAATCGTGACGCCGCGCGTATCGGTGGGCACGAGGATCTGGCTCAAGCTGTGGCTGCCACCGGCGGGGTCGGTGCGGCAAAGCACGATCAGCGTGTCGGCAAGCGAGGCATTGGTAGCCCACATTTTGGACCCGTCGATGATCCAACTGTCGCCCTCTTTGACAGCGGTCGTGCGGACACCGCCCTTGAGGTCCGAGCCGGCGCCCGGTTCGGTCAGGCAGAGGCAGCCCAGGCCGCCTTGTCCAGATGCGAGGCGAGTTACCCACCGTTGTTTCTGCTCCTCGGTGCCATAGTCGAGCAGGGGGCCGATGCCCAGATTGTTGTGGGCAGAGACTGCCAACGCCGTCGAACCGCACGCCCAGCCCAACTCTTCGATGGCAATGGCGGCGCTGACGGTGTCGAGTTCGGCGCCGCCGTAGCGCTCGGGCACTTGCAGCCCCAACATGCCCAGCGACCCCATTTTGCGCACAGCGCTCCAGTTGAATTCCCCCGTCTCATCGGTGTGGCGGGCCTGGGGGGCCACCTCCCTGGCGCAAAAGTCATGCACCACTTCACGGAACATCCGCTGTTCTTCATTCAGGGCGAAATCCATAGTTCTCTCCTGGGGGAATTCGTTGCAGCAAACCCTGTCAACGGATTTTGGGAACAGATTGAACAGACAGGGCAATGAAGTGTTCTTCGTCCGTGTTTACCGGGAACAGATTTCACATCGTTCAGCAGCCATGAATCCGTTCCCAGCCAAGAGCGGAGATGTGAGGAGAACCTGTCATATCCGCTCAATCCGTTCTGGAAATCCGTTGACAGTTGGCTCTCGATTCCTGATTCCTCACAGCGCGGGATAGCGTCGCGGCTCGCTTTCGTGCATCAGCTCATAGGTCACAGCGGTCACATCTTCCACGTTGGGTTTCGAGAAGTAATCGCCGTCGGTGCCGTAGGCGGGGCGATGGGGTCGAGCGGTGATGGTGCGCGGCGGCGAATCGAGCCAGTAGTAGCCATCCTGTACCTCCAACACTTGTCGCAGCATGTAGGCCGAGGCGCCGCCGGGGACATCTTCATCGAGAAAGACGATGCGGCCCGTCTTTTTGAGCGACTCGACCAGAGTATGGTTCAGGTCAAAGGGCAGCAGAGACTGGACATCGATCACCTCCACCGCAACGCCAAGAGTTTGCAACTGAGCCGCCGCTTCCAGGGCAATCCGGCAGCAGGCACCATAGGTAACCAGGGTAATGTCGTCCCCGGGGCGCAACACTTCGGGCACACCCAGCGGGACCGTAAACTCACCCAAATTTTGGGGCAACTGTTCGCGCAGCCGGTAGCCGTTGAGTACTTCGACGACCAGCGCGGGGTCGTCGCCGCACAACAGCGTGTTGTAAAAACCGGCGGCCTGGGTCATGTTGCGCGGCACGAGCAGATGCATCCCGCGCAGCAAATGGAGCAGGCCACCCATGGGCGAGCCGGAGTGCCAGATCCCTTCTAGACGGTGGCCGCGCGTGCGCACAATGACCGGCGCCTTTTGACCGCCAGCCGTACGCCAGTGTAAAGAAGCGAGATCATCCGAAAGCGTCATGAGGGCGTAGAGCACATAGTCGAGATATTGGATCTCGGCGATGGGCCGCAGACCGCGCAACGCCATGCCAATGGCCTGGCCGATGATCGTCACCTCGCGGATGCCGGTGTCGGCCACCCGCAGCGGGCCATACTTGTCCTGGAGGCCGGCTACACCTTTGTTGACATCCCCCAATTTGCCCACATCTTCGCCAAAGATAAAAACTCGCGGGTCGCGGGCGAGCAAAGCAGCAAAGTTGGCCTGCAGTACTTCAAAACCACGCACTTCGCGAGGCGAGTCCTCATAGATGGGCGCCACAGGCGGCACCTTCAGCGGCGACTCGTCGCTTTCGCTGTAGAGGTAAGCGCCGTAGCGCGTCCGGTTTGCACAAAGCTGGCTCTCGCGCCACTCGCGCAAAGGCCGGCGCACCGGCTCGGCTTCGTTGTGCAGATGCAGCAACGCCTTGTACGCCGTCTGTAATAATTCCTTGCGCAGTGGCAGGCGGGTACTATCGCGTAGGGGCTGGCTCAGTTCGAGCAATTCTTCGGCGCTGCTTGAACGTTGGGCAACAGTTTCCAGCAGGTTTGCGAGTTCATGGGCTTCGGCTTGCAGCGGTGTACAGGCAGCTTGCCAGGCGCGGTCGCGCGCCGCTTCTGCTTCCTGGGCGGCTTCACGTTCGATCTGCGCCAGGTTGGCTTCGGTTGCAATACCTTCAGCCAGGATCCACTTGCGCATTTTGGCGATAGGATCGTGCGCCGCCTCCCACGCCAGTCGTTCCGGCGACTTGTAGCGCTCGTGGCTGCCCGACGTGGAATGGCCTTGCGGTTGGGTCATCTCGACCACGTGGATGATAGCGGGGATGTGTTGCTGGCGTGCGTTGGCGGCAGCCTGTTCATACGCTTCGATGAGCGCCGGGTAGTTCCAGCCGGCCACACGATAGAGATGAAACCCCTGGTCACACCCCGGCTGGCGCTCAAATCCTTGCAAAAGCGCCGTTAGATCGCCACCCAGAAACTGGTGGCGGTTGGTGACCGAAATGCCGTACTCATCGTCCCAAATCGAGATAACGGCCGGCGCCTGCAGGACGCCGATCGCGTTGATCGCTTCCCAAAACATACCCTGGGCGCAACTGGCGTTGCCAATCGTGCCAAAGGCCACTTCATTGCCATCATAGGAAAAGTCAGAGAATCGGCGGAGTTCTTCGACTTCCCGGTAGAGCCGTGACGCGTACGCCAAACCAACCAGACGGGGCATCTGGCCGGCGGTGCAGGAGATGTCGGCTGACGAGTTGTAGCGGTCCACTTGCGGCTGCCAATGCCCTTGCGCATCGAGCAGGCGCGTCGCAAAATGGGAGACCATCGAACGACCGCCGCTGGCCGGCTCGACGACGCTATCGGCGTGGGCGTAGAGTTGGGCAAAGAAGGCTTCCGGCGTGGTTAGACCGAGGGCAAACATCAGGGTCTGGTCGCGATAGTAGCCGGCGCGAAAGTCACCAGGGCGAAAAACACGCGCCAGCGCCAGTTGCGCCAATTCCTTGCCGGCGCCAAAGACGCCGAACTTGGCGCGCCCGCTAAAGACCTCGCGTTGGCCCAGCCGGCTGACTTGACGGCTGAGCACAGCGATCCGATAATGTTCAAGAATCTCTGTAGTCGCTAACGCGGGTCTGGCCTTTGCTTTTGGCTTCGTTGCCCCATTGGGTGTCGGGGGAGAGTCGCCATCAGGCTGGCGCCCGGCGGCAAGCGACTCGGGCGAGCGCGAAGACGAACGGGATGGACTTTGAACAAGAGAGAGCATCTTTGGCCTCTTTTGCAACTACCGATCCTTGCCCCTGCCGGTAACGGGTGCGAGCCACCACTGTCGTTTCAAAGCAAGGACCACAGCATCTTTGCCACTCATTATTACAGCATGTTTGTCGGCGTCGGACCGTAAGTCTTGGCACATTGCACATAGTTGTCAAGGCGCGCAGCAAAGTAACAAAGGGGTGAACAACTCGATGGCAGGCAAATATTTCAACGACCTGGCGGTCGGCGATGTGATCCGGCATTCGCTGGGCCGGACCATTACCGAAATGGATAATGTGCTCTTTTCCTCGTTAACCATGAATACCCAACCCTTGCACTTGAACGAGGATTTCGCCAGTAAAGAGACTCGCTTTGGCCGCCGCATTGTCAACGGGATTTTTACGCTGGGGCTGGCTGTGGGGTTAACCGTTGCAGACTTGACCGAGGGCACGATTGTAGCTAATCTTAGCTATGAAAAGGTGCTCTACCCCCACCCGGTCTTTCATGGGGATACGCTGTACGTCGAAAGTGAAGTGGTCGCCTTGCGCGAGTCACATTCCCGTCCCGACCAGGGCATTGTTACCTTTCGCCATATTGGGCGCAACCAGGATGGCGTAGTGGTGATCGAGTTGCAGCGGACGGTGCTGATGCACAAGCGGCCGTCTAGTTCCTAATTCGCTCTATGCAGCGGGTGGCGTTTCTGTCAACGGATTTTGGGAACGGAATCCGTTCACTCCGTTCCCAAAATCCGTTGACAGCTAGTACTATAACGAGACTTCGCATGACCGGTCCAACCCGACCTCCGGGAGGTGACCAGAATCAACTTCGTCGACCAGATTATCTCTGGTCACGGGGGCCCTTTGGGCGCGGAGGTCTCGACGGCGACAATGGTCAAAGTCTCGTTGTAGTACTAGGCCGCAACATAGGATAGATACCTACCGAAGGCAAATCATGACACAAAGACAAATCAACGAAGGCGATCTGCTCTGGTCGCCCTCTCAATCTGTCATCGACGATGCCAATCTCACTCGCTACATGGCATGGCTACGCCGCGAACGAGGCTTGGATTTTCCCAGCTACGAAGCGCTCTGGCAGTGGTCCGTCACCGAGATCGAGGCGTTCTGGGCGAGCATGTGGGACTACTTTGCCGTGGTCAGCAGCAAGCCGTACACTACGGTGCTGGCGCAACGCAGGATGCCGGGTGCGCAGTGGTTTGTAGGCGCAGAACTCAACTGGGCTGAAAACATCTTTCAGCGCAGCACGACCGAATGGCCAGCGCTGCTCTGCTGTTCTGAGACCGAGCCCGTGACCGCCATCAGTTGGCGCGAACTCTACACCAGCACCGCCAAATTGGCGTACGCGCTGCGAACACTTGGCGTGGGCAAGGGGGATCGGGTGGCCGGTTATCTGCCCAATATTCCCGAAGCGATTGTATCGGTGCTGGCCTGCGCCAGTTTGGGGGCAATCTGGTCGAGCTGTTCGCCCGATTTTGGCAGCCGCGGCGTGTTGGATCGCTTTGCGCAGATCGAGCCAAAGGTGTTGATTGCCGTGGCCGGCTACCACTACGGCGGCAAAGCCTTTGACCGCCGCCCCAATGTAGTGGAATTGCAAGCCGGGCTGCCAACAGTACAAAAGACCATCCTGATCGACAGCCCGGCCATTACCAGCGAAACCGTGCCGCTGGCGCCCAATATCACCGGCTGGGATGAACTCCTGGACGATGAGACGACCGGCACCACGCTGACCTTCGAACAGGTGCCTTTCGACCATCCACTGTGGATTCTCTACTCTTCTGGCACAACCGGCCTGCCCAAGCCCATTGTACATGGGCACGGCGGCATCCTGTTAGAACATGCCAAAGCGACGGCGCTGCACAATGACCTCAAAGCGGGGGATCGCTTCTTTTGGTACACCAGCACCGGTTGGATGATGTGGAATTATCTGGTGGGGGGGCTGCTCAGCGGCTGCACCGCTATCCTCTACAACGGCAGCCCCAACTATCCGGACCTGAACGCGCTCTGGCAACTGGCCGCTGAGAGCGGCATGACCTATTTGGGCGCCTCGGCTGCATTTATCCACGGCTGCATGAAGGCGGGCGTCGAGCCGGGCCGCACCGTGGACCTCAGCCGGTTGCGGGCGCTGGGGTCAACCGGGTCGCCGTTGAGCGTGGAGGGGTTCCGCTGGGTCTACGAGGCGGTCAAACCCGAGCTGGCGCTGGAGTCGATGAGCGGCGGCACCGACCTCTGTACTGCCTTTGTCGGCGGTGTGCGGATTTTGCCCATCTACGCCGGCGAACTACAGGGGCCGTCGCTGGGCGCTGCAGTGCAAGCCTGGAACGAGGCCGGCGAACCGGTCGTGGACGAAGTGGGTGAACTGGTCATTACGCAACCCATGCCATCTATGCCGCTCTATCTCTGGAACGATGCGGGGAATGCACGGTATCTTGAGAGCTACTTTGACCTCTTCCCCGGTGTCTGGCGGCACGGCGACTGGATCAAGATCAACCGGCGCTACGGCTGTGTGATCTATGGCCGCTCCGATTCGACCATCAACCGCCAGGGGGTGCGCATGGGCACGAGCGAGATCTACCGGGTGGTCGAAAGTTTTGATGAGGTACTCGACAGCCTGGTGGTTGATCTGGGGATGCTGGGGCAGGAGCCGTACATGCCCCTGTTTGTGGTGTTGCGCCCGGGCGTGGTGCTGAACGATACGCTCAAGGCGCGCATCAAACAAAAAATCCGAACAGAGATTTCGCCGCGCCACGTTCCAGACGAGATCTTTGCCATCGACCAGGTGCCCTATACCCTCAGCGGCAAAAAGATGGAGGTGCCGATCCGCAAGATCCTGCTCGGCCAGCCGCTGGAAAAAGCGGTCAAGCGCGACGCCATGCGCAACCCAGAGTCGCTCGCCTATTTTCTGGGGTTTCGACGGGCGCAATAAGATTTCTAGGTTCTTTTGACATTTGTCCAGCAGCGCATGACTCGGCCAGGGTGCGCACGTGCGTGGCGCCGGCCAGGTGCGATGCACGTCTCAGGCGCCACGCACTTTTCAAGTGCATCGTACCGCTGTGTAGGCTGAAATGTCAACCGAACCTAGAGACCTCTGCATCCTATCGCACAATGCACTGATGAGCGCAGCACACAGGCTACGCTGTGTCACGTGCATCCCCTTACTGAATTGTGGAATGACCACTTATACCGGGTGGATTCCGCAGCTCACAGTGCAATTCCGAGAGCCCTTATGTTTCTAAGAGACTGTTTGAAAAGTTCGCTCGTACTCGTCCTCGGCTGTTCTTTCGAGAACGAGTAGGAGGACGAGTACGAGAACGGGCTGGGTTGTGACGTGGAGCCGACTTTTCAAACAGGTTCTAAAATAGTCTCATGCAGGATGTATCCTCGCTTCTATCGCCTCGTATGCCGCGATCTATACCAGCCATATCCGCCTGCACATATGATTGGGGTTACGCTGTTTGACAGCGCAAGGTGATTCAGTTCTCTTACCGTTCAAGGGGAGGAACGTCATGAAGCCAATCGAAAAACGCCAGGAGGCGCTTCAACAATATGTAAGCGATATGCTGGCTGTGGACAAGCATATCCACGAGGCAATTCGCCGCCAACGGGATGATGATGACTTGAAGCAACATACACAAGCCCATCAGGTGATTGCCCGTCTGGAAGAAGTGCTGGATCAGCAGATCAACGACCTCGAACGGCATCTGGAGCGCCTGGGAGGAAGCACAGGCTCGCCGGTTAAGGATGCCGTCAGTTCCGCACTCGGCGCTGTGGCCGGCATGTATGACAAAATGCGCCCGAACACAGCCTCCAGGATGTTGCGCGACGACTACACTGCCCTCGGTCTGGCGGCCATTAGCTACACCATGCTCCACACAACGGGTCTGGCGCTGCAAGACCACCCCACCGCCGATCTGGCACTGCGTCATCTGCGCATGTTGACACCCATCATCACCGAGATCAGCCGCACTATCCCCATGGTGGTGGCAGTCGAGCTGGTGGAGGCTGACGAGATTGATGTGGACACGACAGTGGGGCCCCAGGCGGTCCGCCAAACCCAGGAGGCCTGGAGCAGCGAAGTTATCAATCAATCTCCAATTGCTATTGCCTGAGGGACGAAGACACCCATCCTAACCAGTCGGAAGCCCTAACCTCTTGAAGACAAACGCCCTGGAGCACCGGATGCCCCAGGGCGTTTGTCTTGTGCTTCAGGTGACAGTCCTCTTAGCAGAGCCTGTCACCTGAAGGACGAAACTTAATTCGTCTGCCAGAATTCACGAATCTGGGCATCCCAGTTGGGATCAGCCGTGTCGGGCAGGGCATTGGGGTCGAACCCCGGCGCATTCTCCAGCGTCTCAACTGGTACATCAAAGATCAGCCGCTGCTGGAGTGGGTCGAGCGTCAGTTCATCCAGGGGGATGACAAACCAGCGTTCACCCAAACCCAAGAAACCGCCAAAGGTGAGAATACCATAAGCGAGGCGGTCGTTGCGCCAGTCGATCATGATCTCCTCAAGGTCACCCAGATCTTCACCTGCGCTGTTGTAGATGTCGTAGTCTAGCAGGTCCGACATCAGCATGACTCGCGGCGCCAAGGCCGTGATCCCTTCCTCGGCTGTTTCTGTCGTCTCCATCTCAGCCATCCGCTCGTGGCGCGGCGGGCACGGTTGGGTCGGGTCCCAGCGGCCGGGCACACCCGCCATTGGCTCGGTCGGCGTGATCTCCTCCGTTGGCGTCATGGTGTCAGTTGGGGTGATCTCGTCAGCCGGCGTGATCTCCTCCGTCGGCGTCATGGTGTCGGTTGAGGTGATCTCGTCAGTCGGCGTGATCTCCTCCGTCGGCGTCATGGTATCAGTCGGCGTGATCTCCTCCGTCGGCGTCACCGGTGTGGCTGGGGTGACCGGCTGAGCCGGCTCCACATCGGCCGGGGGCGTTATCTGGATAGTGTCCCAATAGCCGGTGAAGGGGGCATCCCAGTCTGGCGCTGTGAAATCGGGAAGATTGTTGACATCAAAGGTCGGTGCATCATCCAGAGCGGCCTGGTCGATGTTGAGCAGCAGCCGTTGCAAGTTCGGGTCGATCTGCACTGCCTCCCAGGGGATCAGGTACTGGTTGGCGCCCAGGCCCAAGATCCCGCCAAACGAGAGCACCATATAATCGATACAACCTTGCTGCAGCTCGACAACCACGTCTTCGACATTGCCCAGATTTTCACCCGCCTGATTCTGGACGTTGTAGCCTAATAACTCGCTTGACCGAATAACACCGCGGGGCTCCTGATCTACCACACCAACGCCTGGGGCTGTAACACCGTCCGTGGGCGTTATTCCATCGGTGGGGGTGATGACCTCTGGTTCGGTTACCGGCGCCGGTTCAGCAACAGCCGGCGTGGGCGTCGCTACTTCTTCGACCGGGGCTACGGGTGTCGGTGTAGCTGCTGGCGCCGCGCCTCCATTACATGCTGACAGCACGAGCGCCAAGACCAGAAAAAACAGTAAGCCTACGTGTCTCTTCATAAAAAATTCTCCTTTCAACTGAGCCTATGCCTGGCATCCTGTGGGTTGTACGTGGTCCCTTGCCGCTTTATGCTTTATACAGTAAATCAAACAGAGACCAGCAATTACATTAGCAGAATGCCGTCTGATCATCTATGTGACTGGATACGTCAATCTGGTACACATGAGACACAATTTTTTTTGCAGTGTAGCAACGTATGTCTCTATCTATAACTGCTTCTTGTAGCCACATTCATTTATTTCGCCTGTGAAGAACGCTAAAGTAGACGCGGTAACCGTTCAATCAAGTCTTGATCCAACAGGACCAGAATTTTTCGTTGGTTATTCAGCAAGGGTTTGCAAGACAGTGAAGGTCTGGCTAAACCAGTAGAGAGCAGCACCGTTACGATTCAATCCTTTTTAATGGTTGTAGAAGGAGGCAAAGTTGGCTATCATCGCTCCCACGCCACCGGCGACTCGTGCGCCGGAGCAGCGCCGGCTTAAGAGCACCCGCGCACAAGAATCGCCGATTACCTTGTTTGTCGCCAAGATGCATCAGAAGGGTCTGCCACAGGCGGCAATTGACGCGTTTTGCCACTCCTACCGCCAGCTGCTCGAAGGGGCAAAAGGCTACCTGGCGGAGGAGCAGATCCAGCCGGTGGCGACGCTACCGCCTGTGAATCAGCTTGAAGATTACGCGGCAGAAGGGAAGCAGGCGCTCGCTCGGACAGTGATGATCAAGCTCAACGGCGGCCTCGGCGCAACCATGGGGATGCAAGGCCCCAAGTCATTGATCGAGGTCAAAGATGGGCTGACTTTTCTCGATATCATTGTGCGGCAGGTGTTGCACCTGCGGCGCACTCATCAGGTTGGTCTGCCGCTGATGCTCATGAACAGCTTTAACACCACGCGCCAGACCAAGGCTGCGCTGGCTGCCTACCCATCGTTGCACCAGCAAGCCACTCCGCTAGAATTTCTCCAGCACCAGATACCAAAGATCTGGCAGGCCGATCTCTCACCCGTGGTCTGGCCGGTGGACCCAAACAAGGAGTGGTGCCCCCCTGGCCACGGCGACCTCTACCAGGCGCTCTATACGACGCAAACACTCCACCAGTTGCTCGAACACGGCTATGAATATGCCTTTGTCAGCAACGCCGACAACCTGGGTGCAACGGTCGATCTCAACCTGTTGGGCTATTTTTCGCACGAGCGATTGCCCTTTTTGATGGAAGTGGCCCGGCGCCGGGCCACTGACCGCAAAGGCGGCCACCTCGCCCGATATACGGACGGCAGGCTGGCGTTACGAGAAGTGGCCCAGTGCCCACCGGAAGCGCTCGACCATTTCCAGGACATCAGGCGCTACCGCTACTTCAACACCAACAACCTCTGGCTCCACCTGCCGACGCTGCATGATCTATTAGTAGAACGCCAGGGACAACTCGCACTCCCGCTCATGGTCAACGAGAAGCCGGTCGACCCGGCGCAGCCCAATTCGCCGCGCGTCTACCAGTTGGAGACAGCGATGGGGCACGCTATTTCGCGCTTTCCCGATGCACAGGCCGTGGAAGTAGAGCGCAGGCGTTTTCTCCCGGTCAAGAACACGAATGACTTGTTGGCGCTCTGGTCTGACCTCTATCTGCTCAATGATGATTTTACTCTCTCGTCCAATCCTGCGCGGCGCCATGATGAGGAAGTGGTCGTAGACCTTGACAAACGGTACTACGGTCTCTTTCACCAACTCAAGGCGCGCTTCCCCCACCATGTACCGTCGCTGGTCGACTGCCGGCAGTTCCTCGTGCGGGGGAATATTTACTTTGACAGCCAACTGCTGTTGGAAGGAGACGTGGCGATCCGTCACCGGGGCGATGAGGCGTTGCGCTGGGTTCCCGCGCCCTTCGCTGGGAACGCTCCAGTGCATGAAGTATGAGATGCGCCGTCTGCCCGTGTCAACAGAAAATTCATCGTTGACACAGATGGATACACCTGCGCTGGCGGCGAGAGGATTTGAAAAGGAGACAGACCGTGGAATTTGGCTATGCGCTTTCGAGCGAGGAACATCATCCGAATGATTTGGTCCGCTATGCACAGCGGGCCGAGCAAGTGGGCTTTTCGTTCGCGCTGATCTCCGACCACTTTCACCCGTGGGTGAGCCGGCAGCCACACAGCCCTTTTGTGTGGAGCGTCATCGGTGGCATCGCACAGGCAACCGAGAAGCTGCAACTGGGCACCGGCGTCACCTGCCCGTTGATCCGTATCCATCCTGTGATCCTGGCTCAGGCGGCGGCGACTGCGGCCGCGATGATGCCGGGCCGTTTCTTCTTTGGCATTGGCACCGGCGAACATCTCAACGAGCACATTACCGGTGAGCGCTGGCCACCCTTTGACATTCGTCTGGCAATGTTTGAAGAGGCGATCGATCTGATCCAGGCGCTCTGGCGCGGCGAGACTATCAGCTACTGGGGTGACTTCTACACGGTGGAGGACGCGCGCATATTCACGCTCCCCGACGAACCGCCTCCGCTACTGATTGCGGCGAGCGGCCCCAAATCCGCCGAAACGGCCGGGCGCCTGGGAGACGGGCTGATCGACACTTCCCCCAACGAACAAGTGGTAGAGAGCTTCCGCAGCGCCGGCGGCCAAGGCAAACCTTGCTATGGCCAGGTTACCGTCTGCTGGGCAAGAGATGAACAGGAAGCACGGCGTACTGCGCACGAGTGGTGGCCTAATGCCGGTCTGCCCAGTCCCCTCTCACAGGAACTGCGCACAGTGTCTCACTTTGATCAGGCCGCCAAAGAGGTCACCGAAGAGAAGGTGGCCGAGTCTATCGTCTGCGGGCCTGACCCACAACGCCACATCGCAAAGATCCAAAAATATCTCGACGCCGGCTTCGACCACATCTACCTGCATCAGGTAGGGCCCGACCAAGAAGGTTTCTTCCAGTTCTATGCCAAAGAGATCCTCCCTCACTTCCGCCAACAGCCATAAAGAGAGAGGCCCTTAAAGGTAGGGATCTCCCTCATTGTCATATGGTTGAAACTCTGGCAAAATGGTTAGGACGAACGGCCAATCGGTTTGTTTCCGCTGCGTGGTACAAGCATGATGCCAGGCCGCAAATGCGCGCGTTTGCGAATATACCCTTTGCGCTAGCCGGCTACTCCGAAGGATCAATTCGACTGGACCCTGCGTCAATTAATTATATGTATATGATTCCAGCTGCAGTACAAGCGGTTGGTCTTGTCAGGTCAAACAAGGCCTGCTTTGCTGTACCCATAACTATTTTGGTTTTTTTCTGGCACGATTTTTGAACAAAGGCAATTATGACAACAGCATCTATGCTCAGCCAGCCAACTGGTTCTGAGCGATCTGGATTGCCCATGTCAGCGGCCGCACCCGGCGCTGATGCCGGGCAAACTCCACTCGTTGGCATTGGTGCGGCCGCTGGCGGGCTGCGCGCTTTGGCGGCGTTTTTTCACAACCTGCCCGGCGAGACCGGGCTGGCCTATTTGCTTGTTGCCCCGCGCGCGCTCAACCGGCGCACGATGGCGTATACTCTTTTGCGCCAGGCCACTGCCCTCCCATTGGTGGAGGCCGCAAACGGCCTGGCTCTCCAGGCTGATCGGATCTACATTGCCCCGCCGGACCACATCCTCACAGTTGCAGATGGTGTCCTGCAGCTGGCGCCGCTCGACAAAAATGACGCGCTTCATAACCCACTCGATGCCTTTTTTACCGCATTAGCGGCCAATAAAACCAGCAATACAGTCGCCGTCCTCCTGGCCGGCAGGGGTGAGGACGGCGTCGCCGGTCTCCAGGCCGTCAAAGAGCAGGGCGGGTGGACGTTGGTCCAGGCGCCCGACGACGCCGAACAGCCGGCTTTACCCCGGCGCGCCATTGCTGCCGGTGTGGCCGATACGGTTGCGACAGCCGGCGAGTTGGCCGAACTCGTGGTCAAACGCATTGGTGTACTGGCCGAGCAAAGTGCGCATGCTGAAGCTGAGGCGGAGGCCCTGACCGGAATCTTGGAGCACGTCCTGAGTGAAACTGGGCACGACTTCAACCCCTACAAGCAGTCGATGTTGTTGCGCCGCATTGCCCGGCGGATGCAGATCAATGGGGTACAGGATCTGTCAGCCTTTCGCCAACTGTTGCGGACCAGCGCCGAGCAGACACGCCTGCTCTATCAGGATTGCCTGGTTTCGGTCACCAATTTCTTTCGCGACCCCGACGCCTTTGACATGTTGGAGCGTGAGTGCATCACTCAGTTATTCAGCGGCAAGGGCCGCCAAGACGTGGTGCGGGTCTGGGTAGCCGGTTGTTCTACCGGCGAAGAAGCCTATTCCATCGCCATGTTGCTGAGTGAACAGGCGGAGCGGTTGCCCGACCCGCCCCGGCTCCAGGTCTTTGCCACAGATGTAGACGAAGCCGCCATCGACTGTGCCCGGCGCGGTCTCTACTCGCGTTCCATTGCCGAAGCCGTCACGCCCGCCCGTTTGCAGCGTTTTTTTGTCAAAGAAGAGGAGCACTATCGGGTCAAGGACGAGTTGCGCGAACGAGTGCTCTTCGCCGTCCATAATGTAATCAAAGACCCCCCCTTTTCGCGGCTCGATCTACTCTCATGCCGAAATTTACTTATCTACTTCAATCGTGATGCACAAGAAAAAATCTTAGAGCTCTTTCATTATGCGCTCCAGCCTGAAGGCTATCTCTTTTTGGGGACAGCCGAATCGGCCGAAACATCGGCACATCTCTTTGCGATCCGCAACAAACGGTGCCATCTCTACCAACGGCGTACGACAGGAACGGCGTTGGCTCGCCACCTTCGGCTTCCAGCTATAACAAGCGGCGGGGGGCGTGTGCTACCTGCTCCCGTCCGACCGGCTGAGCCGCGCGTGCGTGGCATTGAAGATCTCTACCAGAGCTGGTCGCTCCGCCGTTACGCCCCGCCCCGCCTGTTGATCGACGACCGGTACGAGATCACCCACCTCTTTGGGGGCGTCGAACGCTATCTGCGCGAACGAGAAGGGGCAGTGACCCACAACATCCTGCAAAAAGTGCTCCCAGAATTACGCCTCGATCTGCGCGCAGCACTCTATCAGGCGCTTACCAAAGGCGAGCGGACCCTCACGCGCCGGCTACAGGTGGATCAGGCGGACGGCGTTCGTCTGGTCCAGTTAGAGGTCGGCCCGGTAGATGAGCCCGGCTTTCCTAAGAATCAGATCGAAATCGTCTTTCGCGAACAGGAAGAGCCGCCTTCACGCCAGTCCCAGGCTGGCAACGACGCCGACCCCAACCGTGACAACCTGGTCGACCAGTTGGAAGAGGAACTGCTGCGGACACGAGAACGGCTTCAGGCGATCATCGAGGAGCACCAGATCGCCAATCAAGAACTGACTGCCTCAAATGAGGAACTACAGTCTATCAACGAGGAGCTGAAGTCCACTTCCGAAGAGCTTGAAATCAGCAAAGAAGAGCTCCAGTCGATGAACGAAGAGCTCGTCACAGCCAATTACGAACTCAAACTCAAGATCGATGAACTCAGCCGCGCTAACAGCGACCTGCTCAACTTTATGTCTTCGACCGAGGTGGGCATCATCTTTCTCGACCGGGCACTGCGGATCAAACGCTTTACCCCCCCTGTTGCCGACCTCTTTCACCTGATCGACACCGATCTAGGCCGCCCGCTCGCCCATATCTCGCACCGGCTGCGCTATCAACGGCTGACCGAGCAGGCGGCTTACGTGTTGGAAACGTCGAATGATGAAGAAGTGCTCGTACAAAGTGAAGAGGATCGCTGGTATATCGCCCGGCTCCTGCCCTACCGTACAGTAGAAAATCAGGTAGACGGCGTTGTCCTCACCTTTGTGGATATCACCGATCTCAAGCGCGCCGAGCACGAACTCCAACAGCGCATCCAACAGCAGATAATCGCAGAACTGGGGCGCACTGCGCTCCAGGAGCCGGCATTACAACCACTGATGGCTGCGGCCGCGGCACGGGCCGCAGCAGTATTGGAGGTAGAGTTTTGCCAGGTGTTAGCGTTACAGCCGGATGGCGATTCGCTGCTGCTGAGCGCCGGGCATGGCTGGCGCTCAGACCGTATCAACCAGGTCACTATCTCCGCCGAGCTCCGCACGCAGACTGGCTACACGCTCCACGTCGGCGAGCCGGTGATGGTGCAAGATATCCGCCGCGAGAATCGTTTCTCCTTTGCGCCCCACGTGCTCGACCACGGGATCGTCAGCGGGCTGACGGTTTTGATTCCTGGCGAGGGGCGGCCCTATGGGGTGCTGGGGGTCTACAGCAGAGAACCGCGCAACTTTACTCATTACGACGCGGATTTTCTTGAATCGGTCGCCAATCTGTTGGGTGCAGCCGTCGCACGCAGGCGCGCCGAACAGCAGATCCACTTCCAGGCGCGGCTGCTGGAAGCCGTCGAACAGGCGGTGATCGCCACCGACCTGACCGGGAAGATCATCACCTGGAACCGCTTTGCCGAGTCGCTCTACGGGTGGCGCAGCGAAGAAGCGATCGGGCGCAATATCCTGGAACTCATCGTTGCGCCAGAGCAGTGCGACGCAGCCGCTGCCATCTTGGGGCAGGTCAGCAAGGGTGAAAGTTGGGCCGGCGAGTTTATTCTCCACCACCGGAATGGCGCAACTTTTCCGGCCTTTGTCACCGATTCACCCATCTACAGTGAGACCGGCGAACTCATTGGTGTCGTAGGCATCTCGTCTGACATTACCGAGCGCAAACGAGCCGAACGCAATCAGGAATTTCTCAGCGTGCTCATGGCCCAGGTCAGCCTTCTTTCTGAGCCGGATGAGATTTTGCAAGCCGCGAGCGAGGCACTCGGGCGCTATCTGGATGCCTTCCGCTGTCATTTCAACGAGATCGATATCGAGGCTGACCAGGTAAACGTTCTGCAAGAATGGCATCGTCCCGAAGCGCAGCGAATCACCGGAACATACTCGCTCTCGCCGGTGCTCACGCCTGAGATCAAAACCAGCCTGATGCAAGGTCAGGGTGTCGCTGTTGAGGATGTCACTACCGACCCACGCACCGCAGACTTTGTCGAGGCGTACGCACAATATTCCGTGCGCAGCTATATTGCAGTGCCCTATATCCAGGCTGGTAACTGGGTAGGTCTACTAGTGGTGCAAGCTACCGAACCGCGGCGCTGGCTGATGGATGAGGTAACGCTGGTGAGTGCAACGATGGACCGAGTCTGGCCTGTCATCGAACGGGCGCGCAGCGTGACGGCGCTGCGGCTTAGCGAAGAGCGCTACCGGGCGCTCATCGAGAACGCGGGCGAGGCTATCTTTGTTGCCAACCAGGAAGGCGACTATATCGAAGTCAACCCCAGCGCCTGTGCGCTGCTGGGGTACGACCCGGAGGAGTTGTTGAGCAAACGAGTCACCGAGTTGATTCCGCCCGCCGACACAGAGCGGCTGGCAGCCGTAAGGGAACAGTTGCTGAACGGCCAGCCACATGTGGGTGAATGGCAAATGATGCACAAAGATGGCGCTCTCGTACAGGTAGAGATGAGCAGCAAGATCCTGCCCGACGGTCGCTGGCAAGCGTTTGTTCGTGATATTACCCAGCGCAAACGGGCAGAATATACGCTCCGCTTTGTAGCCGAGGCCAGCGCGGTGCTTGCCAGGTCGCTGGATTACCAGACGACATTGGAGGCAGTGGCCCGCCTGGCCGTACCCCACATTGCCGATTGGTGCGCCATCGACCTGCTCACCGATGATGGGCGTATCGAAGGTGTTGCGCTTGCCCATACCGACCCGGCCAAGATAGCCTGGGCCCATGAGTTGCGCGAACGCTATCCTATCGACCCCAACGCCCCAGCCGGTGCGCCTCAGGTCATTCGCACTGGCAAGTCCGAGTATTATCCTGATATTCCGGACGAATTGTTACAGCAGGTTGCGAAGAACGAACAGCAACTCGAACTTCTGCGTTCGGTCGGCTACCGTTCGGTCATGGTCGTGCCGCTGGAAGCCCGCGGGCGAATTTTGGGGGCTTTCACCTTTGTGGCAACCGAATCTCGTCTCCGCTTTACCGAAGCCGATCTGGCCATGGCCGAAGATGTGGCGCGGCGGGCAGCCGTAGCCATCGATAATGCGCTGCTCTTCCGCACCGTACAACAGAGCGAACAAGAGTTGCGCGCCAGCGAAGAGCGTTACCAGCGCAACCTGGCCGAGTTGGAGCTTATCTATGCAACCGCGCCGGTTGGGCTGGCTGTGCTCGATACCGACTTGCGTTATCTCCGCGCCAACGAAACCCTAGCTCGCATGAAAGGCATCTCAGCGGAGGCACACATCGGCAAGACCGGGCGCGAACTACTTCCTTCGCTGGCAGCTAAACTGGAAGATGGATTGCGTCGGGTCTTAACGACAGGCGAACCTGTAGTCGATCTGGAAATCAGCGTGGAACCGCCGGCCTATCCAGGTCAGGAGCGCATTTGGCTGGAAAGCCTCTACCCGCTGCGCTCTCCCAACGACGAGGTCATTGCCATCAATGCCGTGGTACAGGATATCACCCAGTTGAAACGCCAAGAGACGGAACTCAAGGTGCTCAATGAGACGCTCGAACGCCGCGTCGAAGAGCGGACCGCCGAACTAGAGCGGAGCAACCGCGAACTCGACCAGTTTGCCTATGTAGCCTCGCACGACCTCAAAGCGCCCCTCCGGGCCATCTCTCAACTGGCGAGTTGGACCATCGAAGATGCCGGCGACCAGTTGCCACCAGCTGCGCAACAGCATCTGGAAAAATTGCGTGGGCGGATCGGGCGTATGAGCCTGCTTTTGGATGATCTATTGGCTTACTCACGCGCCGGGCGACTGCACCATGCACCCGAACGCATCGACATCGCTATGCTCGTGCGTGACGTAGTGGAGACGCTGGCGCCTCCGACCGGCTTTGGCGTCAAGTGGCCCGATACATTGCCGGTCGTACGCACCGAACGCGTACCGCTAGAGATGGTGTTGCGGAACCTGATCGGCAACGCCATCAAACATCATCATCGCGCCGATGGACAGGTGTCGATCCAGGTGCGCCAAGAGAAAGATCGACTTTACTTCACCGTAACCGATAATGGCCCTGGGATCGAGCCACAGTTCCACGCCCGTATCTTCGAGCTGTTCCAAACGCTCCAGCCGCGCGACCGTATCGAAGGTAGCGGCATGGGTCTGGCAATCGTCAAACGGATTGTCGAGAACCGGGGAGGGGTAATCAGCGTCGAATCCATCCCTGGGCAGGGAGCCTCCTTTCACTTCACCTGGCCGTTAGAGATCATGTCACAAATGCCTCCACCTGATAGTTGACAAAAAGCACTTTTTTCCAGACAATAAGAAAGGATTACCGGTAGATCTCAACACTTGCGTGGGTTGTCAAAGCCGTCGCTCGATCTGGCAATCCAACGTGAGCAGGCAGCGGTCTAAGGTACAATTACTGGCAACATCTTGTTACAGATGCGAAATGGCGCTGTGGAGAGTGCCTTAGAACATCCTGGCAGCCTGACTGGACCAGACTGCTTAATGTTCGCTTGCCTGCATTTCGCCCGGCGTTTCGTGGGCGTAGCCGAAAATGGAGATCAGCATGCTGGGTCGGGCTATGCAAATTCTGCTGGTTGAAGACGATGAAATCGAAGCTGAAGCAATTCGCCGCTCGTTTCGTAAGTATCACTTAGAAAACGTCATTACAGTCGCCGCAGACGGCCTCGAAGCGCTTGAACTCCTCAGTGGAAGGACAAGAAGTGGCCTTGCGCTTCAACCTGACCTGATCCTCCTCGACCTGAACATGCCACGCATGAGCGGTCTTGAATTTCTGGATGTACTACGGCAAGACCCGCAACTGCGGCGCAGTATCGTCTTTGTGCTGACAACCTCCAATCGCGAAGAAGATAAGGTGGCTGCCTATGACCGGCAGGTGGCAGGCTATCTTGTCAAATCTCAGTTGGGCGAAGATTTCTTGCGCTTGACCCAGTTGCTCGATACCTACTGGCACACCATCGAGTTCCCACCAGAGGCTGTTTAGTGTCTATCCGAATCACGCTGCGACCAACTCTATTCGCAGGTGTAGTTTTCGGACCCGCAACCGTTATTCGGATAGGTTCTTAGGGTGAGTAGCCGGCTCAACAACGATCGCTTGAGAAAAAACAGTGCAATTCTACCTGGCGCTCTTTTTTACAGCTTCTGCCCTTGTGACCTCCGTTCTCCACCTCTGGCCGGTGGCGCTGCGGGTCCGGCCACAGCCGCAGCTCTACGCTCCGCTGACGCTGGCGCTGGTGGCGCTAGTGGCCTTGCTGGCGCCTGAGCCTGTGGCTCTCTTTTACAAGGGGGCAATCACCTTTGGCCTGCTCCTGGCGTTGCTCGCACTCCTCTTTCTCACTCTTCCTGGCACACCATCCGCCGTAGGTTTTGCCCACCTGCTCATTGTCTTTTTTGTCTATTTTCTGGCCTTTGCCGCAGAAATAGGGTGGCGTTGGCCGACGCCTGGCGTCGTGCTGGTATTAGGCTATGCTGCACTCATTTACTGGTTGCTTGCGCCCCATCTTGCCGAACTTTGGGGCACCGTTGCGGGCTATCTGGTGCTCCTCAGCGCGATGCTCTGGGCTGCCCTGGAAATGTGGGCGCAGGCCGGCCAGACCTGGGCGCTGCTCGGTCTGGCCGGCGCCCTCTTGCTCGTGATCGCCGGTTCTGTACTGGCGATCCATACCTGGCGGTCGCCTTTCAGACACGCTCAGACCCTTGCAACCCTTGCTTTTTACGCCGGGCACGGGCTGGTCGCCTGGTCTGCCTGGGGGGGAGCCCTTTAAGCTGGTACCGCCTCGCCGGCCATGTGCCAGCAGGATTCAGCACACTGGCGGCACATTTCTGCACACTGCTGCATCACCTGATCGCCGCTGAAGCTGGCGCAATCGTCGGCGCACCGTTCGCATACTTCCGCACAGGCGCGGCATGTGACGGCGTGCAATGCCGACCCGCGCAGCATAAAGTTGGCGCTGGTCTGGCAGATTTCCGCACAGTCGAGCATCAGGGTCAGATGGTCGGCTTCAACATGCCGACCCCCCATGCGCAGACAATACGCCGTCGTCTCCACACAGATGCGGTGACAGGCAAGACAATCCTCAATACACTGTTGCATTTCCTCATTTGAGTGAGTCTGATGGTGTGGCATGGTTCCCTCTCTTCTTCGATGTCATACCCTATCCTGCCCACGATTCCCTGGCGTATGGCTACGCACGCTATCTGTCGGTGGGCTTTCGGATGCTGCTACGCCTGCGGCAGGACAACAAGTAGCAACAGATTCAGAGTAGAGTAAAAGAGAGAGCCTTGCCATCTATCCCGGTAGAGGATTGGGGTCTGGATTTTGTATCAAATGAAAAAGCCATTTGTGGATGGTTGACGGCCATCCTCATCCACAAATGGCCCCAAAAAAAGGAGAACTGTCTGCTTCTAGGGTGCTGGCCCGCTTCGTGAGCCACTACAACCGTTGGCGACGCAGACGCAGGCTGTTACTCACCACAAAGAGCGAGCTAAAAGCCATCGCTCCGGCGGCCAGGATCGGGGTCAGATAGCCCAGCGCCGCGGCCGGGATCAGCAGTACATTGTAGAAAAAAGCCCAGAAGAGATTCTGCTTGATGGTGCGCATGGTCGCCCGCGAGAGCGCGATGACCCGTGGTACGCCACGCAGGTCGCCACTCATGAGCGTAATCGGGGCGGCGGCCATGGCCACATCGGTGCCCGTGCCGATGGCGATGCCCACGTCGGCCTGGGCCAGGGCCGGGGCGTCGTTCACCCCGTCGCCCACCATGGCAATGACCTTGCCTTCGCCCTGAAGCTGCTTGACGACGGCGGCCTTGTCGCCCGGCATCACCTCGGCGATCACCCGGTCTACCCCCACAGCCTGCGCAATCGCCTCGGCTGTCTTCTGGTTGTCCCCCGTGAGCATGATCACTTCCAGACCTAGCTTGTGCAATTCGGCAATCGCCTCCGCCGACCCATCCTTGATGGCGTCGGCCACGGCAATGACGCCGGCTGCCTCACCGTTGACCGCGGTGATCATGGCCGTTTTGGCCTCGGCCTGCAGCCGGTTGACTTCCGCTTCCAGGCCGTTGAGCTGCACACCTAATGTCTTCATCATGCGCAGATTGCCCACCAGGACCTCACGCCCATCCACCTGGGCATTGATGCCCTGGCCGGCGATGGCCTGGAACGAGCCCAACTCGCCCAGAGGCAGGCCGCGCTCGGTGGCAGCCGCTACAATCGCCTCGGCCAGCGGGTGTTCGCTCCCCCGCTCCGCCGATGCCGCCAGGTGTAACACAGCGTCCTCGTCCAATCCGTGTCCGTTGAGGATCAGGTCGGTCACCGTGGGGCGGCCCTGGGTGATGGTGCCGGTCTTGTCCAGCACCACCGTGCGGATCGCCCCGGCGCGCTCCAACGCTTCACTCGACTTGAAGAGCAGCCCACGTTCTGCCCCCTTACCGGAACCCACCATGATCGCCGTCGGTGTCGCCAAGCCCAGGGCACAGGGGCAGGCGATGACGAGCACGGCGACCATGTTGATCAGCGCAACAGTGAGGCCACTCCCGCCGATGAAGAGCCAGGCCAGAAACGTCAGCAATGCAATGGCGATGACTGCCGGCACAAAGACCGCAGAAACCTGGTCGGCCAGCTTCTGGATCGGCGCCTTGCTGCCCTGCGCCTCTTCCACCAGCCGGATGATCTGGGCCAGCGCCGTCTCCTTGCCGACCTTGGTGGCCTCGAACTTGAGCAAGCCCTGTTTGTTGATGGTAGCGCCCACCACGGCGGCGCCGGGAGTCTTTTCTACGGGCATGGGCTCGCCCGTGAGCATGGACTCATCGACCGTAGATTTGCCCTCGACTACGACGCCATCCACCGGGATCTTCTCACCTGGGCGCACGATGACCAGGTCACCCACACGAACATCGTCCACCGGGACATCTGTTTCGGCGCCGTTGCGCACTACGCGGGCCGTCCGGGCGCGCAGACCCATGAGTTTTTTGATCGCCTCTGAGGTCTGCCCCTTAGCACGCGCCTCCAGATACTTGCCCAGCACGATGAGGACGATGATCACCGCCGCCGTCTCGAAATAGACGTGGTCGCCCAGCGCATTTGTGCCCAGCGCAAGGGCGACTAGCACAGCCACACTATAAACATAGGCGACCGTCGTGCCCATGGCGATGAGCACATCCATGTTGGCTGCGCCATTGCGCAACGCTTTGTAAGCGCCCACATAGTATTGCCGGCCCACATAGAACTGCACCGGCGTCGCCAGCACCAATAAGAGCCAGTTGAACCATGGCGCCACCAGCATGGGCGCCATGCCGGGCATCTCGTGCAACATGCCGGGCATACCGCCAAAGAAACGGTTGAGCAGACCAAAATCGCGCGCCATGGAGAGCACAAAGAGCGGCACGGTAAAGATCAAGCCCACAATCAGCAGATGCTTTTGATAGGCGATCTCGCGCTCGCGGGCAACGCGTTCGGCGTCCTCGGCGTCGCCCTCGACCACGACGGCCTCGAAGCCGGCCTCAGCGACGGTGCGGCGCAGGTCGCTCTGGCTGACCAACGTCGGGATGTAGCGGACCGTCGCCTTCTCGGCAGCATAATTGACCTGGGCGGAGACGACACCCTCCAACCGGCTGAGAGCCTTTTCGAGCCGTTGTGCATCGCTCTCGTCGCTCAGACGGCGGATGGGCAACACGGCTTCGCCTTCGGCAACATGATACCCGGCCCGCTCAATGCGTGCGATGATTTCCTCCTGCGTCAGTTGCTCTGGGTCGAAGGCCAGCGACGCCCGTTCCGACGCCAGGTTGACTGTCACCTGTTGCGCCGTCGGCAGCTTCTTCAAGTTGCGCTCGATGGTTGCGGCGCAATTGGCGCATGTCATCCCCGTAATGGGGAGTGTAATCTGCTTGGTTGTCATCGTTCTAACCCCTTTCGCGGGGTACGACATAATGCGTAATGCGTAATGCATACCAGCTATTACACATTACGCACTACGCATTACGCATTACGCCTGTACTAGGCCGGTTCGGCAGGATAGCCGATCTCAGCCATCAGTGCTTTGATCTGTTCTTCGGTGGCCGGTGGATCGTATTGGATCGTAACGAGTTGGGTCTGTTCGTTGGCCTTCACATCCTGGACGCCGGCCAGTTCGCCGACCTCATTCTGGATGGTGTGGACACAGTGGCCGCACGAAATGGCCGGTGCTTTTACAGTCAGGGTGTTCATGGGAATCTCCTTGGAAACTAGAGTTTGGTGGATTTTTCAAAGACAGCGGCGATCTCGCCCAACACGCGTTCGCGTTCGGTGGCGTCATCCCCGCGCACGGCCGTAGCCAGACAGCTATGCAAGTGATTATCCAGGATCTGGACATTGACCTTGTTGAGCGCAGCCTGGATGGCCTGGATCTGGTTGATGATGTCGATACAGTAGGCGTCCTCATCCACCATCTTTTCCACGCCGCGCAGATGGCCGGCGATGCTCTTGAGACGGCGAAGGGTGTCAGTTTTGCGTTGTTCGTCCATCCCGATGCTCCATAATCCCTCCCCCCGGGGGAGGGGGTAATGCGCCAAATATACCATAGATCGAAACGCTTGTCAAGGGGTTCACGCAGCGTTTTCGTCTTTTCAGCTTTCGCTCAACTGCGAAATGTGTGAGTACATCTTCCTGGAAGCTCGGAGCCTCCAGGAAGATCGGGCAAATTTCACTCTTTCTGTAGATGAGCCTATAGCTCTATAGAATCAACTGGTGGCTTTCGGTTTGGCAAATCAGGGAAGATGACTGCCCAAAAAGCTGAGACGCATTCCCGCCCAATACTAGCGCCTGCTCGTCGGGTGAGAGTCCCTGGGTGTGCAGTTTGCCGAGCCTGAGCAATTGGGGATAGGTAGCATGGTGCAACAGACCGGGCGCATCAGTGCCCCACAGGATTTTGGCAGGGCCAATCCAATCCAGAGCCAGCTGTAGATAGCGCGCCGCACTGGGATAAGGAAACGCTTCTTGGGGCAGATAGGCGGGCAACGCCGCCGTATCAAACCAGATATTGGGCAAGCGCCCAAGCGCGATCTGCTCCCGCCACAGTTGCCACAGGGTGGGGTCGGCTTCTGCCTGGGGTGTCGGCTGACCCAAATGGGCAATGACGATCTTTAAGGTGGGGTGCTTTTCGGCAATGGCGCGCACAGCCGCCGTCTGGTAGGATCGGCTGCCAACTGCGCCCAGGTCCAGCACCAGCACCAGTTCGCGGCGTTCCAACTCGGCCCATAGCCAGCCAAGCTCTGGATCAGCCAGTTGTGCCTGGGGGTGAAGGCCACAGAGACCAGTTGCCTCGGAACACTCCAGTTTGACCGCGCAGAAGTTGGCCTGCTCCAATGTCTGCGCAAAGCTGCGGCGGCTCTCCGGCGCCCAGGGGTCGACATAGGCGGCGGCCATCAGCCGGGCGGGATAGCGCGCCAACGCGGCCAAGACATACGCATTGCACTCGCCATAGAAGGGCCCCTGGAGCAACACTGCCTTGTCCACGCCGGCCCAATCCATGTGGGCAATGAGCATTTCGGGCGTGAAAACGGTCTCGGCGCAAAAGGGAGGCAACAATTGGATTAGATCGTCACCAATGCGGATGCGTCCATAGCCGGCCCCACGGGTGGGACCGGCCGCAGTGAGACCCTGAACCTGGGGAAAGATGTGGGCATGGGCATCGATGATCATGAGGGTTTATCCGAAAGCCGGCTGTGGATTGCGGCGGTGACCTGATCCACGGCGAGAATCATGTAGTCGCAATCGCCACCAACTTGTAACCATTGAACGCCCCGTTGGACCATGGTAGCGGCAAAGCGCGCATCGGCCCCCATGCCCGATCCGACGAAACGACCGGCAGCCCGGCTCTTGGTGATGATGGTTTCGAGCGCAGCAGCCACCGTGGGATGTTCCAACTCGCCGAATAAACCCATCGCTGCCGAAAGATCCATGGGGCCAAGCACAATCGAATCAAGACCGGGGACGGCAAGAATGGCGTCAAGTGCGTTGAAGGCATCCAGGTTCTCGATTTGCACTGCTACAAAAACTTCACGATTGGCTCGCTCTACGTAGGCATTGCCGCCGTCCCGCCCATAATTCGAGGGCACCCTGGGTCCATAGCCACGTCGTCCCAAGGGTGGATAGCGGCAGTCATCCACGATCTGTTGCACTTCCGCCGCCGAACGCACTTGCGGCACGATGATCCCATCGGCCCCGGCATCCAGCACCGGTTTGATGAAGGGGGTGCTGCTGCCGGTGACGCGCACCAGCGCCGGCACCCCGCGCGCTTTGGCCGCCAGCAGATGACCATGCACCGCTTCGGGGCCCATCAGGCTATGTTCCATGTCAATCCAAACGAAATCCACCGAATCGCCAAGCGCGTCGGTGACGCGGGGATCAATCAGCGTGATTGAGGCGCCAATACAGATGGCGCCGGCGGCCATCTTTGCCCGAAAGGCGGCAATGGGCGATGTGCTGCTTGCTGTTGTCGTCGCTGTCATAGCTCTATTAATTGTTAGCTCCCTTCGTCCAGGGTGATCACGATGCGGCCGAGCGCCTTGCCGCTTTTGAGCAGCGCGAGTGCCTCATTGATCTGTTCCAGCGGAAAGCGATCCGAAACAATCGACTGCCACTGCTTGCCGGCCACCAGGTCAATCGCATCGACTGTATCCTGCCGCCCGCCAGAACGCGAGCCGACAATCTCCAATTCAAAGCGCGACAACCACTGTGGCGCCAGCGGCCATGTCTCCTGGGTGTAGCCAATGATGACTAGCCGGCCATTTTTGCGCAGCGCTTTGACCCCCTGATCGATGGTCTGCTCGCTGCCGTGGCAATCAAAGACCACATCCACACCTTCGCCGCCGGTCGCCGCTTTGACCTGGTCGCCCAGATCGGCGCCGGCCAGGAAGGTCTGTACGGCGCCCATACGCCGGGCTTGAGCCACCTTGGCTGCATCGATATCGCTGACCAGGAGGCGCGCCCCCGCCGCCAGGGCCGCTTGCAATACACTCAGCCCCACGCCCCCGGCCCCGATCACCAGGACCCAATCACCAGGGTAGACGCGCGTGCGCTGTTTCATGGCGTGTACGGCACAGACCACCGCATCGGCGATCACCGCACCGTCGGCAAAGGCAATGTTTTCCGGCAGGTGAAACAACTGGCGCGCCGGGACTTTGAAATATTCGGCGTAGGCGCCATGGTGTTCCAGTACCCCCAAGATGCCACCCAGACTGGTGCAAAGTGTCTCGCGATTGGTACGGCAGTAACGGCAGTTGCCACAGGTGTAGAAAATATTCGGCACCACGCGATCCCCTGGCGCAAAGCCGGTGACACCCGGACCCACGCGCTGGACCACGCCGGCCGGTTCGTGCCCCATGATAAAGGGCAACTGCGGTTGGTATCCCCATCCGGCCAAAATATGGAGATCGGTGGCGCAGATGCCGCAGGCTTTCGTCTGCACCAACACCTCGCCCGTTCCTGGCTCGGGCGTTGGCATTTCGTCAATGACCAGCGGCTGGCCGATCTGATGCAAAATGGCGGCTTTCATGCGTACCCTCACGAACTGACTTGCCAGGTGTGCAGTTGTTCACGCAGATAGGCTATCCCACTTCGGGAACCTTCTTCGGGAAAAGGATAGAGCCACAGATCCAACATCGTCGGCCCTTGAAACTGAATCGCCTTGAGCGCAGCCACAATCCCGTCCAGATCGAGCGTTCCACTTCCCGGCGCAAAGTGCAGTTCCGAGCTCACTTTGTCGCTGTCGGAGAAATGCACATGTTTGATCCGGTGACCCAGCCGGTAGATGGCGTCGGTATAGCTGTTGGGCAGACCCACGCCAAAGTGACAGCAGTCATAGGTGATGCCAAAGGCATCGGCGTCTACGCGGTCGTAAAGCTGGGTCAGAAAATCGAGGTCAATGCCCAGCGTATAAGGATGCACCTCGATGAAGAGGCGCACATTTTTCGATTGGGCATAGGTCACCGTGCGGCGGAAGATCTCGACCGTGCTGTCGAGCACCCAGCCAAAGACCGCGTCCGGGGTAGCGCCGGCGGGTTTCCGCCCTTCCCAGGTGAGCAGATAATCCGCCCCCAATGTATGCACCAGGTCGATATCGCGCTGGAGATGGGTCACCACCGTACCAACATCAGCCGGTGACGACAGGGCGGAAAAGTAGCCGGCATCGGCGGCGTTGACTCCGGTGAGCGTGAGCCCTAAGGAGCGGATGAAGTCGGCCAGTTGGTGGCGCAAGGGGTCGGTTTTGCAGACGGAGATCTGCGGCGCCCACAGTTCGACGCCCTCGTAGCCAAACTCGGTCAGCATCCGTATCGCCCGATCCAGCGGATATTGGCGAAAGATCATTGGATTGCCGATAATCATCGTACTATCGCTCCCGTCATTATGGTCATGTCATGCCTACCTGGAGGTCCAACCCAACCTCCGCGCCCAGAGTGCACCCGTGACCAGAATCAACTTTCTCCACCAGACGATTTGTGGTCACGGGTGCCCTTCGGGCGCGGAGGTCTTGGCGGCGACAATCGTCAATGTCTCGTTGTGGTGTTCGTACACGTCAAGAAATTACTTCCCGATTCGCTTGCAAGGGACTTGCCAATCCCTTGTAAGCGGAAGAAGGGGCTCATTCTTGGACGAACGCTCAGCGCGCCTCGTAGAGTTCCGTACGCGTTTGAGCCACACGGTTCTGGTTCAGCTTCTGCAATTCCGCTGGCATCCGCGCATAGACGTCGGGCCGGATCGGTTGGTGGCCCCCTTCGCGCGCCAGGTTCCACCAGGGTGGATAGTAGGCAATGTTCAAACCCATGCGCTGCTGATCGGTGGTGGTGTTGGCGCCATTGGCGTGCCAGATACCGCCGTGCCACAAAAAGACCGAGCCCCGCCGCCCGGTGACAGGCATCAGGTGTTTGTCGGCCGGGTCCATGCCTTTGGGGGGGCGCTGGCGGGCGCGGTGGCTAAAGGGCGCGACCAACGTTGCGCCATTTTCGGCGGTAAAATCGGTAATCATCCACATCGAGTTGATCATCCACGGTTCGGAGGGCAACAGGGCCGGCAGATCATGGGCGGAATCGACGTGAACGCCACCGGCCGGTGCGCCCGGCTTCACCCACTTGGAGCAAGCCTCGGCCAAACGGGCATTCGGCCCCAGAAAATGGTGGACCACTGCCAATACCTTGGGATGCGCCGCACAGTCCCAGCACAATTCGTCTAAATTCATCAGACCGAAGAGTGTTTGATAGAGCTCGTCTTTCGGATTCTGAAACCAGGCGCGGTTGGCCGGATCACGATGCAGGTTGAAGTACGTCTCCGCCATCCGATCCGCCTGTTCTGCTGGAATCGCATCTGCAATGACGCAGTAGCCATAAAGCTCCAAATGTTCGATTGCGGCCTGTATCTCCATACATAGCTCCTTTGATCTCTCTGCAATTGTCTGGCCTTGACAGGCTCAGTCACCGTGTAACCGCTGTACCTTGTTAGTTTGCCAGCCCCGTAATCCGGCGGGCTTCCTCTGGCGTGGCGATCTCCCGACCGATCTCACGGGCGAGGCGGACGGCTCTTTCCACTAGTTCGGCGTTGCTGCGGGCATAGACGCCCGGCTCGATATAGGGGCAATCCTCCATGCCGACGCGCACATTGCCGCCAATGGCAATCGCGTGGGCGATGACCGACCAGTAGACATCTGGCGCCATACAACTCATACTCCAATTGGCGTTGGCCGGCAGGTGATCCACCATAAATTGCAGACCCTTGGCCGAGGGGGGCGTCCAGCTTTGGCCGGGCCAGCCCAGGAAGATGGTCAACCAGAGCGGGTCAGGCAGCAGACCAAACTCATCCTCGCGCTGTTTTTGGGCGTTGTAAAACTCGCCTTTGCGCAGCAATTCAATGGCCCAAAAGGCGCCCGTGGAAAAGCTCTCGATCTCCAGCTTGACATTGCGTTCATTGGCCAGCCGTGCATATTCGCGCAGCTCGGAAATCGGGTGAATGGAATAGCAATAACCAGCAGGTGGGAAACGGGGGTCGGGTTGGAAATATTCATCATGCGAGTCAAAATTGATGGAACTCATGTCTGGACGCAGTTTTTCCCAGAGTTCGAGCTTTTGTTCTAGCCGAATGCTGGCCAGCCCAAATTGCACAATGGCTTTGCCTTTGGCGCGAATGCGTTCGGTGATGATGCGCCAACCCTCAAAGATGGGAATCTGCAATTGCCGGCCATCAGGCTGAATCACCGGGTCATTGGTATACGCGCCGTGGATGTGACAAATCGACGCACCGGCGTCAATGGCGCGGCTGTACTCATCGGCCAGCCCCTGTGTGTCAGTTGGGCGAGGACCATGCGGGTTATGGGGATAGGTCAGGGTGGTGTCGCAAGTAACGGTGATAACCAGTTTATTCATGGAAGCTCTGCTCCTGGTATTGGGGTTTGAGGTGTGCGTATTATACATGTTCCATGCGGATAGAGCACATTGTACAGCCTACGACCGGCGTCTGTCAATCTGATAAACAGAGCGTGATAGATACGCATGGTGCATGACAGGACCCGATCTGCAAAAGGCGCGCTAAGGCCCTATGCCGGGATTGTCGGCGGAGCGATTGGACCCGCTAGCCGTCAATAAAATATTCCCAAGGCTCCTGAAGCCATTGACCGTGAATCCCCCAAAGCCGCTCGACGATCAATTCACGGGTCTCCAGAGAGTCATAAAACCGGCCATCTCCCAGAAAATGGATCAAAGCACGCAAATTGCGCAGACAACGCTGCCTGGCGCGCGCGCCAATGCGCGCTTGCGCTGCACCATTCTTGCCCTGGCTGCGCATTTTTTTCACCTGAGCGCGTTCGCTCTGTACCCACGCCGCAGGTGGCCGTCCCCCCTGGATAAGCTGATTGGCATCTTGGAACTTTTGCTCAAATTGGCGGGCAGCCCGGCGTTGAAGCCAGAAGAGGGAGTAGGTGATCAAAGCAAAAAGTAGCCCCAATGTGAGTGCGGTTGCCAGGATGACCCACAACAATGTCATGATCCTACTGATCTCCCAGGCGCGTTTGGTGATTTGACAATTCGTTTTATGGCCGTTATGATGTGCGTATTGCACACAACACGTGCAAATTATTCATCGATCGACAACATTCCCATTGTACAAGCTCCACCCTCTATTTGCGTAACGAGAAAGGCGGTGATGCTCAGCCATACCCGGTTTCGGTGAATTTTCTGGTTTGCTCGTCCCAACCTGACTGGACCTACTTGAGCCCGAAAAGGAGAGGATCAAATGAGGAAGAAGCGGATTACCAGCTTGCTGGTGAGTGCGGTGTTGCTCGTCCTGGTCGGCTGCCAGGGGACGGCTGCTCCGGCAGAACAGGCCTCAGCCGCAGTAGACACGGAAAGACCGGCCAATGAGGCCGCTGCCCAAGCGGGCGCAGGCGCCAGCTGTGATGCAGCATGGAGCGAAGGGATGACCTTCTGCGAGGCGCCAATGTTGGCAGCCAGAGTCGCCGCCGGTGAACTGCCCCCGATTGAAGAACGCATCCCATTGGAGCCATTAGTCGGCAACCCACGCATTCCCTGGACCACCATGGAAAAGGGGGTGTATGGCGGCACTCTCAGACTGATCGACTATGACGCCGGCACGGTCGGCCATGATGCTGGCTGGGCGAACAATGAGCAATGGATGGAAACAGCCGGCCTCTCCCATGATGCGGCCACGCTGACCGGTGGCATTTTCAAGGCCATCGACGTGAGCGATGATGAAAAAGTCTTCACCTTCCACATGCGCAAAGGGATGAAGTTCTCCAACGGCGCCGACTTTACCAGCGAAGACATCGCCTTCTGGTGGAACGACGTGATGAATCATGACCTGCTGACGCCGGTTATCGGCCAGAATTTCCGCGCTGGCCACAAACCGGACGGCAATCCGCCCACCTTTGCTGTCGTTGATGACTACACTTTTACCTTTTCCTTTGATCAACCCTACGGCGGTTGGACCGGCTTGATGACGTATGGTGCCGGATTGGGCAATTTGACCGACAGCGACTACTTGAAGCAGATCCATGCCGATTATGCCGATCCAGATGAACTGGCAGCCAAGGTTAGGGAACAAGGCTTTGAAGAGGGTGAGTGGCACCGGCTCTGGGGGTATTACCTGAACAGCAACAACCAACACCTGACTGGCTTGCCCCGCTACAGCCCCTGGATCCTCACCGAGATGAGCGAGACAAGCGCCAAACTGGAACGCAACCCCTACTACTGGAAGGTCGATGAGTGGGGCCAACAACTGCCCTACATCGATACGGTGGAAGTGAAAATTGTGCAAGATGTGAGCGCGGCGGCCGTTGAGATTATCGCCGGCAATGTGGACCTGGCGCGGCGTCCTGTCAACCCGGCCAGCTTGCCCCTCTACATGCAATATGCCGACGAGAAAGGCTACAGAGTCCACATCCAGGATCAGCACGCCTCGCTGGGGGAAGTCTTCCTCAATATTACCTATGAAGACCCGATCTGGCAAGAATTTGTGGGCAATGTCGAGTTTCGTAAGGCGCTCTCCATGGCAATCGACCGGGCGCAAATCATTGATGCGGTCTACTTCGGCATTGCAGCAGAGCCGCAAACGATTCCTGCGCCAGGGTATGACCCCGATGGCGCCCGTGCGATTCTTGATGGCTTGGGCTTAGACCAGACCGACGCCGATGGTTGTCGCCTGGGGCCGAATGGCAATCCCTTCACGATTCCCTTTGAGATGGCTGAATTTACCGGCGAAGAGATTCCCGTCGGTGAAATGGTCGCAAAGTTCTGGCAAGATGTGGGGATTTGCACCACCGTCAAGCAGATCGAGACCAATCTTTTCTTGACCAAGACCGGCGCCAACGAGAGCCAGGCCTTCACCTGGTGGGCGCACTACCCGCGCTGGCCTTTCCACGAAAACGGCGACTACATCGGCCAGGCCTGGCAGCAGACCTATGCGCCATTGTGGATGCGTTGGGTGAGTTGGAACATGGGCGGTGGCAGAGAGGCCGCGGCGAACCCCGATGAGACCGACCCCAGGGTGGTAGGCATCGAACCGCCCCAAGCCTATCTGGATCTGCGCGCCAAACAAGATCAACTCTTTGCCACGTCGAATCCCAACACGCAGAAACAGCTTTGGGATGAGATGCGCCAGATCATTGCTGACAACATGTTCTGGATTCCCATTGTCGATCCAGTCCAAGGGCCACTGATTGTCAACGCCCAGTTGGGCAATGTGGCCGAGACCGGTGTCGCCATCGAAAACGCGGCTGCAGCCGAGTGGTTCTTCTATAAGAATTAGTGTACAACGGCGTAAAACAGTAACCAGTTACCAGCGTATTGCACTGACACTGGTTACTGTTTTACGCTGCACTGTACCAGTTTGCGAAGTGAAACGATAGATGCCAAAGGGATCGTACTCATGTTGTTGCCCTATATTGCCAAACGGATTTTGATTCTAATCCCGCTGTTGTTCATGATCTCGATCATCTCGTTCACCCTCATCGAACTCCCGCCGGGTGATTTTTTGAACATGTACATCATGCAACTGCGCGCATCGGGTACAACCATTCACGAGGAACAGATTACACAGCTTAGATTGCTCTACGGCTTGGACAGAACATTGCCCGAGCAATATCTGCTCTGGATGAAAAACATTTTATTCTACGGCAATTTCGGCAACTCGTTTCAATACAATCGACCGGTAGCCGATATTCTGCTGGCGCGCGTCCCGCTGACGGCCGCGGTCTCTATTGCCACGACCATCTTTATCTGGATGGTTGCCGTGCCGATTGGCATCTATTCGGCGACCCATCAATATTCCCTGGTGGATTATTTCTGGACCTTTATCTCCTTCATCGGGGTGGCCGTGCCTTCCTTCTTGTTGGCGCTGATCTTTATCTGGATCGCCTTTGTCACCTTTGATATTTCCGCCATTGGCCTCTTTTCACCCCAGTTTGAAAACGCGCCTTGGAGCTTCGCAAAAGTGCTTGACCTGTTGAAGCATATTTGGGTGCCGGTGGTGATCATCGGGATGAGCGGCACCGCCGGCCTGATGCGCACCATGCGCGGCATGATGCTCGACGAACTGAACAAACAATATGTGATCACCGCCCGCGCCAAGGGGTTGAGCGAACTCCGTCTGTTGGTGAAATATCCCGTGCGCACAGCCATGAACCCGGTCATCAGCACGATTGGCTGGATGCTGCCGGGCATTGTGGGCGGAGAGGTATTGGTCTCCATGGTGCTGAACATCCCGACCATCGGCCCCGTTTTGTTCACAGCATTGATGAACCAGGATATGTACCTGGCCGGCAGCATTGTCTTTGTCCTCAGCGTCTTGACCGTCGTCGGCACGTTGATCTCTGATATTTTGCTGGTCTGGTTGGACCCGCGCATTCGCTACGAGGAAGTCGCCCAATGACCGTAGAGATGAAAGGGTATAGTGACGGATTAGGAGCAGGTTCGCAGACGGCAGACGCTTCCCCCCGTGACCGGGCGAAACAGGAACTCTACACCGCTTCGCAGTGGAAGCTGATGCGGCTGAAATTTCGCAAGCATAAACCGGCCCAGGTTGCCCTGGTGGTATTGACCCTCCTGTATCTGGTGGCTGCGTTCTGCGAAGTGATCGCCCCCTACCGGACCGATCGCGATTTTCAAAGGCATCTTTTCGCCCCGCCAACGCGCATCCGTTTTTTTGTCGAAGAGGAAGGGCGCACACGCTTTGTCGGCCCCTTTGTCTACGGCCTGACCGGCACCGTTGACGAAAAATTCAATCGGGTCTTCGAAGTCAACAAAGAAGAGCGTTTTCCCCTGCGCTTGTGGGTACAAGGCGATGAGTACAAATTGTGGGGGTTGTGGAGAACGAATCGTCACCTCTTTGGCGTCGAGGAACCAGGGTATCTCTTTCTCTTTGGCACCGACCGCTTGGGGCGCGATCTTTTCTCGCGTGTCATCTACGGGACGCGCATCTCGCTGACCATTGGCCTGGTGGGGGTGCTCTTGAGTTTCTTACTAGGGCTGATCATTGGTGGCGTCTCCGGCTATTTTGGCGGTGTAGTCGATGAAATGATTCAGCGCACCATTGATCTGCTGGTGTCGATCCCGACCTTACCCCTCTGGATGGCCCTGGCCGCCGCCGTGCCCCGCGAATGGACAACCATCCAGACCTATTTTGCGATCACGATCGTTCTCTCGATTGTCGGCTGGGCTGGCCTGGCGCGCACCGTGCGTGGCAAGTTGCTGGCCTTACGCGAAGAGGATTTTACGATTGCCGCGCGCGTCTCCGGCGTCAGCGAATGGCGCATTATCACGCGCCATCTCTTGCCGCTCTTTTTGAGCTATATTGTAGTCGCCATTACCCTTGCCATCCCCCACATGATCCTGGGAGAAACTGCGCTCAGTTTTCTGGGTCTCGGTCTACAGCCGCCGGCGGTCAGTTGGGGCGTGTTGCTCAAGGATGCGCAACAGATTGTGTCAGTGGCGTTGCGCCCCTGGCTGCTGCTACCGGCCCTCTTTGTCGTGACGACGGTGCTCATGTTCAATTTTCTCGGCGATGGGTTGCGCGATGCTAGTAGAGCAATGATGAAACCTCAGGACGATCTGTTGCTAGAGATCAAAAACTTGAAAACGCACTTCTTTCTGCAAGAGGGCATTGTGCGCGCCGTCGATGGCGTGAATCTGCAAATAGCCCGCGGCCAGACGCTGGGGGTGATCGGCGAAAGCGGCTGTGGCAAATCGGTGACCGCCCAGTCGATTTTGCGCATTGTCCCTTCTCCGCCGGCCAAAATTGTCGATGGCGCCATCCTCTACTATCAGCGACCGGCCAATGGGGCATCCACCGAGGTGATCGACCTGACCCAACTCGATCCGCAAGGCAAAGAAATTCGTGCGATCCGCGGCGGCAAGATCAGCATGATCTTTCAGGAGCCTATGACCTCCTTTGGCCCCATGCACACCATCGGCAACCAGATCATGGAAGCGATCCTGCTCCACCAACCCCTGAGCCGGCCCCAAGCGCAGGAGCTTGCCATCGATCTCTTACAGCGCGTGGGCATCTCCGGCGCAACGCGAACCGTCGATGCCTACCCTCACCAACTGAGCGGCGGGATGCGCCAGCGCGCCATGATCGCCATGGCCCTCTCCTGCAACCCGGACTTGCTGATTGCCGATGAGCCGACCACTGCGTTGGATGTCACCATCCAGGCGCAGATATTGGAACTACTCACAAGGTTACAGAACGAGTTGAACATGGCCATCCTGTTTATCACCCACAACCTGGGTGTAATTGCCGAGATCGCCCATACCGTGGCCGTGATGTACATGGGGCGCGTGATGGAACAGGGGAGCGTTGGCCGCATTTTTAGCAACCCGCTACACCCTTATACGCGGGGGTTGCTGTCATCGATTCCTCATATCGACGGCCCGAAGCAGAGGCGGTTGACCGCAATTGAAGGCGTTGTCCCCGACCCCTATGACCCGCCGCCCGGGTGCCCGTTTTGCGACCGTTGTCCCAATTTTATGGTCGGCGTCTGTGACCAGGCCATGCCGGCGCTGGTCGAACAAGACCCCGACCATGCCGTGCGCTGTTTTCTCTATAGCGCCGCCACCGAGGCGGATGGCGCGGCAACGTTGCCCGTTGCGCCGGCGCAACCAACACCTCTGACAAGCCGACGTGAGGTGCATCATGACGGTTGAGCATAAACCGCTGCTTGAAGTACGGAACCTCAAGAAATATTTCCCCATCCAACAGGGGATTCTGCGCCGTACGCGCGGCTTTGTCAAGGCCGTCGACGATGTCAGTTTTACCATCGGCGCCGGCGAAACCCTGGGGCTGGTGGGCGAGAGTGGTTGCGGGAAAACGACGACTGGCCGCTGCATTGCACGGGTCTACCAGCCAACCGCTGGCGATATTCTTTTTCATGGGGACGAGGGGATCATCCCGGTCAACCGGTTGGAAAAACAGGCGCTCAAAGTGTTTCGCAAAAATATGCAGATGATCTTCCAAGACCCCTACGCTTCCCTCAACCCCCGGATGACTGTTTTGGAACTGGTGGGCGAGCCGCTCCTGGCCCACGGGTTAGCCAAAGGCCGGGAACTGGAAGACCGGGTTGCTGAGATGTTGCTGGCAGTGGGCTTGAAGTTGGAACATTTGCGCCGTTACCCGCACAGCTTTAGTGGCGGCCAACGCCAGCGCATCGGCATTGCGCGCGCCCTCGTGCAACGCCCCAAACTAGTGATCTGCGATGAGCCGGTCTCGGCGTTGGATGTTTCGATCCAATCGCAAATCGTCAACCTGTTACAAGACTTGCAGGATCACTACAAGCTGACCTATCTCTTTGTGGCCCACGACATGAGCGTGGTGCGCCACATCAGCAACCGTGTAGCGGTCATGTATGTGGGACGGGTGGTGGAACTGGCCGCCACTGAAGAGCTCATGACCGCACCCAAACACCCGTACACGGAAGCCCTGCTCTCGGCGGTGCCGCGCCCCAACCCGACCCATCAACGGCAGCGGATCATCTTGGGCGGGGAAGCCGCCGATCCGAGTAAGACGGTGCCGGGGTGCGTTTTCCACCCCCGCTGTCGCTACGCCAAAGACATTTGCAAAACCGAGGAGCCGCCTCTGAATGAAGTGACGCCCAACCACTATGTCGCCTGCCATCTGGCGACGGAGTTGACGCTGGAAGGCATTGCGCCGACTTTGCCGACCGGAGATTGAGCGGCTGCTAACTGTAACGATTCAGCCCCCTGCTCGTACTCGTTCTTCAAAGTCTTTGTCGAGAACGAGTACGAGTACGATGAGGCTGCACAGTAACTGCTCTCTTTCAATCAGGACTCCGGCGTTTTTTGTACACCACACGAGAGATAAATGACCAATGACAGAGGACATATTCTCCCGTGTCAGCAAAATTCGCCAGACTCCAGTTTCAATCTCATGATCACACAGTACACGTTTGAGGAGACTCAGATGAACTACGACGCCAACAACCGAACCTTCGATTGCGAACCAACCTTGACCGATTCACAGGTGCTACAATTTTGCCGCGAGGGGTACTTGCTCCTGAAAGGCGTGGTGCCGGCTGAAATCAACCAGCGCACCCGTGAGTATCTGGAGGGCAAAATTCCCGCCGATCCCAGCTATATTCCAGTGGGCATGACCAGCGCCGACCTGGAGCGCATTCGCAAATCACACGAACCCAGCACCATCCTTTTGGAAGATTGGTTTATCGACCATGTGCTGCTCAACCCCCAGGTCGCAGGCGCCATGCGCTCGCTCTTGGGCAGGAATGTGGGGCTGCCCGTGCTGGTGAGCCACCACAAGGTAGAGTGTCCCCAACCTGCCCAACGCTGGCACCATGACGCTGACCACATCTTTGGCCCCGAACTCAATTCAGTCGAGGTCTTCTATTTCCCCCAGGACACTCCCGTCGAACTGGGCCCGACCGAACTGGTGCCGGGAACACATATCGAGCCTAGCCGGCGCAAAGAGGAAGATCCTGGCATCTTTGCCGATGGACCGGCCGGCACCATCGGCATCCACCATCAGAGCATTCTCCACCGCCGCGGTCTCTCCACGGCCAAAGGCACTCGCCACATGCTCAAGTACAACTACTGGCGCACCGTTGACCCGGCGCGCGATTGGATCATCGAACCCGATTTTGACTTCCAGAGTGCTTACTATGGGGGTCATAACCAGGCTCGCTATGTGGCCCACATGTTCTACTGGCTCTGTGGCCAGGGTGAAGAATTCCGGGTCATCGGAGGACAGGCATGGCCATGGTCCAGCCCGAACCAGATCGGCCGCTCCTATGGTTTTGGAAGCACGCGCGGCTACCGGCCCAATTGGCGCAAGAACAACGAGGACGGGTACGCGGCCTAGAGAAGGTCGGTTCTACCGGTTTTAACGGGAATGGCGGGGTTCGCACGAGGGTGCGAACCCCGCCATTCCCATCTGGCGGAACACTGTCGTTGTCACTGAGGCCGAACACCTGCATTGTGGGCTGCCTCTTGAAGCATCGTCCAGATCTCATCCGGCAACGGGATTCCCTCTACCAGGTTTCGTTCGGCCGATCGTGCTTCCGGTTCGCCGGGCGCCAGCACCTGGTCAAAGCCTGGGGCGGGCGGTGTTGCCTTCAGGTTGTGGACAAAGGTCGCGGCGCAGGTGGCATAATCTTCTGCCGGGCGAAAGGCAGTTGCATTCAGCGCCAAGATCAACCAGTTCAGTTCATGCGCCTCCCCCAACAGAATACCGGTCAAAAACTCAGCGGCTACGGCCAGACCATAGCCTTTGTGACCGGCAACCGGTAAGATCA
>QEUW01000017.1 GCA_003577005.1 Chloroflexota bacterium | reverse complement strand
CTAGCGTGCGTCGTTTTAGGGGCATTCACTGGTATTGGCGAAACTATAACACAGAGAAATTGTTTGCACAAATGACGTAAAATGCTCTCGAAAAGATTTTGCAATCCAAAGCGAATATGGCAATATCAGCGTTGCGGAGCAACAACTCCATCAACGCGTGGCAGTAAGTGTCATGATCCCGTCCCTGACCACCATCCTGACTGTCCTTTTAAGTTATGGTCTGGGCTGTTTCAACACGGCCTACTACGTTGTGCGCTGGCGCACCGGCCAGGATATTCGCACGCTTGGGTCGGGCGCAGCGGGGGCGCGCAATGCTGGCCGCGTCTTGGGGCGGCACGGCTTTATCGTGGTCTTTGCCGGGGACCTGCTCAAGGGCGCCCTGGCCCTCTATCTGGCGCGGTGGATGGCGCTGCCGCCGTGGGGTGTGGCGGCGTCCATGGTCGCAGTCGTGCTTGGCCATCTCTATCCCGTACAGTTGAACTTTCGGGGCGGCAAGGGGGCGGCAACCAGCTTTGGGGCTGTGGTGGTGATCAACCCACTGCTGGCTCTGCTCTTTCTTGGCGTGGCAGGGGTGATTTTTGCGGTGTCTCGCAATTTTACGATCAGCGGCATTGTCGCCTTTGTCACCGCGCCGGCACTGGCGTATCTGCTTGGCATTTTCGGTGCGCTCTGGGTGGCGATCACCGTCATTGCGCTTCTCTTGCTCTATGCGCACCGCACAAATTTGCGCTCGCTTTATCGTCAGTTTTCCCGTGGGTAGGAATCTCCTAACGTGGCGACGTATGTTCGCCAACAGAGAAAGGGCAGCGAACGAATCAAGTTTCAGTCTGGGCTTGTGTACGTTCTAAGAGCCTATCCGAATCACTCTGCGACAACGATTATTCGTCGGTGTAGTTGTCGGACCCGCAACCGTTATTCGGATGGGTTCTAAATCTGTAATCGTGGGGGTGCGCTTGTCGTCGCTGGTCTTCAAAATCGCTGCCGAGCCGTGGGAGCTTGAGCAGATCCATCGCCTCAATTATCAAGCCTTTGTCGAGGAGATTCCGCAACACCCACCCAACTCTGAACGGCGGCTGGTGGACAAATTTCACGTCGAAAACACCTATGCGATTGGCATTGCTGGGGAACAGGTGGTCGCGATGTGCGCACTGCGTGACCGGCGTCCGTTTTCGTTGGATCTGAAGCTCGCCGATCTTGACCAATATCTACCACCACACAACAAACTGGGAGAGATCCGTCTACTCTATATCGCGCCGGGCTATCGCAATGCGGCCACCTTTCGTAACTTGCTCGAAATCTGTGCGACCCATACCACCCCACGCGGTTGGGATCTGGCCGTCATCTCGGGTACGACGCAGCAGTTGCGCCTCTACCGGCATTTGGGCTTTGTGCCCTTTGGCCCACTGGTAGGTGAGCCGGGCGCCCAGTTTCAACCCATGTACTGGACGCTGTCCGCCTTTTACCAACACCTGGGCTGGCTGCGCGCCTTGCGGGGGAAGACACCTGTCGCTACCCAAACCTCAAATATAGAGGGCACGCAGGACCGCCAGGAGAACTGAGAGCCGCAGCCGGCGCTGGTGACGCATGAGCACAGCCGCACGGTTACAGGGTTTGGAGGGTGGCTTGGGGCGAGCCATTCGCCGTTACCGTCGCCTCGATGATCTGTGCCAGTTCTTGCAGGCGAATCGGTTTTCGCAAGTATGCATCCGCACACCCGGTAGCTGCCGGCTTGTAACCCTCATTTGCTGTGAGCGAGATGATCGGTACGGTGGACAGATGTGGGGCGGTGCGGAGCAGTGACGCCGGACGCTCGTCTTCCTCCAACAGCGGTTGCAGATCGAGAATGACGGCTGCGGGTGTGTGCCCTGGAACGCTGGCAACCATTTCTTCCACGGTAGCGACCACTGTGACCTCGTAGCCTTTGAAACGCAAGTAATCACCAATCATCTGGTGCGTGGCGGCATCTTGACTGACCAACAGAACGAGCGGGCCAGCCGGTCTCTTTTTTACCGGCGCGGGTCTGTGCGGGCGAGAGGATGCCCCTTTCCTGTTCTCGAACTGCTGGCCGGGAGAGGCCGGTTCCCGCCATGGCAGCGTGACCGTAAAGCGACTGCCCCGCTCTACCTCGCTTTCTAGCGTGACCGTACCGCCGTGCAACCCGACCATGCGCCGTACCAGCGCCAGACCAAGGCCACTCCCTTCGTGCTGGCGGGCCAGGCGGCTGTCGACCTGAACAAAGGGACGAAAGATCGCTTCGTGTGCCTGCGCGGGGATGCCCGGTCCCGTATCCCACACCACAATATCCACTGCTGCTTCATCGCCCGGTCTGCCGATGACTTCGAGACCGATTGCGCCATAGTCGGGCGTAAATTTGACTGCATTGCCCAACAGGTTGATCAGAATCTGTTTGAGCCGCATCTCATCAGCCAGCAGCATATGGACAGCCGGATCATGGGTAAAGTAGAGACGTAGCTTTTTTTTCTGCGCCGCCGGTTGGATAAATCGGATACTCGCCTGGCAAAGATCGTTGAGCGCAACAGGCGCCAGCACTAGCTCCGTTTTTCCAGCTTCCACCTTGGCCAGATCGAGAATGTCATTGATCAGCGACAGTAAGTGTTGGCTGCTCTCCTCAATGGTAGCCAATGCCTGCTGCTGGCGGTCGTTGAGTGCGCCGTAGATTTGCTCGCGCAGCAACTCGGTCAAGTTGAGGATGCCGTTCAACGGAGTGCGCAATTCGTGGCTGATATTGGCCAGAAATTTGTCCTTCATCTGCGCCACACTCGCCAACTCGGCGATCAGACGCTCCTGTTGCAACTCTACCTCTTTGCGGGCGGTAATATCCTCTACTGTCCCTTGATAGTAAAGAGGCGTTCCTGTTGGATCACACACGATGACAGCGCTCTCGGAAATCCAGATCTGTTTGTCTGTCTGATGCTGCAAGACTTCGGATTCGAAGTTTGCTACACTGCCCTGTTCGTGAAGCAGACGACGAAACTCGGTGCGGCGTGCAGGGTCGACGTACCAGTCACGTTGGCCGCTATGAAATGTCGTTAGCATCTCCGCTTCGCTGGCGAAACCGTGCAACCGGACCAATGCCGGATTTGCGCGCAATAGGCGTCCATCCAGGCTGGCTCGATAGAGGCCAAGGGGCACATGGTTGAAAAGCAGCCGGTATTCCGCCTCGGCCTGCTGGCGTTCAGCCAGCTCGCGGGCGAGGGCCTCGTTCGCAGCCTGGAGGCTAGCCGTCCGTTCCTTGACGCGTTGGCTGAGCAAAGTCCGCTCGGCGATCAGCGCTTCTTCGGCCAGTTTCCTTTCGGTAATGTCAGTCACGACACAGCTTGTGCCGCAGTAGTGGCCGTCGGCGTCCAAATTGGGAATGGCCGATATCAACAGGGTCGCACGTAGGCCATCGCTCCGGGTGGCCTGCAACTCGTAGCTGGAACGCAACTTCTGTTCGCGCAGTGCGCGTTGCTCCCTAAGGATCATCTGGTTGGCCTCGTCAAACTCGGCCAACTCGGTATAGCGGCGTCCTATGACTTGATCCGCCGGTAGCCCCACCATTTCGCAGAACCGATTGTTGACAAACTCAAATATGTCATCCTTGTTGATGATCACAAAGCCTTCGTTCATGGTCTCCAGCAGCTTTTGATATTCCAGCGTACGGCTGTGTAGGTCGCGCTGAAGACCGGCGCTCGTCTGGAGCGTTGAGCGCAGATAGACGCTCAGATCGGTCGCGATAAAGGTGAAGAGGAGAAAGAGCAGGGGTGTAAAAAAGTATACCATCAACAAGAATTCTGGGTCGTCCCCAAAATCGATGCCAAACAGCCACGCCCGCGCCCAGACAGAAGTCACATGGCAGAGGATACAGAGGCCGCAAAAGAGCCAGGCGCCCCGCTTGCTATCGGTCAGGCTGCTAAAAAGGAGCACTAACACAAAGACCGTGGCCCCTGCCGCAGGAAACTCGCGCGGGGCAGTCAAGGCAAAGACAGAGGTGATAAAGAGCAAACAACCGGCGCTCAAACGCACCGCCAGACGCACACGTTGCCCATGCGCCACCCAGCGGCTGCACTGCCAAAAGAGCAACGCGCCCAACAAAAACAAGGTGACAAGAAAAATGGTTGTCCAACCGCCGTACGGAAAAGTCAACAGCAGGCCGGTCAACCCAAACAAGAGGTAAGCGAGGCTGGCGCCACGCAAAAGCGCATGGCGTATCACATGTTGATGTTCGGGGAGATTGGTAAAAAACATAGCTGTTTGCCAGTACACGCTCCTCAAAGCGCTGCCACCCATTGTAGCAGAGAGGATGCGCATGGGCAATCAACGCCATCCCACCGCCCGCTATGCGCTTACAAACGCTAGCCTCGAAAGGGGTATAGCTTGCCAACGAAATCCAGCCAATCGAGGTAAAATGGAACAGGTAAAGTAGAGTCAGCTATCGAATAAACGGCTCAACAGGAGATTTCCATGCAACTAACTGGACTTCACCACGTGACGGCAATAACCGGGCAGGCAGCCCAGAATCTGGCCTTCTATACCCAGGTATTGGGGCTACGGTTGGTCAAGAAAACGGTCAACCAGGACGATGTGTCGGCCTATCATCTCTTCTATGCAGATGCAGTGGGCAGCCCCGGAACAGATGTGACCTTCTTTGACTGGCCCCACGCAGCCCCAAACCGCCCCGGCGCCGGCACCATTGGGTTGACTGCGCTGCGTGTCCCCAGCGAAGAGGCGCTAAACTGGTGGGCGCAACGGCTAACAGAGGTCGGCGTCGCTCATCGCGGGCTGGTCGAGGAGGATGGGCAGACACTGCTCCGCTTCACCGACCCCGAAGGGCAGGAACTGGCGTTGATGGACGACCACGAGGCCCCTGGCGGCATTCCATGGGAGCGTGGCCCGGTCCCAGCCGAGGTAGCCATTCGCGGCCTCCATTCGGTCAGGTTGATGGTGCATGACCTCAGGCCCACAGCCTGGATGCTCACCGAGGCGCTCGGTTTTCAAGAGGTGCGTGACTATCTAGCATACAACGACCCGGTGCGGCGGATCACCGTCTTTGCCACCGGAGCTGGCGGGCCAGGCGCCGAGGTTCACGTCGAAGCCGGGCGCCACCTGTTGCCGGGCCGGGTGGGGCGTGGCGGTGTCCATCACATCGCCTTCCGCACGCCCAACGACGAAGAGCACCAGGCGTGGCAACAGCGGCTCGAACGAGCAGGTCTGGGCGTAACGCCTGTCATCGACCGCTTCTATTTCAAGTCGATCTATTTTCGTGAACCGGGTGGCATCCTCTTTGAAATCGCCACCGATGGCCCCGGCTTTGCCTCCGACGAGGAGATGGAGCACCTGGGCGAGCGGCTGGCCCTCCCCCCCTTCCTTGAGCCGCGCCGCCGCGAGATCGAGGCGGGTTTAAGGCCGTTGGAGGCTGTTTGATCTGTTGTCCGAAGAAGCGAGGCTTGCCAAAAGCCTCGCTTTTGGGTAGTTGAACAATCGTTTCTCGTACTCTACAATATCCACATTCATAGCAACGAGACCGGATTCAGGTGAAGAACTTACGACGATAACCGCTCCGCCACGAGTTCCGCCACGTCCTTGACCCGCAGGGTTTCGCCGCGCTGCTTCGAGGCATCGGTGAGCATGGTGAGACAGAAGGGGCAACCCACGGCCAAGGTCTTGGCGCCGGTCGTCTCGGCCTCGTCGTACCGTTCGTGGTTGACCGCTTTGGCGCCGTGTTCCTCTTCCTTCCACATCTGCGCCCCGCCGGCCCCGCAGCAGAACGAACCCTTGCCGTGGCGTGGCATCTCGACGGTGGTCACCCCCAGCTCGCCCAACAGCGTGCGTGGCGCATCGACAATGCCGTTGTGCCTCCCCAGATAGCAGGGGTCATGAAAGGTAATAGCGTCGGCATCGCCATTGCGCTGCACGCTGATCTGTTTCGCCGCTGCCAATTCGGCCAGCAACTGCGTGTGGTGGATCACCTCGTAGTGGCCGCCGTATTGCGGATACTCTTTGCCCAGCGTGTGCAGACAGTGGGGGCAGGTCGTGACAATGCGTTTGGGATTGACCTCGTCCAGCGTCTCGATATTGGCCTTTGCCATCTCATAGAAGAGATACTCATTCCCCGAACGGCGCGCCGCATCGCCCGTGCAGCTCTCCATCTCGCCGAGGACCGCATAGTTGACGCCCACTGTATTGAGCACTCTGGCAAAGGCCTGCGCCACCTGGCGCGCCCGCGGGTCGTAGGCCGGCGCACAGCCGACCCACCAAAGCAGTTCCGGCTCCGGATTCTCATCGATGGTGGGCACAGCGAGCCCTTCGGCCCAGGCCAGCCGCTCACGAGTGCTCTGGTTCCAGGGGTTGCCATTGCGCTCCATGCCGCGATAGGCGGTCTGTAGCTCGCGTGGAAACTTGTTCTCCGTCAAGACCTGGCGGCGGCGCAGATAGAGAATGTCAAACATTGGCTCGTTACCCACCGGGCAGACATCGATACAGGCGCCGCACGCCGTACACGCCCACACCGCCGATTCGCTGATGGCAAAGTCGATCAGGCTCAACTCAGAATCCTTGCCGGCGGCCAGGTCGTCCAGATGCTCGTTGAGGAAGTAACGCTTGTTGACCTCCAATGCCGAGGGGGACAGCTCTTTGCCTGTGATGTAGGCCGGGCAGACATCCTGGCAGCGGTTGCACATGATACAGGCGTAGGCGTCCACCAGGTGGGTCCACGGGAGTTCTTCGACTTTGGCGACGCCAAACTCTTCTCTGGTTTCGTCCTCAAAATTCTCCGGCTCGATGGCGCCCAACGAGGTGCGTTCTGGCTTGGAGAGAAAGTTGACGCCAGACATGATCAGGTGAAAGTGTTTGGTGTACGGGAAGTAGGGGATAAAGAGCAGGATCAGCCCCAGCGCACCCCACCACCCCAGGTGACGGCCCGCCGTGAGCGCGGCGTCACCCCACCCGGCCCACGCCTGGCTGAGCAGATGGGCAAAGGGTTGGCCCCAGTCCCCCCCCTGTTGCGCCACGTGAAAACTCTCGCCCAACAGCCGGAAGCCGACATGAAAGAGAATAAATAACCCCACAATCAGCGAATCGCGCCGGATGGCGCCGGCCCTGACCGCCTCTACCAGCTTGACATTCTCGTGATAGGCCAGCGCCGGGGCGGCAAAAACAAACCGCCGCAGCAGAAAATAGACCATCCCAACCAGGACGCCCGCCGTCAACAGGTCGGCCAGGAACCGATAGATCGACCCAAGCCAGCCCTCCCCCAGAAAGGTGATCGGGAAATATCCCTGGAGCAAATCGCCCATATTTACGAGAAAATAGAAGATAAAGCCCCAGGCAATCAACCCGTGAAAGAGGCTAGAGATCGGGCGCATCTTCCACGTCGGCGCCAACGTCAGCCACGTGCGGGCCGCCTTCGCTACTCGTTGCCAGCGCGTCTGCGCTGCCGGTCGCTCACCGTTCCCACGACGGATAACCAGATGGACATTCCGCCAGGCAGGATAGGCATAGGCCAACGCACCGGCGGCGCAAATCACAAACAGAATCTTTTCGCTAACACTCAACATACTGGAGCTTTCTTCCACTGTGAACGCGTCAACCACCTGACCATTATAGTTCGGAGCGGTTTTGACAGCGTTTTGGTTTTATTCCGCACCGCCGTCTGCCAGCAGGTCGAGAACAGCCATCCTGAGCTACGCCTACCAAAGGAGAGGAAAACAGAACACAGATTTGTCGGCCAGAGGTGCAACGCACTTTGCAAGTGCATCGCACCTGTGCAACTGCGTAGCTTCCAATCGGTCAAGCGGCGCCCAGCGCTGCCTCGATGTGTCGCTGGATCGCGTCCCGAAAGCGGATCTCGCTGTTATCTTCCGGTGCATAGCCGATGACCCGGCGGGCGTTGGCGATGCTCCAGAAGGCGTGCGAATTGGCGCTGATGCCATAAAAAATCTGAAACGGCACGCCGCGCTCGTCGCGAATATCCGCCGTCTCGATGCTCTTGACAAAAAGCTGTTGGAGGTCGCGGTCGCTGATATAGACGGCCAGCGCCCGGCGCATGCAACGCAGATCGCCCAACTTGCAGTTCTCAACGTCCGTCTCACGGGGGCCGCCGATCCGGATCTGCACCACTTCGAGCTGGCGACCCGCCTCTGGCCGCTGGCCGGTCGTAAAGCTTGCATTGGGGCGCGCTTGCTTGCCAACGGCGAAAACAAACCCTAGATGTTCGTAGACCTCTTTGGCCCAACCGTAATAGTTGTCCGAAAGCGCCCGGCCATTCGGGTCGACAAAGTCCATCGCGCCGTCGAGAATCAGCGGCTCGTAATAATCTGCGGCATGGTTGGAGCTGGCAACCACGACCCGCCGCACGCCCTCTTCTAGCGAAGTCTGGTAGACGTTGTAAGCCATCTGAACATTGGCCATCTCGTTCTGAAAGCGGCCATCGGTGTCACTTCCTGCTGCTGGGTTGGAGTTGCCGACGAAGCCAAAGTGCGTCACCGCGTCCGCACCCCGAAAGTGGTGCCGGTAGCGATCCCGATCCTGATCGACTAGATCGGCAATTTGAATGCCCGGCACTTCGTTTCCACTGCGGTCAGTCGTCCGCACATCCAGCAAAACCAATTCGTATCGTTCTCGCAGCGCGGGCAATACCTGCCCCGCGACCTTACCCGCTGCCCCTGTCACAATCACCTTTCGTCTTGCCATCTCCTCCTCCATCCACGCAAATTGATCGACCGCAAGGGATTCTACATAGTGCTAACCAGTATACCGCGCTTGGTAGGCCCTGTCATCTTTGGACCCATAGAGGGGTGTGTCCAGGATTGGGGGCGAGAATTTCACAAGCATTCGGCGCCCAGAGGGCACCCGGGGCCGGAGACGCGCCGGTCAGACAAACTGGCGCCGGCCCTTTCCCCAAATGCGGGTTCTAGGAATGCGGGTTCCAGCGGGCAAAATGCCATTTTGCCCTACTCGCCCAAATTTCGGACGCGCCCCCATACAGTAGGATGGGTGTACGGCTAGAAGGCTTTCCTCCCTTACCATTTCCTCACAAACTCACAAAATTGGTGCTTGACAATAGAACATACGTTCTGTTATACTGGATGCATCATAGTACATTTGTTCTGAATCGCGTATTACCCGAGAATATCCGGTCGGGCACCGTTCACAAAAGAGAGTTGCGCAGAGCCGGGCTCGTCAGCGTGCCATTTGGACAGTTGCGAGCCGGTAGCAGTTAGCCTGGTCTGTCGCATCGCCCTCAACCCTGCTTCGTCTTCATGACAAGCGGGTTGGCGGCAGCGGCGACCAGGCTTTTCATTCGTATCCAGTAACCAGATGGCCTGTCCTTTTGCCTGTGGACAGGCCGGCGTGCTTGGGGGAGAAGCAGGATGAGAACGCGATCTCGTAGATTGGACTGGCAAGCTGACCGTATCGAGGCCGTTCTAGCCCAACACAAGGTGACCGCTCGGGTTGATGGCGGTGTCGTCACGCCGCGCCATATTCGATTTCAGATTCGCCCGCAGTTGGGCACGCGGGTCAGCAAGATCGCTGTATTGGCCGAAGAGCTGGCAATGGCCCTGGGTAAGCGCGCCGCTCGCGTCTATCGCGAAGGGGAGGCTATCAACGTTGAAGTTCCGCGCAACAAAACGGAGCCTGTCCGGCTCTTGCCGCTTTGCCAACGCTTGGCGACGGTCCCGCCGGTAACGGCGATTCTGGGCCTGGATCAGGAGGGGGTGCCTCTTCTGCTACGGTTGACCGCACCGGATGTGGCTCACCTGTTGATCGCAGGTACAACCGGTTCGGGCAAGACGGCGCTGGCGCGTACGCTCTTGACTTCACTGGCGATGCACAACCGCCAGGGCGAAGTGCAGCTGATCCTGATCGACCCCAAGGGGCGTGGCTTTGCCCAACTGGCCCGTCTGCCCCATGTACTGGGTGGCGTCGTTTCTGAGCCACTGGCGGCAATCGACCGGCTCCGCTGGTTGGTGCAAGAGATGGAACGGCGCGACCGCAGCCATATCTCGACTCCGGTCCTGGTTGTCGCCGTGGACGAACTGGCCGACCTCATCCAGACCGGCGGTGCTGCGGTGGAAGCCATGCTGACCCGGTTGAGCCAACGGGGCCGCGAGGCAGGGATCCACCTGGTGGCCTGCACCCAGAAGCCGACCGCCGCGCTCATTGGTGGTGCGATGAAGGCCAACTTTCCCATCCGGCTGGTCGGTGCGGTGGCCAGCAGCGATGAGGCGCGCTATGCCTGTGGTATCCCGGACAGCGGCGCCGAAAAACTGGAAGGGCACGGCGACTTTCTGCTTGTCGCCAAGGGCGAAACTGTCCGCTTTCAGGCGGCCTGGGTTGGCAAACAGGATCTCGAACAGATTACGGCCGTCTTGGCTGAAGGATGCCGTAGCAGGCGTTGGTCATCTACCCCACTCAATGGCGCACCGGCGCCTGCTGACGATGGCGGTAGCGAACAGCCCTCACCATCCGGCTGGCGTGGTGTTGTCCGCCGCTTTATTGGCCGTGCATAAGCGATCCGATGCGAGGGGAATGGGTGACTAAGCGGAAAGAGCGTCAAAACAACCGCTGCTCAAACAGGTGAGCGGCAGTAGACTCCCTGCTCAAGGTAGGGCAAAGAAAAGGAAAAAACCGTGAGACGATTGATCGTGTTGTGTGTAGTTCTCTTCGTGGCGGTGATGGCGTTCCGTTTAGCGGAGCGGCTGAGTCCAGATGCTTTGGGAATGGGGTTAGGTGTGTTATTTGGGGTTCTGGCGGGGATTCCCGCGGCGTTTTTGGTACTTGCCTCGGTGCGGCGACGCGAAGATAACGTGGAACACAGCCGGATGAACGGCCGCGGGCCGAATTATCTCGGCGGCCACCCGTATGGAGCCTTGCCCCAGCAGCCGCCGGTGATCATCCTGGCGGGCAACGGTCTACCCGTGCAGCAGAATTCGCAGCAGCCCTACAACGGCTATGACGTAGATGGCTACCTGGCCTGGCCCGCACAGCATCCGGGCAGGCAACGCCAGTTCCGTCTGGTGGGCGAAACCGAAGGTGTAATCGAAGATTTCACGGATTAAGCCTACACCGTTCGTTTGGTTTTCCCAGGGTCAAAATGCGGCTGCAGCCACGATATCGCCCATGAGCAGCGGCAATTCGTCGGCCTGGCTCGGCGGCCCAGTCAGGGTGAAGACGACCAGACGGGCTGCCGACGCATCATATGTTGCCACCTGCACACCTGCGACCGAGGCAATTTGGCCGTAGGAAGTCTCCGCTGCCAATGAATAGTGCAGGCGGGCAGCGGGCAGGTGGTCGGCGCGCAACGTGGCATCGACTATCCTGCTGTGAACAATGGCGCCCGCTGTCGCCAACTGTTGCCCAACCTCGTCAAGATAGCGATCCAGGCTCAGCCCGTTGCGTTTGAGTGCAATAACCTGTAAAGTAGCCCCCGAGCCATGTGAAGCCGAGATCAGGGTTGCCTGATCGTCAAGCCCGCCCAGGAGTGTGGCCGCGGCTCTCTGTCGCCCTGGTGTCTGGGTAGGGCTGAAGGCGAGTAGGCGCTGTTCTAGTTCTCGGCCCGTGATAGTCACAACGCGCCATTCGGAGCCAAGCCGTAATTGCACAGCCTGCCGCACATCCTCCAGCGCTGGGAGGCGCTGGAACTCCGCGGTCACGGCCCTGTCATCCGGTGCCGGATGAAGGGCTGGATGCGACACCGGCGGGAAGAGAAACCGTGCAGTGAGCGTGGTGGCGATAACCACCACAGCACCCAACGCGATGATGATCAAGGTCAATCTCGGCATGATAACTCACAATCGATAGACCCAGGGACGGAACACGCTGGAACGGTTCTGCACCGGGTCGATTTTACAACTGCGCCGATGGGCAAAGCTGGCTCAACGTGCAGACCGAGCAACGGGGTTTGCGCGCATCACACACCTGTCTCCCGTGTAAGATCAGCATGTGTGCAAATTCGACCCAATGTTCGCGTGGGACCAGCGCCATCAGATCCTTTTCAATCTTCTCTGGATCGTCGTGTTGGGTTAATGCCAGCCGGTTGGAGAGCCGTTTGACATGGGTATCGACCACCACGCCATCGGCGATCCCGTAGGCTGTACCGAGGACAACATTGGCGGTCTTGCGCGCCACACCGGGCAGGGTGAGCAGATCGGCCATGTTTCCTGGGACCTCGCCGCCGTACTCGGCAACGATCCGTTGGGATGCGCCCTGGATGTTTTTTGCCTTGTTACGAAAAAAACCTGTAGAGCGGATAAGCTCCTCCAATTCCGTAATGTCCGCCTCTGCCATAGCGAACGGTGTCGGAAAGCGCGCAAAGAGTGCGGGTGTCACCTTGTTGACCCGTTCGTCGGTGCATTGAGCCGAGAGAATGGTCGCCACGAGTAACTCGAAGGCGTTGGTATGGTCGAGCGCACAGGTGGCGTTGGGGTACGCTTGCTGCAACTGCTCGATGATCGCTCCGATTCGCTCGCTTGCAGGCGCCGCCGCAGTCAGGGTTGGCATCTCGCTCATAAAATCTCCTCTTTGCGCGTTAAGAGAGTGGCATCACCGGCTGCGACAGGACCCGGTAGTCGGAATCATCGATGCGCTGCCAGGGATAGTGGATAAAGTCTTCAGTGATCTCGGCGTAGAAATCAGGCGCGTCGTCAGGAAAATCGCTGCTCGACGGTCGCCAATGGATGACGGCCAGCTCCGCGTAGCCGCCGGCCGCGTCGATCCGCCCTTTGGCGGCCATAAGCGTGCGACCGCGGTTCCACAGGTTATCGACCACCAGAATCTTACGCCCTGCCAGGACATCGTCTTCGGGAAACTGGAGAAAGCGAGGCCAGGTGAACCGCGCCAGCGGTGTCGTATTTTCGGTAAAAAGCAGCGCCGCCGTCAAAATATTCTTCATTTTTAACGCTTCAGCGATCATCCCGCCGGGGATAATGCCGCCCCGACTGATGGCAAGAATGGTGTCATAGGGCGTATTGACCTTGAAGACCAGTTTGCTGACCAACTCTTCCAGATCGTGCCATGATAGGTAGACGTGTTTCATACTGTGCCCCTCATATCCGCTCCGCGCCGTACTTCGCCGCCCGGCTATTGACCTTCTTGCACGAGCCGAGCAATATCTGGGCCTAGCCGGGCGATGGCGCCCACCAATGCCGCAGATTGATGCTCGACCGCCAGCGGCGGTACTACATTATACCCCGCTTCCAGGGTCAAAGTCATCTCTGGCGCGGAAAGAGAGACAAAATCGGGCGCCACTATGCGGAGAGTAACCACACCTGGACGCAAGTTCCAAAACCGGAAATCGCCGCGCTCATCGGTCAGCGTGACGCCTAACGGTTGCTGGTCTGCACCGAGCAGCTCCACCCGCAGACCGGGATAGCGCAAGTTGCCGCCCAAAAGCGTGGCCCCCGCCGGGCGAATACGGAGCTGGACCAGGTCGTGGTCGCTGGCATGGCGGGGGTCGGTAAAGTCGACAAAGGACGGGTAAGGATAATCGACATTGGTGTGGAGGATGTCAACGCCGGCCAGACCGCGCGCCATCCCCGGTGTGATCAGCAGGTGGTCGAGCACCTGGCTGGCGCCGTTGAAGATGTAGGTATAGCGATCAAGTGCCGGAAGGTAATCGTAGGGGTGTATGAGCGGTGGTTGCACATTCATCTGCAACGCTTCCACTGGGCCACTTTTGTAGTAATCGTTGAGATCACCCAAAACGGCGACATTGGCAGCCGGGTCGACTATCAACGCTGCCTGCACAAGCGCCGCAACAAAGAGTGCCTGCTGCGTACGCCGCACGGCATTAATCGATTCATCCCCTGCCTTGCTCTTCCAGTGATTGACAATCAGGCGCAACGGGTAGGGTTCACCCCATTCGCCGCTCACGGCCACGTCCACGACCAGCGGTGTGCGGTCGAACAATGCAAAGCGTTCTGCCGGACACACTCCCGGCGCCATTGGCACTGCATAATCATGTTCTGTGCAGGCCTGGGGGGCGGCTGCTTTGATCACCTGGACGCGGTCGGCGCGGGTGAGCAGCGCGTTCGTCAGCGGGAATTCGGCATTTTCTGTCTGTGGCCCCGGCAGCGCCGTAGCCTGATAGGGGAGATTGAAGAAATCGCGCAATTCTGCCGCCAGGGCCTCGGCGTCTGCGGGCGTTCCTGCTTCCTGCAAGCCGATCAGCGTGCAGCCTTGGAGTTGTTCGCTGATGGTCAATGCGCGCTTGCGCAAGTGCATCCGGTAGGCGACTTCGTCGGTGATTTGCGCTGTGCCGCGCCCCAGTGCGTAGAGATTCATCGAGCAGAGTGTAAATTCGTCGCTCGCTGCTGTGATCCCAGGCAGATCGGCCAGCGGTTTGGGTTCCAGCAGGAGTGGCTCATCCGGCATGAGCAGAAGCTGGTACTTGCCAAAATTGTAATCGAGAACTGCCCTCGTCAGCGACGAATCCCCCACCGGGTTGCCAATGCGGATACGGTCACCCCACTTTGCATCGGGCAAGTGTGCGCCAAGTGCGCTGCTGAGGTGAATCAGGGCGTTGCTCGCCTCGGTGTGCTCCTGGAAGACACGGCCACCCGGCAGGTACGGCCGCAGTGATTCGGGGATGATTGCCAGCTCCAGCCGCCCGTCGTTGAGCCGTTTGGTTGGCCCCTGTACCATCCCGGTTAGACCGGGAAATTCTACCAACATGCCCTCATAGCGTTCAAAGAGTTCAGCGGGCGAGACGCTGTAGTAGGGCAACGGAATTTGTACCGGCGTGACCGTCGTCCGTGGGCAGCGGCTATCGGGCAGCACGGCTTTCATGCGCGAGAGTTCCGTCTTTTCATAAAACTCGCTCACCAGCGCCCGCTGGACGAGGACGCATTCTCCTGGCCGAACGGTAGGTGGCTGGTGTGTATAGACAAAGAGACCATCACTCGTGGCCGGGTTGCCGTCACCTGTGGGGTCTTGCAGATAGAAACCGGTGGCTGTCACGCCTGTGACCATACCGGCAGCGTCCACCCAGCGGTCGGCCAGGGGGCTGGTCAGGCCATCGCCCTGGATATGGTAAATGGGCGCCGGCTCGTAGTGTTGGTCAGCCTGGCTGCGCGCTGGTGCGCAAAGCAGGGCCAACAGCAAAAAGAGGGCAATGAGCCGGCACCTACGCAGAAAGGTGGTTTTTTGCCACGTTTGTTGTAACATCATCAAAACCTATTTGGTTTTATGGAAACTACACCGCCAATTGGGTCCCGACCACCCAGTAGGGGATGCATCAAAAATATCCGCCATCTATTACTACAACGAGACTTTGGCATTCATCGCCGGTAAGATCTCCGCGCCCAAAGGGCCCCCGTGACCACAAACGGTCTGGTTGACAAAGCTGATTCTGGTGACCTCCCGGAGGTCGGGTTGTATTTTCCGGGCAAAGTCTCGTTGTAGTACTATTATCCCTGGTATAATCCAGCTTCATATGCGGCGAATGTCCTATTTGGCTACGGCAAATGGCGGGGATCTCTATGCGGCCTTACGATTTGTTCGAGTATGTACAGTATTCTCTTGGTCATGCAAGACGGATGCCCGTCCGTCTTTTGTGGGTCGCTGCTCTGCTGTTGGGCGCCAGCGTAAGTAGGGACAGCGGAGCCACACAGGCGTACGCACCTACCTTGCGCGTCACAGCCGTGTTGGAGTTGGCCCAGCCGCCGGTCACGCAGATCTACGCTGCCCTGCAAACGGGCAGGGTGCAGGCGGCAGCGCTGGTCGCCGCCACCCAGACACACCTGGCACAGGTCGAAGCCGCACAACAAGCGTTGCTCCCCGCACTGGCAGATTTGGGCGCTGAGGTGATCTTTCGCAACCAGCGCGTCTACAACGGGATTGCCGTGCGCATCGACGAGGCAGCGCTCTCGCGACTGGCGCACCTGCCAGGGATCGTTGAGGTGCATCGTATGACACCCAAAGAGCCGCTCAACGCACGCACTGTGCCGGCCATCGGTGCGCCAATGATCTGGCAGAGTGTCGATCGTCCGGGCGTCACTGGCGCCGGGATCACGATTGCCGTTATCGATACGGGGATCGATTACCTGCATACAGCTTTTGGCGGCCCCGGCGTGGGCTACAGCGCCAATGACCCAACCATCGTTGGCGATGTGGCCGGTTTTCCTGGTGTCAAGGTGATCGGTGGCTATGATTTTGTCGGGAATCACTATAACGCCAATCCTGACCAACCCGATTTCAACCCGATCCCGGCGCCCGACCCCGACCCGATGGACTGCTATCCACACGGCACCAGCGTTGCCGCCACCGCGGCAGGATATGGTGTCAACCCTGATGGCTCCACCTACACTGGTCCCTATGATCAAGCAACCGATTTTGCTACGCTCAAGATCGGCCCCGGTGTCGCACCTCATGCTTTGCTCTATGCGCTTAAAGTCTTTGGATGCACGGGCAGCAGTGAAGTAGTGGATCAGGCCATCGAGTGGGCCGTGGACCCCAATGGCGACGGCGATCTGCGCGACCGTGTCGATGTGATCAATCTTTCCCTCGGCTCGCCCTATGGGGCGCCCGGCGACATGACGGCCGTTGCCGCTGAAAACGCCGCGGCTGCCGGGGTAATCGTCGTGGCCGCGGCGGGCAATAGCGGCGATACCACCTATGTCGTCAACGCGCCGTCGGTGGGTGACGCTGTCGTCAGCGTTGCCGCCGCTAGCGACGATCTCGCTACTTTCTCGGCGCGCGGCCCCCGGCGCTTTGATAGCGCACTCAAGCCCGACGTGGCCGCCCCCGGTGCGGGGATCTTTACCGCAGCGCATGGAACTGGTAGCGGCGGCCGCCCCGCCTCTGGCACCTCGCTGGCCACGCCGCATGTGGCCGGCGCCCTGGCCTTGCTCCGCCAACTCTACCCGGAGCGAGCGCCTGCCGAACTCAAGGCATTGCTCATGAACACAGCCGTCACCTCGCTTGGCCCTGTCGGCGCGGACGCAAGCACCTATTACAGCCCTGTCCGGCTTGGCGCCGGGCGGATCGACCTGGCGCGAGCGGTTAACACCGATGTCATCGCCTATAACGCTGATCAGCCGGGCCAGGTAAGTATCTCATTTGGCGCACTCGAGGTGGTGGGGACGGCAAGCGCACAGAGAAGCCTCCGCATTGCCAATCTGACCGGCACACCTGTGACTAAGACGCTGAGTTACGCCGGCATTACTCATGCGCCCGGCATCACTATCAGCCTGCCGGTAACGAAGGTAACGGCGCCAGGCTACGGGCTGGTAACCACACCGATCCAGTTAGCGGCGGATGCTGCTGGGATGCAGCGGGGGCGCGACCCGACGCTTGCATCCACACAAGCCGGTGCGCCGCGCCACTGGCTAAACGAGGAGAGTGGCTATTTGCTGCTCTGGCCGCCGGCAAGCCCGTTCAGCTTTACCGTGCCGGGCGCAGGCGAACCACTGGCAACAGCGCACCTGGACTATGAACCGGCTGACCGGCTGCTCACCTATACGATCTCACCATCAGCAGGGGTGACCGTGACTGCGGTGGCCCTGGGGAGTGGGATGCCCGGCTCGCTTACCACACATCTCTTGTACAGTGACACCATTGGAAGTGGAGCTGGCCAGCCAATCAGCGGTGCCGTCACCCTGGTGGCGGCGGATGAGCTAAGGCTCGCATCCGGCCAGATGGTGTTAACGGTCGAGGTGACCGGTCCCCCGTCTGGTGCGGCTAGTGTGGCTGTGATCATGCCGGAGCCGGTGGTTCATGTTCCGCTGTACGCTGCGGCGCGGCCTGCAGCAGCCATGCGGGCCGCGCCGGCTAGATTTGATTTTGGTGCGGTAGTGAGCGGTACACAGCCGATCTCGTTGAGTGGCGTCGCCTTGACCGGTGGCCGGCCGCCGACCGATGTGGTGGCGTTGGTTAGCGTGGCCGAACTGCATATCGCCAGCCCGCGTCTGGCTGCGCAGGCTGGGGACGCAGCCCAATATGGTTTCGCCGACCTGAAGTATGTCGGTGTGACGAGCGATCTGGCGACGCCACGAAGTAGCATTCAGTCCAGTATCGTGTCGGCTGAGGCGACCCTCTACTTTGCGATTGCCGTTTATGAAAATTGGTCAACGCCAAACGAAGTGGAATTTCATATCTTGATCGATCGGGATGGCGATGGAGTGGATGATCTGCTCGTCTTCAATAGCGATGTGGCTGGTTATCAAAACTTGCGCAGCACGAGCGACGCCTTTATTACAGTGGTGCGCGACCTCCACACCAGTGTAACGGATGCTCACTTGCCGCTCAACGGAATCGACCCAACCCTGTTCGATACGGCGCTCTATAATAGCAGTGTCATGGTCTTACCCGTGCGGGTTAAAGCACTGGGGCTGGCCGCCGGGCAGAGTCGCTTCTTCTATCGTGTTGAGAGCTACAGCAAAGACCTGCCTGCCAGCCTGGACGGAAAGCGTCGGCGGGTTGACCAGACCGCGCGCCGGGCTTATGACCTACTGCGACCGGGGGTAACTGTCCAGGCTGACAGGAATGTCCCGCCAACTTGGGAAGACCGGACAGAGACCCGCCTCGCCGTCACGCTCTACGCACCCGATTATGTATCGTCGGGCGCACAAGGGATCCTGCTCTTGCACCACCACAATGGGGGCGGGTGGCAGAGCGAAGTAATTCCTATCTATTCGGATTGGGCTTGGGAGATCTTCTTTCCGTTTGTGGGGACTGCGACAGAATGACAGCCTTAGCCGACATAGAGGATGCGACCGCAACTAGGGCAGAATACCGGGTTGCCCGATTGGCTGCGGGCGGCGCTGGCCACACCGGTAGGGACCTGGACGTGGCAGGCAGTACACATATTGCGCTCGATAGTTGCAACTGCTACGCCTGCTTTCCGCTGGCGCAGATCCTCGTAACGCGCCAGGAGACTTCCGGCGAGCACTGCTGCTAGCGTCTCGCGCTGTTTCTTGCACTGGACAAAGAGCTTTTTTAGCTTTGTTTCTTCTTGCAACAGGTCGGTCTGTTCAGCCTGCCATGTGGCCTCGGCTGCCTGGAGACCAGCGCGCGCCTTGGCCAGCGCGGCGCTCGTCTCTTCGACCTGGAGAAGAGCTTCTACGCCTTCATTTTCAACGTGGGCGTGCTGCCGGCGCAGTGCCTCGATGCTTTCCTGGAGAGCTGCCAATTCTTTGGGGTTGCGCACTTGTCCGCTCATCAGCCGCGTTTCGGTTTCCCGGATTCGGGTGGTGAGCGTTTGAGCTTCTAGTTCGGCACTACGCTGTTGCGCGTGCCACTGATGTTCCGCCGCTTCCAGTTCGGCGACTGCGGCGCGTTGTTTCTGCAGTTCGTCACTCTCCACCAATTGTTTGCGGAGTTGAACGAGCCGGCGACGCACCTTTTCCCAGGTGCTGTCGATCTTCTGTAGCTCGTACAGCCTGGAAATATCGGTCACAAATACCTCCTATTGTCCCTGAGTAAGATTATTATAACATGTTCGGCGCGATGTCCCAAACAACGCTGCGGCAAAGGGTGCGTCCAGGATTGGGGGCGAAGCGTCGGTAGCAAGCATTCCGGGAAAGAGCTGGAACTATCTGGCATCACCAGAGTCTCGCTGGCCCTTTCCCGGAATGTAGGTTGAAATACCCTTACGGATGCGCTGGTAAAGTTGTAAGTAGTTCTCGCTAGTGCTATACTGAAATTGGCAAATGAATTAGCAAATGCCAAGCACTTCGCACCTCGTGTACCAGACCCGCTAATCACCATGAGCAGACACCCGTACCAGGTTCCCTTTCCCGACCGCAAAGTTCGGATCATGATCGTCGAAGATCACCCGCTGCTTATCCGCGGGTTGCGCCAGGTGATCGAGGGCGAGAGCGATATGGAGATCGTAGGCGAAGTATCCGACGGGGTCGATGCGGTTGTCGAAGCTCTACGCATCGAACCAGATGTAATCTTGATGGACATCAACCTGCCGCGTAAAAACGGCTTGCAGGCCACGCGCGAGATCAAGATGGCCCACGACGCCGATGAGATCGGCATTGTGATCTTGACGGCTTACCACGATGACGAGCAACTGTATCATGCGCTCTGTGCTGGCGCTTCGGCCTATTTTCCCAAGGATGTCTTGCCCAGTACACTGCTGCCAGCCATCCGCGCCACGGCTGCGGGCAGGTGTGTGATCAACGATCAGGTGCTGAACAAGGCTGAAGCCTTCCGTTGGCTTCTCAGAGCGGTCGAGAAGCTTGCGCCGGATCGGGAAAATGTACTGGATCACTTTGCCCCCCTGAGCACGCGTGAGATGGAAATCTTGACCTATATCACACGCGGGGCGAGCAATAAAGAGATCGCATACACGTTGAAGATCAGCCAGCAGACGGTCAAAAATCATATCAGCAATGTGTTACGCAAATTACTTGTCGAGGATCGCACCCAGGCAGCGGTGCTGGCGCTCCGCCGGGGGTGGATCCGGCTCGATGAAGTAGGCCGCCATCGATCGCCCGGCCTGGGCGGCCCAGCCTTTGGCACTGAAAATGAGGACTAGATTCGATGTCACGGATGCCTTCCAACCGGAGTGGGCAGAGCTTTGTGGAATATGCGTTGCTGATCATCCTGCTGGCGATTGTCTTGCTTTCGATTCTGTTGATCTTAGGGGATGATCTCCGTACGTTTATCAATGATCTGTTGCAGACCTGGTTCCCTACCCAATCTCTGAGGCTGCCACTGGCCTTAATATGAAATGTAATGTTTGTGCGCGACAATGACAGTGTATCGTTCTGTACGGTAGAGGGGTATACCTATCCTGCCGTAAATTTGGAGAAGTGATATGGCTGTCTTTGCCCTGCGTTCCTCGCTTGCACAGATCAAACACGCCGGCCCTGCTATACTCGACCTGCTTTTCCCACCCTCTTGTGTGGGTTGCCAGCGGGCCGGCTCGCTGCTCTGCTCCTGGTGCGCTCAACTGGCAGAACCAGTGGGCGAACGGATCTGCCTGGGCTGTGGTCGCCGCCAACACGAACAGATAGCGCGCTGCGCCGCCTGCCAACAAGAGAGTTCGCTCAACCTGGCGCGCGCAGCCACCATTCATGGCGGGGCGATCCGGTTGGCTGCGCACCAACTCAAGTATGGCGGCGCAACAACCCTGGCCCCGCTGCTGGCGCGCTACCTGGTGGCTGCGTTTTTGTTGCATCCGTGGCCGGCTTTTTACAGACGAATCGACGGTGTGACGCCGGTGCCGCTCCACGCCCAACGCCAACAGGAGCGCGGCTATAACCAGGCTGAACTCTTGGCGCGCGCTTTCTGCCAGCAGGTCGGCCTGCCGTTACGGCCAGAGTGGCTGGAGCGCCAACGGCTGACCCGTACCCAGGTAGGGCTACACGCCCACGAACGCAAGCTGAACGTTGCCGACGCCTTCCGCGCCCATCCCACGGTCAGGGGGAAGCGTATCCTGCTCATCGATGATGTCTATACGACAGGCGCTACCCTCAGCGCCTGCGCCCACGCTGCACAGGTGGCCGGCGCCAGTGCAGTCTATGCGCTGACCCTCGCCACAGCAGAACGGCTAGATGACCATAAGGTGGCGGATGATAGATGGGCCACCCTGGTCATGTGACCAGCTGACGCCTAGACGCCTGTCGATTGACAATTCGGGCAGGCCGGACTACAATGCGTATATGGTAAGACCACCCTTCTCGCGGGCGCATCCGCCCCGCTCACGCTGTGACACCAACGCCTTTCTGCGCTACCAACAAGCGCTCGATTTGAATGCCAGCGCAGTAACAGCCCCTGATTATTTGTGCTCTTTTCCCACTGCGTTCCCAACTATTATCCTCTGGCAAGGCCACCCACCGTCCAATTACGGGATGGGTGGACTGCGGAGTCGATAATCCTTGCCTGAAGAAAGGAGTGTTCCATGCAACTCATCGTTCATGGTCGCAATGTCGACATTACCGATTGGGTCCGCGAATATCTGCAAAAGAAAGTGGGCAAGCTCGAACGCTATCTTCCCCAGGTGCGTGAGGCGCGCGCTGAACTGACTCATAGCCCGACGCGCGCCGCCGAAGACCGCTACACGGCTCAACTCACCATTTGGGCCAACGGCCAGATCCTGCGCGCCGAGGAGTCAACCAGTGATATCTTCGCCTCGATCGATGCCACTGCTGACAAGATGTACCGTCAGATCACTCGTTTCAAGGGGCGGCGGTTTGATGGTCGCCGGCGCGCCGCCGCTGCGGCTAGCCTGGAGGCAGAAATGCTTCTGCCGATACCTGAAGAAACGGAAGAGGAGGTGCCAGAGAGCGGCCAGATCGTGCGCCGCAAGCAGTTCCTGGTCGAGCCCATGAACGAAGAGGAGGCGATCGAACAGATGGAGCTGTTGGGCCACGACTTCTATATCTTCTTCAACCCCGATGCCAACGCCATTGATGTGGTTTACCGGCGTCGCGACGGTAACTACGGTCTGCTCCAGCCGCGTACCGCTTAAGGAGTAGGGAATGGGGAGTAAGGAGTGGGATTTCTGACCTGACTCCCCACTCCCATGCCCTATTCCCCATTCTACACAAACTCGATCCCGGCCACACTCCGCACTACTTCTCCGGCGTAGAGCCATGAGATCTGGCGCAGCGCAAGCGCCTGGTCAAAGTCGTTGAGCGATGAGACACCGTCTACAGGCGTCACGACGTGAAACCAGCGCAGACCGGCCGAGGCCGCCGTGTGCAACACGCAGATGCTGGCAATGGTGCCGACGATGACCAGGTGTTCCACCTTCCACACCCGGCTCAGATAGTGATCGAGCGAGGTGTCGTAAAAGCCATCATAGCGGCTCTTGGGGCAGACCAGGTCACCCGGTTGCGGTTGGATCGCCTCGACGATCTGCCAGCCCCACGTGCCGGCGCGGCAGTGCTCCGGCCAGATCTGCCATTCAGGATCACCCTCGTAGTGGGTGTCCTGTGTGTAGGCAATGTGGACGTTGTGACCGCGGGCCGCCGCCAACAACGTCTGGATCGCCGGGACGGTGGCCGCCGCATCGGGAACCACAAGCCGGCCACCTTCGCTGACAAAGTCGTTCTGCATGTCCACCACGATAACGGCGCTCTGCGCCGCCGGCAGACTCACCTGTTCCTTTAGGGGGATGGGCGGGATTTCCACCTGTTCGCCGGCTGTAAAATTGAGTGCCATCGTTTGTCTCCTCTCTTTTGACTCACCTGTCCAGAGACGAATCGGCGGTTAGGCCGGACAATTCGCCATTCTTGAGCCAGTGCAGTTTGGCTGTGCCTGGTCTAGAACGTTGAACAAAGATACGTCGATACGCCGAGTTGGTTAGCGTCATATTGACACTAAGGATCGAACAACGATTATCGCTCATCTTGGGAGATTTGTCCAGAATACAGGGGTGTTTGCATTGGACGTACACAAAGTGCCCCTTCAAGGCCAGGCGGATTTGGAACCGTTGTCGATCACAGGGTGTGTCCGAAATTGGGGGCGGGCAGCATAAGAGCCCTTACTCGCTTGGACTCACATTCCGGGAAAGGGCCAGAGATGCTTTAGTTGTCCAACGCGCTTGCAGCCTTTTCCCGGAATGCTTGCGCGCTTCGCCCCCAATCCTGGACGCCCCCTCGATCACACGGCTATTCGCAGCGGGAAACTCTGTGTGTTACAATATCGGGTGATACGCGGCCTGCAACCAGAGAGATTCGGTCACGTAGTGGATCGTACGAAATTACGTTGATATGCCGGCAAAATGTAAGGCTCTACTTGGTTTGTTTTTGTCCGCGCCGGGTCGCAGGCCCGGTTGGCTATACTCATGAGGGTGCTCCCTTGCAACGTCTGCTTACGCCGGAACAAGCGCGGCTGCTCCGCCAGGAGCGCAGCCTAATCGAAGAATTGCGCATCCAACTGGCGCGACTGGAAGCTGCTGATGAAGACCTGGAGTTGCTCAAACGCAGCCTCCAGCAGATGGATGAGTTCTTTCTGCTGGTCGTTGTGGGCGAGTTTAATGCCGGCAAGACCGCCTTTTTGAACGCGCTGCTAGGCAGCCGCCTGCTGCAAGAGGGCGTCACTCCGACGACGAGCAACATCCATGTACTGCGCTACGGCGAACAGTTGAGCCAGGACGCCAGCCACGGCGATTATCTGGTGATCTATGTGCCGGTGGAGTGGCTGCGCGAGGTCAACCTGGTGGACACACCGGGCACCAACGCCGTCATCCAGCGCCACCAGGAGATCACCGAGCACTTTGTTCCGCGCAGCGACCTGGTGCTCTTTGTCACCAGCGCCGACCGCCCCTTTAGCGAGAGCGAGCGTCTCTTTTTGGAACGCGTGCGCCAGTGGGGCAAGAAGATCGTCATCGTGGTCAACAAGATCGACCTGGTCGAAGGGTCGGATGAGCGCCAGGAGATCCTCGACTTTGTGCGCGAAAATGGGCGCGCGCTCCTGGGCATCGACCCGCAGATCTTCCCGGTCAGTTCCCGGTTGGCGCTCCAGGCCAAACAGGAGAGCCCGAACGGTCGCCCTGCCGGCCCGCTGTGGGAGGCCAGCCAGTTCGAGCCGCTGGAGCGTTACATGATCGAGCAACTGGACGCCACGGAGCGTCTACGCCTCAAGCTCGAAAATCCTATCGGCGTCGCCGCAAACCTCATCGAGAAGTACAACAAGGTCATCGTGGGGCGCCAGGAATTGTTGCGCGGCGATTTTCAGACGCTCGACACCATCGAGGAGCAGATTGCTGCGTACGAGACTGATATGCGGCGCGACTTCAAGTACCAGATCAGTCACGTCGATAATGTGCTCTATGAGATGGCCGAGCGCGGGGACCGTTTCTTCGACGACTACATGCGGCTCAACCGCCTCATCGACCTGATGAACGGGGACAAATTGCGCGCTGAATTCGAACGCCAGGTGGTAGGTGACACCAGCCGCCAGATCGAACGTCATGTCAGCGAACTGATCGACTGGCTGGTAGACAAAGATTATCGCCAGTGGCAGGCGGTGATGGACTATCTCAACCGCCGCGCCGCCCAACACGCCGACCGCATCGTCGGTTCGATGACCAGCGCCTTTGAGTTCAACCGGCAGAACCTGCTCGCCAGTGTCGGTCGCGAGGCACAACAGGTGGTGGACAGTTATGACCGCGAGGCCGAATCGCTCAAGCTGGCGCAGGAGGTGCAGACTGCCATCATCCAGACGGCAGCGGTGGAGGTGGGCGCATTGGGGCTGGGCGCCCTGCTCGTGACGCTGCTGCAGACGACACTGCTTGACATTACCGGTATTTTGGGAGCTGGCGTGCTCGCAGCACTGGGCCTCTACGTTCTGCCGGCGCGGCGAAGCAAGATTAAGGCTGAGTTGCGCCAGCGGGTCAACGAGTTGCGCAGCCAGCTCACCAACGCCATGACCCGCCAGTTCGATACCGAACTCAAGGATAGCGTCCAACGGCTGCGCGAGGCGATTGCACCCTATACACGCTTTGTCCGCGTCGAACGCGAAAGGCTCGACCGCATGAGCGCCGACCTGCAAAATGCCCGCAGCCAGGTCAATACCCTGCGCACCGAGATCGAGCACATTTTATGAACACGGGGTTAGCAACATCGGGCCAGCAGGCGGGACCATCTTACAAGATTTGACGGCTGAACTGCGCGCCTGTTTTCAAAACCTGGCACTAGATGTCGCACAGTTTTGTGTCTTCTTAGAGGATTTGGCCGCTCAAGACAGGACATAATCCGGCAGTTCACATGACTGAACCAAACATTTCACTTGTGCCGCTGTCGCTAGAATATCATGTGGCTGCTTTACAGGCAGTCTATGTTGCCACACCGGGTTATTGGGCGCTCTACAACTGGCCCAGCGCGCCACCCAATCAGGCCGCGCACGACTTGCGTGCGGCCGCAGAGACACCGGGCCGTACGATCCTGGGGATGGTGCGCCGGCTCCAGGCGGAGGATGCCGCGGCCGGCGAGTTGATCGGGCTGATCGACTTCCGTCTTCACTGGCCAGGACAGCATGTCGTCTATATCGGCATGGTGATGGTGGCCGAGCCGTTGCAGCGCCAGGGGGTCGGCGCACAGGCGTGGCAGTTGTTGGAGCCGTGGCTCATTGATCAGGCCGGCATGTACAAGGCGCGGCTGGCGGTAGAGCAGTTCAATCCCGGCGCGCTCCAATTTTTCACCTATCTCGGCTTTCAGTTGACCGGACAGACCGCCCGCCACCGGGTGGGCGATAAGTTTGTTCGTTTGCTCTACTTAGAAAAAGAGTGGTCGCATCCAAACGTAACGAATGCGCATCAAACACGAGCGAGCAACTCGAATGCCACTGCGGGCGGTTGAATCGTATAACGACTACCCAGACGAAACGCTGCTACAACTGATCCACCGTCAAGACCTCCGCGCCTACGAGCTGCTGTACGACCGCCATGCCCAGGTTGTCTATAATCTACTGGTGCGGATCGTACACGAAACCAGTGTGGCCGAAGAACTGCTACAGGAACTCTTCTGGATGGTCTGGCAAAGCGCCAAACCAAATGAGGGCACAGGGTCGGTGGCGGCGTGGCTGTACCATGCTGCTCGCGCCAAGGGGCTCGATTATTTGCGCCAGCAGCATATACGGCCACCAACGGCGCCGACACGAAACGAAACCCAAAACGAGACGCTGGGGCATCCCCCTCGCTATTCCACTAGCAGCGCCGAAAGCGAGGTGGAACAGTCGTGGCGGCGCCAACAGGTAATGCAGGCGCTGGAAAGTATCCCCAGTGAGCAGCGCTCCTGTCTGGAACTGGCATTTTTTGAAGGGTTGAGCCAACGCGAGATCGCCGCACGCGCCAGGAGCCCCCTAAGCACGGTCAAGACGCGGATGCGGCTCGGCCTGGAAAAGCTGGAACGTATTCTGCGCGCCGTTGGCTATGTTGGAGAAGCGCAGAGATGAGCGACGACCAGACGCAAGAGGGCGGGGCAGAGTCACCAACCCCTCGTGGCCCCTCGCTGACCGAGCCAGAGATGCAAGAGTTACTGCCAGGATATGTCTTTGGCGCGCTCGAAGCGGATGAGATGGTCGCCGCTAGCGCCTACTTGCAGGAGCATCCGGAATGGCAGGAGCGTCTTCGCAGCCTGGAGATAACGGCGGCGAGTCTGGCGCACGTGGCCCCGCGTGCCCCGCTGCCGGCGCGGGTCAAGGAGCGCCGGCTGGAGCAAGCACAGGCAGAACTACCGGTTGAGCAACTGCGCCTGGCCGCACCAGCAACCACTGGCAGGCGGCGGGGGTCCCGTTTGGAACCGGCGCCACATCCAGCTGTGGGTGGCTCGGCGATGCGCGGTCTGCGCCCGATCCCACCGGCACAGCTACAACCCATGCCCGTCGGGCCAGGCTGGTTTGGTATCTTCTGGCGAAGTGTGGTGGCAACAGGTGCGGTGGCCACCATTCTTTTGTTGGCAGTGTCGACCTGGCAGTTGCGTAGCAGTGTCACCCGGCTTTCCCAGCAAGTAAGCGATCTTGGGCGCCAGTTAGCCCTGGCCCAGACCGAAAATGACCAGCTGCAAGAGACAAACCTCGCCTTGCAGCAACAGATCCAAGAGCAAGCCGGGCAACTGGCCGTTCTTACCGATCCACAGCAGACGATCACGCTGGCCGGCACCGGCGAGGCGCCTGCCGCAAGTGGAGCATTCTTCCGCCGCGGGAACGATGCCACCTTGATTCTCCGCGGGCTGTCGCCGTTGCCGCCAGACCAGAGTTACCAACTCTGGATCTTGCCACCCGACGGTGACGCTCTCCCGGCTGACCTGATCACCGTGACCGATCCCGCCACCCAAACTGTTGCGCTCACCATCCCCCCAGAGCGCAGCGATCTGGTCGGTGTGGAGGTCAGCATCGAGCCGGCCAGCGGCAGCCAGACCCCTACGACGATTGTCTTGCTAGGCACAGCCGTCACGCCCAATCCTTGAGATGGGATACAGCCCTCACCTGAACTGGCCCTCCTCTTTCTCGTTGTACCTTGTTTAGAGGTTACCATTGGACAATCCCCTACTGCAACAAGGTCTGTTCTACGGCATACTAATTGATCTGTGTCCGGCGGGCACCGATGTTTTGTTGTAACGTTGCCATCCGAACATGGCTCCGCCAAACAAACTTTGCGCCGAATTTCATGCAATCTGACGGTTGCATTTCGGCGCAACTTCGCGTACAATGAGAGTTTGTAAGAACAAACGTTCGTGTCTGGCAAACAGGTGAGGGAAACGAGAGATGGCCCTGGATAAGCTGATCGTCCGCGGCGCGCGTGAGCACAACCTCAAAAACATCAACCTGGAGATCCCCCGTGACAAGCTCATTGTCATTACTGGGCTGAGCGGCAGCGGCAAGAGCAGCCTGGCCTTCGACACGATCTATGCCGAAGGGCAGCGTCGCTACGTCGAGTCGTTGTCGGCCTATGCGCGGCAGTTCTTGGGGCTGATGGAGAAGCCCGATGTTGACCAAATCGAAGGGCTCAGCCCGGCCATCTCCATCGACCAGAAGGGCGCCGGGCGCAATCCGCGCTCGACGGTGGGCACGGTGACCGAGGTCTACGACTATCTCCGCCTGCTCTACGCCCGCATCGGCCAGCCGCACTGCCCCAACTGCGGCGAGCCGATCACCCAACAGACGGCCACGCAGATCGTCGATAGCATCCTGGAGATGCCCGACGGGACGCGGCTGCTGATTCTGGCGCCGGTGATCAAAGACCGCAAAGGGCATCACAAACCTGTTTTTGAGGAACTGCAAAAACAGGGGTTTGTGCGCGCCCGCGTCAACGGCGAGATCTACGAAGTGGGCGAAGTGCCCGACCTTGACCGCTATAAGATGCACACCATCGAGGCGGTGGTAGACCGCATCGTCGTCCGCCATGCCAGCGAAGACGACGGCGAAGGCACCGAGCGCCAGCGGTTGAGCGATTCCGTCGAGACTGCGCTGCGACTGGGGAACGGCGTGCTCATTGTCGCCGATGTCACTGACCGCGACAACCCCCGGGATCGCACCTACAGCGAGCATTTTGCCTGTGTCAAGTGCGGCACGAGCCTGCCGGAGATCGAGCCGCGCACCTTTAGCTTTAACAGCCCGCACGGCGCATGCCCCACCTGCGCCGGCCTGGGTGCGTTGCAGGAATTTGACCCTGACCTGGTCTTGAACCCTGAACTGGCGCTGGACGAAGGCGCGGTCGTGCCGTGGCAACGCCAGAACAATGGCGATGGTGACGGCTATTACCGGCAGTTGCTCCACGCCGTGAGCCGCCAATATGCCATTCCCTATAATGTGCCGGTGAAAGAACTCAGCCTGAAACAGCGCGATGTCATTTTGTACGGCCCGCCGCGCAAAAACGAAAAGGTGCGCGTCGAGTACCGCACCAGCAACGGCGATGCGCGCCACTATGAAACCGGCTTTAGCGGGGTCATCCCGCACCTGCAGCGGCGCTACCAGGAGACGAGCAGCGAATATATCCGCTCCAAGTTGGAAGAATATATGAGCCTGAGACCTTGTCCCGTCTGCCAGGGGCGCCGGCTCAAGCCCGAAGCGCTGGCTGTAACGATTGCGGGCAAGAATATCTATAAAGTGACGGCCATGCCGGTGGATGAGTCGCTCAAGTGGGTGCAGTGGCTGCAAGGCGTGCCAGAATTCGGAATTCGGAATTCGGAATTCGGAGTAAACGGGGACAACGCTTCTAGTGCTGGAACGGGCACTGAGGCTTATGCTGGGCATTCACCCCTTACGCCGCGCCAGCAGACCATCTCGTACCAGGTGCTCAAAGAGATCGCGGCGCGGCTGCACTTTATGGTCAACGTAGGGCTGGACTATCTGACGCTCGACCGCACGGCGGTGACGCTGTCGGGTGGTGAGGCGCAGCGTATTCGCCTGGCGACCCAGATCGGCAGCCAGTTGATGGGTGTGCTCTATATTTTGGACGAGCCGAGCATCGGGCTGCACCAGCGCGACAACGCCCGGCTGATCGAAACGCTCCAGGGGATGCGCGACCTGGGCAACACGGTGCTTGTGGTCGAGCACGACGAAGATACCATCCGCGCCGCCGACTGGGTGGTGGACATGGGGCCGGGCGCCGGCGAACATGGCGGCCATGTGGTGGCAACGGCGCCGCGCATCGAGTTTATCCGCCATCCCGACAGCCTGACGGCCCAATATCTGCGCGGGGAACGTCGCATCCCCGTGCCCACCGAGCGCCGACAAGGCAACGGGAAGTTTCTCTACGTGCGCGGGGCGAGGGAGAACAACCTCAAGAATGTGGATCTCCGCATCCCGCTGGGCAAATTTGTGGCGGTAACCGGCGTCAGCGGCAGCGGCAAATCTACCCTGGTGGTCGAGGTGCTCTACAAGCGGCTCGCCCAGTTGATGTACAAGGCCAAGGATCGACCGGGCACTTTTGAGGCCATCGAAGGTATCGAACACCTGGACAAGGTCATCGATATCGACCAGAGCCCCATCGGGCGGACGCCGCGCAGCAACCCTGCTACCTATGTCGGTCTCTTTACCGACATCCGTGACCTCTTTGCTTCGCTCCCCGAGGCCAAGGCGCGCGGCTATGCGCCGGGCCGCTTTAGCTTCAATGTCAAAGGCGGGCGCTGCGAGGCGTGCCAAGGCGACGGCATCATCCGCATCGAGATGCAGTTCTTACCCGATGTCTATGTGCCGTGCGAAGAGTGCAAAGGCAAACGCTACAACCGCGAGACGCTGGAGATCAAATTCCGCGGCAAATCCATCGCCGATGTGCTCGACATGACCGTCGAGGAAGGGTTGGAGTTTTTCCAGCATATCCCGCGCATCCGCAACAAGTTGGAGACGCTCAACGCCGTTGGCCTGGGCTATATCAAGATTGGCCAGCCGGCAACGACACTTTCGGGCGGCGAGGCACAGCGCATCAAACTGAGCAAAGAACTGAGCCGCCGCGCCACGGGCAACACGCTCTACATCCTCGATGAGCCGACCACGGGTCTTCACTTTGAGGATGTACGTAAGCTGCTCACCGTACTGCACGAGTTGGTCAACATGGGCAACACGGTGCTGGTTATCGAACATAACCTGGATGTGATCAAGAACTGCGACTGGCTCATCGATATGGGTCCAGAGGGCGGCGTCAAGGGTGGTTATGTCATCGGCGAAGGCACACCGGAACATGTCGCTACCATTGCCAAGAGTTACACCGGCCAGTTCTTACGGCCCATGTTGACGGAAGAGAACTATCGAGTGGCGTAGATGCGTTGCACGCGCAGCGTGCAACGCATCTGGGCCTGCTATGCAGGCGGAGATGCGTTGGGCCAGGTGAAGTGAAACATTGCCCCGCGCCCCAAGTCCGATTCTAACCAAATGGTGCCGCCATAGGCCTCGACGATCCGCTTGACAATGGGTAGGCCCATCCCACTGCTCTCCGGGCGGTCACGTGGCTGGAGGATCTGGAACATCAGAAAGATGCGCTGATGGTGCTCCGGCGCGATGCCAGGACCATCATCCGCTACTTGAAATTCGACAAAGTCACCGCTATCCCGAGCGGAGATCTGGATGTGGCCATCTTCCCGATCGTGGTGCTGGATGGCATTGGTCACCAGGTTGCGCAAAACGGTGGCTAATGAGACCCGTTCGGTGTAGAGCGCGGGCAATGGTTCAATTACCTCGATCGTAAAGCGAGGCGGTGGCGCCAGCAAGTCCAGGGTTTCGTCGACGAGGGTGCGCACGTCCACCCACTCCTGAGGAGAACCGCGGCGGTTGGCACGCGCGTAGACCAACAGATCGTCAAGCAGCCTGTCCATCAAGCGGACGCGACCGAGCAGGGTGTCCAGGTGTTGCCGGGAGGTGGCGGGGAGCAAGTGGGCCGTGTCTTCGGCGATCCAGTTCGCCAGGTGGGTGATGCCACGTAACGGCATCTTCAGGTCGTGGGAGGCCACGTAGACAAACTGATCCAGCTCCTGCGTGCGGCGTTCGAGATCGGCCGTCCGTTCTGCCACCCGCTGTTCGAGTTCTGCGTTTAACTGTCTCAACGCGGTCTCGGCCGCTCTACGCTCGCTGATATCGCGAAAGACCAGAACCGCACCGACCAGTTGACCCACCTCATCTCGAATGGGAGCTGCGCTGTCGTCAATCGGCCGTTCGCTGCCATCTCTGGCAATCAAAAGAGTGTGATTGGCCAACCCCACAATGCGACCTTCGGCAAAGACCCGATCGATCGGATTCTCAACCGGCGCGCGAGTATCTTCGTTGACGATCACAAAGATTTTGCTGAGCGGCTTGCCGCGCGCCTCCTCGCTGCTCCAGCCGGTCAACCTTGCGGCCACACCATTCATCAACGTCACGCAGCTTGTGGAATCAGTCGCAATGACGGCGTCGCCGATGCTGGCCAGCGTGATCCGCAGCTCTTCGCGCTGGGTAAACTCGCGGTGGAGGGCGCCTTGAAGGCTATAGACGAGCCAGCAAAGAACGCCCGCCACAGCGAGAAAGCCAACCAGGGGGACCGTTCGCCACTCCGAAAAACTAATTGAACCGTACGGTGGGAAGGCCCAAACCACCACCGCCAATGCGGCCAGGCCGGTGGCGAACAATCCAGGACCTAACCCGCCAACCCAGGCGCTGATCGCAATGGCGAGAAAGAAGAACAAGAACGGCGACCCGCTTCGTATTTCAGGAAACTGTAAGGTGATTAACAGCGCTAGCGCCACCACAACCGTGGCGATGCCATAGCGCAACCAAGGGGAAAGCTCAGCCCGCGCTGCAGGGGAGAACCAGAGACTGGACAGACGCTGCATAGGCCGCCTTTCTTGAGCGGATGGCAAGGATCATACCTGTTTAGCCAACCAGGGCCTGACGCTGCGTCACCAGATGCAACGACTATCTATGGCGCATCGGCAAACCGGTAGGTTGGTTTTGGAGGCGCCGGGCTGAAGCAGGCAAATTGGGTGAATTCGTAGGAAAATTCGGGCGCCGGTGTCACTTCGGCAAAGGCGCTCCGCACTGCCCGTTCGAGCCGGTCGGGCATAGTGTGGACGCGCGCATTCAAGATAAAGTCGACTTGTTCGGTACGCACCGCTGGCGGCTCGGCATCCCAACCGACCGCCCCACCCCGCTCAGTCAGGCTGGCTTTCCAGATGCCTGTCGCCGTTGCCGCCTGGAGCTTGATATGGGCAATGGCTGCCCCTTGCCCGGACAGCGTGGCTTCAAGGATTTGCAGCAGATAGGTAATCCAATTCTTGGGTGAGAAGCGTCGTTGGCCAACAAGGACGCCGCTTGCGTTGAGCCAGCCCAGACGCGCTTCGGCGGCGGCATAGCGCTCATAATCGATCTGCAACGTTCTTTCCAACCGGCTGTGCTGGCTCAATACCAACTCTAGCCAGGCGTCGACCCCTTCACCCTGCTGTGCCGACAGGTTGAGCACCGGTGCCGGTGCGAATTGTTGTGCCAGCCGCTGTTGCAGTTCGGCGCGAGAACCATCCCACGGCAGATCGGCCTTGCTGAGCAGAATCACCTCGGCTTCGGCCAGTTGCTGGCGGTACAGATAAGCCACCTCATCAGCGTAATCATCGACCCGCCGGCCCGGGTCGAGCAAAACGGTCAACGGCGCTAACTCATACTCGTCGGGGTGATAGGCCATGAGCGGGCGCAGCACCGTCGCCATCAGGTCGGTACAACTACCCACCGGCTCGGCCAGGATTACCTCTGGCGCCACTGTCTGCTGAAGCTGGCGCAATGCCTCGATCAGGTCGGGAAAGCGACAGCAAAAGCAACCGCCGGCCACCTCGACCACCGCTCGCTCCTGGGCCTGCGCCAGCGCCGTATCGACCAGGTCGGTGGCCTGGTCATTGGTTACCAATCCCACCCGCAGCCCGTGGGCTGCCAGATGTTGCGCGGCGCGTAGCAGGAGGGTTGTCTTCCCTGCGCCCAGAAAACCGCCGACGAGAACGAGGCGTGGCTTCATGTGAAATCCTTGCTGGCTAGAAGCTGTACGAATTTGGTTGCAAGGATAACGCATGGGCGTGACCACGTCAAACATAGCAGTTCTACAGATATCCTCATCTCTCTTTGCCTTTTTGCCGCTTTGCGTTGAATAATCCATCCTTGTTGAACATGCGAAGCCCTGAACTTTCATCATACCCACCGACAAGGAGGAAGCCATGAAGCATCGTTACGCCGAAATGACCTGGCCGGAGTGCAAAGAGGCCGCCGATCAAGGCCGTGTCGCCGTCCTGCCCACCGGCACCTATGAAGACCACGGTTATCATCTGCCGATTGATGTCGATGTGGTGCTCGCCACCACCATCTGCGACCGCGCTGTGGCGCGCATCCCCGACGAGGCCGTGTTGATCCCACCGGTGACGCATGGCTACAGCCCGCACCACATGGACTTCCCCGGCAATATCACCATCGATTGGGAAGTCTTTGTCAAGTATGTCAAGGGGGTCTGTCTCAGCCTGGCGCAGCACGGCTTCAACCGCATTCTCATCGTCAACGGCCACGGTTCGAACACACCGCTGGTCGAAATGGCCGCCCGCCTGACAATCGTAGAGACGGATGGCCGTGTGCTTTGCGCCTCCGTCAACCATTGGGGGCTGCGCAAGGCGCGTGAGGCAACTCGCACCGCCCGCGAGTCCGACTTTGGCGGTATGTCCCACGCCTGCGAGCTGGAAACATCGCTCTATCTGGCCATCCACCCCGAACGGGTGCAGATGGACAAAGCCGTGGACGAGCGCTCGCCGCTGCCAGCCAGCTTCCAGACTGACCTCAACCTGGGCAAGCGGGCCGACGGCTCCATCGCCACGCTCATGCCGTACTGGAGCACGATGTCCGAAAGCGGTGTGCGCGGGGACGCCACCAAAGCCACGCGTGAAAAGGGCGAACAATTTCTGGAAGGGGCCATCGAAGGGTTGATCGAGCTGGTGCGCGAACTCAAGGCCACGGAGATCCGGCCACGGGTGGACAAGCATTAAACGGCGTAGCGGGTCCTCTCACCGAGAGGACCCGCTGTCACCTGCTGGTGCCTATCTCCCAGAGGTGCAACGCACTTTGCAAGTGCATCGCACCGAGCAACTGAGTATCTGCTAGGCGTGACTTTGCAGTCCAACTTCCTGGAAGCCCAAGGCTTCCAGGAAGCTATTGATCAGGACTGCTTACTTCATGACCGTCGGCAGGTAGAGCTGCACCGAGAGCGTAGTCTCTGTCCGGTCAGGTGTATCTGCTGTCGCCGCATCCGCAACCGGAGCATTTGCCTGCGTATCCGTCGCGGGTGCATCTGACGCTGCCGCAGTCATCACCTCGTGCATGATCAACGAGAGATAGACCGTGCTGCCGCCCACTGATGGCTGCCGGTCCTCCAGATAGTCTGGCACGCCGTTCCCATTGGCATCTTTGAAACTGGCGGCATCGTGGGGGTTGGTCTCATCTAGCTCCTCGATATAGTCTGGCGCCCCGTCACCATCCGAATCACGGTAGCTCACCGAGTTGTTTGGATTGGTGCCCTGGCCATTCTCTACAAAGTCAGGCACGCCATCGCCATCCCTATCTTTGAAGCTGCCGGGATCGTTGGGATTGGTGCCGTCGATGAGTTCTTGCGCATCGGGCACGCCGTCACCGTCGCTGTCGGACAGCGATTGTTTGCGGACCACGCCGATCTTGACGCCATCCACCAGTTCATTCTGGGCCGAAATCTGCACCGGCTGCGGATTTGGCGTGGTCACCAGGAAATCCATATCCGGATGTTGCGCCAGAATCCCATAGCTGGCATGGGGCAATTGCGAGAAGCTGAAGTTGCCAGAGCCGGCGCTAGAGAACTGGCTCGCCATCACTGCACCCATCGCGTTGACCACACCCACCTCCACATTGGCGACCCGAACACCCTCGCCGGGATCCTCAACACCGTTTCCATTCTCGTCCAGGAAGACATAGCCGGTGATGCGTGTCTTGTTCTCCACGTACTTGCGCTGCACCCATAGGCGCACCGGCACCTTCTGCGGCGCGTTGTGTACCGGTGCCCCGATATTGCTCTGGATGCGCACATGGCCTTCGTAATAGCCCGGTTCCAGACCCGTAGCATCGACCGACACGTCAATCACGGCGCCATAGCGGAAGGGTTTGATCCCGGCGCCGGATGGGGGCGAGAGCTTGATCCAATTGTCGCTGGCGAACGCCTGCCAATCCAATTGGCCCTGCCCCCGTGAAGCCACACGAATACTCTGTGACTCATTTGGATTCTTACCCGGCGCAGCTTCAAAACGCAGACTCTTGGTCAGATCCCCGTCGGCATCTCTGGGGTAGACCAGCATAGTGAGCACCTGGTTGCGGTCGGGTGAATCAGTCGGGTCACAGGCGTCGGTTGCCCAGGCAAAGAGTTCTTCGCCATCGGAGAAGCCGTCATGGTCGCTGTCCGGGTCGGTCGGGTCGGTGGCGTGCAGCAGTTCGAGCCCGTTGTTGACGCCGTCGCCGTCGGGATCTTCGCCCGCCCCCTGCACGCCAAAGTGATTGGCCCAGTCGTCGGGCAGGCCGTCGCCGTCGCTGTCGACGCCATTGGTCAGCACGGCGCGCATGGTGTTCGACGCATAACCAATGGACTCGATCACGCTGCGCAAGCCATCGGTCTGCTGATAACCGCGCACCTGCACCCGATAGGTCCCCGGCGGCAGACCGGTCAGCGACATGTTCGTGGTGTTGCCCACGTCCAGATTGGTCGCGCCCTGGTCCGCCGGCGGGCCGTAGAAGGCGCCGCCACAGCCGTAAGCCCACTGGAGCAGGAAACCATCGCTGCCTAGGCCGGGTGTCCATTGCACGGCCAATGAGGCGTCGGGCCCAGAGGGCTCCCCGGCAGCCACGCTGGTCAGAACGGGCGGGGCGTAAAGAGCAAAACCGGTGAGCTGCGGTGTGCCGGTGCGGGTGGCCGAGCAGGGGCCGACGTTGCCGCTGGCATCCACCGCCCGCACACAGACGCTCGTCTCCATACTTTCGAGCAGACCGACCAGACGGGTCTGCTCGCGCAAGGGATGGGCCAGGCGCGGGTCGGTCGGGGTGATGCGCAGGATTCGCTCGCGCGTGCCGCCGGGCGCATCCAGGTCTGGGCTGTTGTAGACTACTTCATAGGCGGCCAGGTCGGCATCAGCGACCCGGTCCCAGCTGAAGAGCAGCCCATCCGCACTGCCTGGCTCACTCCGCAGCAGCGCACCACCCGGCGCCGCCGGCGGCGTCGTATCGACATAGGTGAAGGGGCCGGGCGAGAATGCGTAGCTCGACCCATGCACCGGGTGGTCGACGCGCGCCACCACATAGTAGCTGCCACTCGCCAGACCAACCGGCTGCCAGTTGTAGCTGCCCTGCGCCGCCGGCAGCGGCGGGCCGACCGGCGCACCGGCGCGCAACCCACCTACCTCGGTGATCGATGCGCCGGCAGCGATGCCGGCCTGATAGGCCTGATACTCAGCCTCGGTCACATAGGCTAGATGCACAGTGGTCTCGTCGTCGACCGGCGTCACGTTCCACTGGATGGCCAGCGCGCCATTGGCGGGCGTGTTGTTGGGTGTGGTCAGCGCCAGTTGCGGCGGCGGTGAGTTGGCGGCAAAGAGTACGCTGTACGCCTCCGGCCCCAGCAGATTGTCCAGGGTCAGCGTCCAGTCGCCCGCCTGCGGATTGCCGACGGTATAGAAGGCGCCGTCGCTGTTGAGCACGAATTGCACCGTCGATGCACCCACCATCTGTTCGTAAATCGTCACACTCGGTCCCATACTCTCGTCGCTGGTCATGGCCGCGCTCAGGGCGCTGATTTCAGTGCCATCCGGTGCATGGAGGACCGCAGTCGGCAGCGTGCCATCGCTCCAGCCGACTGAGAAGAGCAATTGTCCTGTATCCGGTTGCACGCTGAAGGTGCAGGTCGCCAGCGTTCCCTCTTGGGGACAAGGCGGCGCAACCGGTCCCAGGTCCAATTGTTTGCCATCGCCGATGTCCGAGATGGGACCCAGTGGCACGGCGCTGATACTGGCGGCCAGCACGCTCTCGAACTGGTCGATCAGCGTGTGACCCTTGTTGCCGATAAAGAAATCGACGCCACTCTTGCCGACGTAGAGCCCAATCGTAAAGCTCAGCACCGTGATTTTGCCCTGTACGCCCCATTCGTACTTGGTGCAACCGGCATTGGTGCAGAACTCGCCAAACGAGACCTCCACCGAGAAGACAATATCCACCGGCGGCAGTTTGATCTTCCAGAACTCGCCGATGCGCCCTTTCTTCAAAGTCAGATTAGCGCCGATCGTGCCGGTGAAGTGTACATCGTTGTTGTCGGGCAGCCAGTGATACTTGGCCTGGTAGCCCTGGCCTACCCACATGTGAAAACGGATAAACCCTTCGAACCAATCCTCGTAGCCGATGGACGCCTCTTGCAGCACGTCGATGGGGTCCCAGGCGACGGCCAGCGTGCCTTCAGCGTCAAACTTGGCCACCAACTCGGCGCGCCCGGTGATGCTGAAATAGCCACCCGTGTCGATGACCACGGTTGCGCCGCCGCCGGTGAGTGTGAAGCCATCGGCGGTGCGGAAGTCCACGCCCATTTCGATGCGCGTGCTGGCCGGACCGATGTCCACGGACCCTTCCAGTTGCGAAAGCACGATCCCCGACCCGCCGATGGGAATGCCCGGCGGGAAGACGTTGAACTTGATAAAGATATGGCGCAGCTTGTTCTCGCAGACTGTATACGCAGCCTCGAACTGAGTGACGCCGTCCGAGCCGATCACCGGCGGCGACACTTTGCCATGCGCCCGCAGGATCGTGGCGTTTTCGACCGCATTCTCACCCTCGCCACAGGTGCCGATCTCCATCGTCGCATCGACGGAAAAGGCCTTGAAGTTGAAACTCTGCGAGAAGCCCGCTGCGTCCACGCCGGCGGCGTTCACCTGCGACAATTTGCCTGCATCCGGGTGGTCATTGGAGTACAGATGGAGCATCCCGGCCTGTTGGACGAGCAGCGACCCCATCTCGTCGGCGATGTCCACATCGGGCATCTGCCAGTCGGCGCTGAAGATGTCGTCTGCGTTGCGCACGTCGAGACAGCTGCGCGTGGCCCCGCACGTTTGCAGGTTGTCGTCGGCGTCCATCGTACTCTGGTACGGCTCGCGAATCTTGGCGCCGCTCTTGCGGATCACCGCCGTGATAGGCCGGTAGGCTGCACCCATATTTTCGGGCTGGTGTGCTGTGGCGTCGAGCAGATGAATCTCCGCCACCTTATCGCTGCCCGGCAGCAGATAGGGCGCGCCAGCGGCATGAAAGCGCAACTCCAGGCTGGATAGACTCAGGGCCGGCGGTTGGGCGGCCCCGGCAAAGTCCAGTTCAAAGCCTGGCTGTGGCAAAATCGCCCGCCGTCGCCACTGTGAATCGACCGTCACCTGGGCGATGCCGCTGTCGGGCTTGTCGTCGTCGGCCACTACAGTGATCGTCCCACCTTGCTGGCCGGTGGCCGAACGCTCGTTGATCTCGATATAGCTGTCGATGCCCAACATGCCATTCCACCCTTCCCAGGGTTCCATAAGCGTCAGTTTTTGGCCGCTGGAGTTGAGCCGGAACTCATTGTTGGCATCCTGTGCCATCGTGCCCGAGTCGAGTGTGCCAAACTGGCCGGCCAGGTCGATCCGACCGTGATACAACTCAACTTCATCGTTGTAGAAGCGCACCGGGCGCCGGCTGTTCTCGCGAATCGACGGGCCAACCATAGCGCCATAGACGCCACCCCCCGGCCGTGGCGGATCGACCACCTCGATCGCGCCGCTCCCCGTCACGCAGACGCTGCCCTGGCGCACCGGGATCAACCGCTGTGCCGGCGCCTGGCCGGAGGTGGCGGGGACGATATCGCTCGTCAGTCCCAGCAATGGCATGCCCGCTTCTTCACCGGTTGTGCAAATCGCATAGTTGCCGCCAAAGAAGCCGGGGTCGGGCGCGCCACCAAACGGGCCACCCACAAAGCCGCCTTCGCTAAAGATGCGCACCCCGCCGACATCATGCGTAGCTGTGCGGGATACTGTGGCCGTGGCCGCATCCGCACCAGCTGCCGCCGCGCCACCCGGCGGAAGGATCACGCCGCCACCGATCTGTTCGTGGGGGTAGAGCAACGGCTGGCAGCCATAGCGGTCGGTAGGGTATTCGCCAGGCGGGCAGGCCAGCATCTCGACGCTGATCTGCAATGTAGGGCAGCCGCTAGCGTTGGCTGCATCGGCGCTAGCCGCGGCGACCCCTTCGGGCTGGATGGGGCAGAAGGTGTTGACGCCGTCGTGGGCCACGACCAGCGCCCAGCGTTCGGCAAATGGTGTTTGCCCGGCGCCCTCCATCTTGTAGACTTTGTTGCCGTCGCCGTCGGTTGTAGCGGGCGGCGACTGGTAGCTCTCGCCCCGCCCCAGGAGATAGGGGGCGTAGAGGTCATCGTCGTCGGTGGCGGGGTCGTCCAGCCCGCTGGCGGGCGCCACCAGTTCGACGTGGATCTGATTGTCGGATGGCGTCCGTACGCGCACATAGAGGTTGTGCTGCGCCGCCAACTCAAAAGGCAAGACGTGGACCAGATGTGCCCGGTTCAGCGACAGGTCGAAGGTTGCCCAGACCGGTGTCGGGTCGCCCAAACCGGCGGCAGCCGTGCGCCACTGGAGGTCGTAGTCGGCGCCCGCGATGGGGCCATTGCTGAAGTTGTCCACCCGTTTTTCGACCATCGGGCGCACTTGAGTTGGCAACTGGCCGCTTGTGTTGTCCAACACTACAAAGTTGACCGTGCGGTTGATGGTGGAGCCGGTGCGCTGGTCGACTTCCTTGCCCAAGACATTGAGCGGTGTACGAACATGGGTGTTGGTATCGGCATCGCCGATGACGGCCACGGCGTTCCAATCTTGCGGCAGTGCGCCGGTTCGGTATTCGTGATAGCTGCGGCCAAAGTAGGTTTCGTCGTAACTGGGGATCGGCTGGTTGGCCGTGACGCCATTGGCTGCCAGCGTCGGCTCATCGTAGTGGATCCACAACTTTGGCCCGCTTTGGGTGACAAAGGCGCACTCGTGCGACAGACTCGACCCGCTAAAGATGGTTGTGATCGTATTGCAGAATTCATTTTCGCCATAGTCGTAGGGGCGTAACCGTAGCCCCTGGTTGTCACCGGCATACCATGCTTCGATCACCGGGACGATCTGGTCGGCGGGCAATTCGATCTCCAGATGGACATTCTCGCTGTAGCTGGCGTAGCGGTCACAGCCGGGAGCGGCGCAGAAATCGACCGTCTCCGCCACCGAGAGCGTGCGTTCAGCCAGTACATTGCCACCGGCCACATCGACGAGCTCGATGCGCATTTCATTGCCGAGCAACATGCCATCCAATAACAACGTTGCGCCGCTGATCTGTGTCACCGGCGGCAGCACCGGCAGCTTGCTAAAGCGTACATCGGTTTCGATGGCGTAGTCGGCCAGCGGGAAGTACTCGTCGTCTTCGTTCTTCCCCAGGAAAGCGCCCCAGGCCATCTTCACCCGGTCGACATCGGTCTCGCCATCCAAATAGATGCCTTCGTTGATGTTGCTGTAGGCGACGCGCTCGGTGTAGCTGACCGGTTGCAGCGCCTCGACATAGATCTCCGGGTCGAGCACGGCGGGGTAGATACGTGATGGGTCTGCCCACCACGACCATGGGGTGACGATGCGCAGCCGCCACACACCTGGCTCGACCAACTCGCCCTCGTAGTGGCCGGCCACCCGCACAGCAGGATTGGCCTGTTCGTAGGCAAAGACAGGCGCAAAGGAGAGCGCCGTCTCGCCATCTGCATTGCGCAACGTCAACGTCTGGTCTGCCTGGCCGGCAGTCGAGAAGCTCCCGGTCTGTGCCGCGCCGTTGGCCCACAGGATTTCGCCGGAGAGCAGATAGAGTTCGGTCTCCAGGGCGAGCAAAGTCGGTTGTGCGCCCATTACCCAACCCTGCAACCGCTGCGCCCAATCGTTGATCTGTGGGACCTGCGCCAGGATCAATGACTGTTCCAGGCTGCCCGGCTTGCTGACAAAGGTCTCGCTCAGCGTGGCATCACTCCAATGATTGGTATAGGTCAGCGTCGCACCATCGGGTGATACCGTGGTGCGGGCAATTGCGTTCTCGTCCTCGGTGCTGAGCGGCTGGGCCAGCGTGTGGATCGACCCGCCAGCGTCGTCCAGCGCCACCAACGCCTGGGGCAGCCAGCCGAGCGCGCTCTGGCCGTGCTGGACCAGCGCGGCGCTGGTCTCACCGCTCAGGCTGCTGACCAGGCTGTTCTGGCGCACTATGTAGCCATCCTCCGTGGCGGTAAAGCGGGGGTCGAGCGTCGCCCATTGCCCGGCGGGATCGGCAAAGTGCTGCGGCGTCGCCGAGAGCAACGCTGCGGCCTTGCCGTCGCCCAGATCGTAGTGGCGGGTGAAGGCGTCGCGGCGCTCGAGGATTTCGGCATGGCCCTGCCAGGTCGTGGGGCGCAAGGTCGGTTCACCTGTGGGCAAGGCCGCTTCGGCAAAGTAGTCGGAGAAGGTTGCGGCGTTATGCTGCGCCGGCTCGACACTGCTGCGCGAGCTTGGTAAGCTCACCGGCGGCGTCAGCGGCGCCAGCAGACTGACGAGCAGCGCCGCAATCAAGGCGAGATGGATCATCATCTGGCGATCTACCGGCCAGGGAGCAGCGAGTGAGATAGCTCTTGCGTACATTTTTCGCTCCTTTGTCACGCATAGGTAGCGCAACACTTAACTATGGTCGGGCCGTGGAGTGCGTCGCACGGGCCATAAACTGGCTGGTCATACAGGAGATGGGACGGCCCGTGCGACGCACTCCACGGTTAACTGCGGCGCTACCTCACGCATAAAACCTGCTTAAAAACAATCCATTCCGTAACCACCGGAATAAAGCCATTGTGACACGACATCGCTGTTGCTGATGTCTCACAAAACCGGGCCAATGCATCACGCGCGGCGTGCGAGCGTAACCCGTAGGCTGTGTGGTGAGCGTTTCGCTGTATGGTCGGGCAACGGAGCCAGTTCGTAGCGTTGCAGGACCATCGCCAAGACCAGTTGACCTTCCAGCAGCGCCAGATCGGGGTGGATAGCCGATTCGTGGATGGCAGCGCGGCAACCGGGGTGATCCCAAAGTGCGGGGTGACGGTGAATCACCAGTTGCAGGGCGGCGGCGAGTTGGGCCGCCGGCGGCATGGTGCGGTCGCTCTGGCCGGTCAGTTGCCAGAAAGGCAGGGCACAGCGAAATGCCTCTTGCAAGAACATTGCCGTATCGGTCAGGTGGGCCAGGTCGCCAAAGGTCGGGTTGCGTCTGCCGATCATGCGATCCACTTCCTGGCGCACTCGTTGCTGAAAAGCTGGCTGTTGAGTCAAAAAATGAAACGTCCACACCAGGGCATGGGCAACAATCTTGGAGCTAGCGCGGAGCCTGGTTATGGATTCGTCTGGCGTCCCCGGCAAAGATGCGTTAAAGAGCACATCGACGTGCAGGCGGCGCGCAGGTGGTGCTCTTCTTGAATCTCCAC
>QEUW01000345.1 GCA_003577005.1 Chloroflexota bacterium | reverse complement strand
CGGCGTGGGTCAGGCCACCTACGTGGCGGTCGCCGCCGACCGCTACTGGCTCGCTGTGCTGCAAATGCTGGCCGACTTTGCCCTCTATAGCGGCGTGGGTGTACAGACCGCTACGGGTATGGGGCAGGTGCGGAGGGTAGAAAAAGCAAGTCGCACATGAAATAGATGATAGTTCTCACTCCGTGCAGCATCAATGATCGCCAGAGGTTAAGGAAACAGTAAGAGGTGAAGAATCATCCCCTACTGTGAAGATTGGATACCATTTTCATCGCTATTTCGAATAGAAAAGTTCATCGTTGTCGGTAAGGAGGCGGTGTCTGGTGACGGCCAGTATCGATTTGAACCTTCATAAATCGTAGGCGGCTGTAACGAACTTGTCTCATCAATCGCACCCAGCATACGAAGTGAGGCGCGCTGCATCTCGGTCAATCCAGTGACGCCGGTGATGTTCATCCCTTCATAGAGCCGTTTGGCCTGCAAAGTGCGGATGCAATCTCCGCTTTCAATGTCCCAGACGCGTAACGTTTCATCTTGGCTGCCACTGATCAAGGTCCTCTCATCGACAAAACTAAGTGAAAGTACCGCGCCGGTGTGGCCAGACAATGTGTGTAAATGTCCGCCAGTTATGAGATCCCACAAACGGATTGTTTGGTCATGACTGCCACTGGCAATAACAGCGTCATTTGGACTGACCGCCAGCCCATGCGCCTGTTGCTGGTGAGCGGTGACTGACCGCACGAGTGCTCCGTCCGGCACTGACCACATCTGTATTGCACCGTCACCGCCGCTGCTCACCAGCCAGCGACTATCTCGGGTAAACGTTACAGCATAAACTGTACCGCGATGGCCGTCTAGCGCAACGTGCAACGTCATCTGCTGAACGTCACACAACCAGAGGTAGCCCTTGTCACAGCCAATGGCAAGCCAGCGCCCGTCTGGGGAAAATGTCACGGACGAAATCTCTGCCATCCGATCAACATCTTGGAGTACACCGATACAATCGCCGGTGCCGGCCTCCCAAAAGCGGATGGTTGCATCGAACCCACCTGTGGCTATCATCTGTCCGTTCGGGTGGACAGCAGCGTGCAATGAGCCGGCATGGCCGTGAAGCACACGGAGACATTGCCCAGTACTCGTTTCCCATACGCGGCCCGTCCTGTCGGCGCTGCCTGTGACCAGCCATCGCCCATCCGGGCTAAAGGTGACAGACAGGATGCGGTTCGTGTGGCCACGCAACTCATGCAACAGTTGGCCGCTATGAATATGCCACAGCCGTACTACCTGATCCTCGCCACCGCTCGCTGCCACTCCAGATTGCGGCACAACCGCCACAGTGGCAATGCGGCCTCTATGTCCATACAGCGTACTGACCGGCTGATATAAATGTGTATCCCATAGCCTCACACTACGATCTTCGCTGCCCGAAACAAGCACTTGCCCGTCTGGGCTGAATGCCAGCGTCCATGCATGTCCGCTATGCCCCGGCAGTGTCACCAGTAAGTGGCCAGACTCAATATCCCATAAGCGAATTGTGTGATCGCTGCCACCGCTGGCCAGGAATTGCCCATGAGGATGAAACGCAACGCACCAGACCCAGCCAGCGTGACCTTCCAAAACTTTAATACACTCACCTGTATCCAGATTCCACACGCGGATGGTGCCATCATGCCCGCCACTGGCAGCCGTTTTTCCGTACGGATGAATTGCCACCGACCACACCCAACTGCTATGACCGATGAGCGTTTGCAGGCAGATGCCTGTGCCCACGTCCCAGATGCGTACAGTGTGGTCGCTACTACAACTCACCAACCTTTGTCCATCTGGCGTGAAGGCGCAGGACCAGACCCATTTGCCATGTCCCTCCAGCGTGCGAATGAGGCGACCGGTCTTTGCATCCCACAAGCGAACCACCCGGTCTTCGGCGCCGCTTGCCACGAGCGATCCCCCCGGACTTACTGCAAGCCCGGTGACACGCCCGTGATGTCCCGACAACGTACGCAGACACTGGCCAGTGTCTACGTCCCACTGCCGGATTGCTTCGTCATCACCGCAACTGTACAGCAGTTGTCCATCGGGGCTAAAAGCAAGCGTACGCACCCAGTCCGCATGGCCCACAAGACTCAATACTTGCTGGCGTTCCTGGATTCGCCACAGTCGAATCTCGCCATCGGTCATGCCCGCTGCTAGGAGCTGGCCATCTGGCCGAAAGGCAACTGCACGCACACAGTCTAGCACTTCGGTGAACAGGGCATGGCTTAGATCGGCATAAGCGAAATTGACACCCTGTAGCTTGGTTCCTACCATATATGCCTGCCACACAGAGAGGTGCGAGAAGTCATATTGGCTGAGATCGGCCTGCAAGTAGTTGAGGAGGTTAAAAATGTTGCCCCCGGCGTACCCAGATGCCCACATCACATCATCGCGTACAAGGTTGAGCAACACAGCCAGGCGCCCTTCCAGCCGTTCCCTCGAGCGATAGATTGCCAGTAACCGTTCAACAACTGGCTGTACAATCAGACGTATCTGTACTTGCCGCACATAGTCCTTGGATTGTGCTTTTACCAGGGTGTGGCTATGCAACAGGTGAATCTCGCCGGAATGAATTTCTGCACCCATCCGGATCACCAAGCGTTGAGTCATGTAGTCTAGCACGATTGGCTGCAATGTGAATCCAGCCTTCGTTTGCTCGATGAGCGAACGCCGACGTAGCGACTGTAGCGCTTCTTGGATATCCTGGGGGCTTGTTGGAGATAGCGTGTCCTGCTGCAAACGTGCCAATCCGGTCGCATCGCGTTCAATCGCAAACCAATACAATAACTCTTGTTCGACTGGAGACAAACGCATAAATTGCTGGTCGAGCAGTTCGCGGACGCCGCTAAAGATGGAGCTATCGTTATGATCGAGGAACGCATCGATCTCGCTGTTGAAAAGATCACGAATGGATTCTGCAATAATTTGCAGCGCCATCAAGTTGCCAGAAAAACGATGCACCAGAGAGCGCCATGCCTTCTCGGTACCGACTAGCCCTTTATCGATGAGCGCCGTGCGCGCGGTCAATACATCAACTCCTTCGAGCTGAAGTGTACGAACCAAGGAACCTGACCCTTCGAGTCTTGCCAGTTCGCGGGGTTTCTCACGGCTGGTCACCAACAGACAGCTTTGGTGATTGGTTTCGCCTATCAATCGAATTAGATGGCTATATTGCTCGAAACCCGGCCGGTAGCCGCCAGCACGCTCACCACCTTGCATGAGTGACTCCAGATTGTCGAGAACCAGCAAACTGCGTCTGGTGCTCAACAGTTGAAGCAACTGGTCAATCCTATGCTGAATACCTGCTGAGTCCTCATGCTCGGGTTCACCCGATAGCGCCCGGCTGAGATCGGCCAGTAGATCTTCCAACGCTGGTTCATTTCGCAGGGTGCGCCAGATGACATAATCGAAGTGGGTTGCAAGCTCAGTCGCCAGCCGGGTCGCCAACATGGTCTTGCCAACACCGCCGATGCCCAACAAGCCGACGACCCGGCATCGTTGTTCAAGTAGCCAGGTCTGTAGCGAGGCCAATTCCACTTCACGACCGTGAAAACTGCTCACGTCTGGCGCTTCGCTCCAGGATTCAACGCGACGATGAAGGGTCCCTGCTCTCAGCGCCGACACCGGTTGCACCACCGCATTGGCTGGTTGCTTCGTGACAAAGGCTGTAGCGCTTTGCACCAGGACATCCCACGTGTGAAATGGACGGTCGTACTCATAACAATCTCTGATCACCCGATTGACTTCGTTCAAAAGTGCCTGCTGATAGCGGACTTTGTCGGCTTCGTCCAGCTCAGCCCCGCGCTCTGCAAAAAACAGCCGGGCGAGCACAGCAAGATAACCCGCCGGCGCTTGCGGTTTGCCGCTTTCATAGCGACTGATGGTCGAGCGGTCACAGCCAACGTAATGAGCTGCTTCTTCTTGTGAACGAAAGAGCTTACAACGCAAATCAGCCACAAAATCAGCCAGGCTATTGCGATACTCTGGAATGGGCGTCGGTTCGGTCATCATTGCACCTGTCTGGCTTTCGCCAGGTGAAGAAACTAATGGGTGGATTGTGCAAGTACCAATCGTGATGTTTGTCTCACGCGTTGGCTAGACAAGGAGCTTTGTACGCGCCAGATCGATTATCCAGCATTGTGTATCAATCGTGCAACCTGCTCGCTGCACGTATTCTGCACACCCGTGCTGCACACCTAATGCACGGCGCTGCACCGTATGATATGCTGTATCCGCAGCATGCATCACTACAGACATATTTCTGGTTCGCGTTGTCCCTTTCCTACGTGATTGTCCACTCGAAAGGAGAAGCTTGCTATGCGTTTGCGACCAGTCAATTTACTGAAAAGCCTGATCACCTATCTCCCTCTTGTGTCTCTATGCGCGAGTATCGTCGTGCTTCCGAACACCGGTGAAGCTGTCTTGGCCCAAGACTTATCTCTTACTCTGCAACCTGAGTCGGCGCAGATTGTCTGCAACCCGTTTCAATCGGTCTGTACCTCTTCTTCTGGACAGACTGGCGATGACTGGCAGGATGTAGCCCCGGGTATTAAATGGCGTAGCCCGGGTAATCAACGGAAACGCAACATTGTTGTGATCGATCTCGAAGAGCCTGGTATTAAACTTGAGCTTGTCTATGAGGCAGTCGATTTGGGTCAGAGTCTATTTAAGCGGAAGACGCTGTCTGATCTGATCAGTGACTGGAATTCCCAATTGCGTCGGTCAGATAGCAGCTTGAATTTCTATGCTGCTATTAATGCAACTGGTTTTGATTGTGAGAATGGCGCGGCAGGTGCCAAGCCCTCGACGGATTCGATTCTCGGTATTGGTAGGCAACCATACGGTCTACAAGAGCCGGGAAATCACTTTGGTGGCCGCTGCAAAAGCTTTTTCACCTATCGATCCCCCAATGTCGATGAACATTCAATTGGACTTCATTGGTCTAGCCACGACTTCCCCTATGTTGCTTGCGACGCTAGCGTTCCTGAACCAGGCTCCGCTGACTATGAAGATTTCATCACAGCTGAAAATTATATTCGTAGTCAGATTCAAGGCGCTGATTTCGCAGTCGGCTATGATCGCACCTTCCTGGCCGATACAAACGGCGACGGGATGGGCGAGTATGTCGCCAGGGGAGGGAATGGTGAACTAAAAACTGCGGTAGGCATCGGACTTGATGATGCCACGGGACAGCCACGTTATTTATACCTTGCTACATGGAATGAAGCACTCGGAGGCTTTGGCGACAATCTTGAAGAGTTTGCCAATGAATTGTCGAGATCAGGAGCAGATCGGGCCATACTTCTCGATGGCGGCGCCTCCTCGCAATTCTTGAGTTTGGGTGAGACTGGCTTTATTTCGAATGAGGTCAAAGACCTGCCACCCGGTATATGTCGTGAGCACTACCTGCGAAAGGAAACACGAAAAATTCTCAATGGCATTGTAGTCTATCACGAGAACAGTGAAATCTCGGTACCGACGCGAACTCGCATTGCCTTTGTGATCGATGATACCGGTAGCATGGGCGATGAAATCGATGATGCTAAGGAGACCGTTTACCGCAAGGTCAATGAACTGACGGCTCGTGGCCAGCGCTATGATTATCACCTACTCACTTACAAAGACGACGTGACTTACCGTGGCGCAACAGAAGATGATCGAGTACTCAAAGCCTGGGTTAGCGAACTCATCGCGGACGGAGGTGGTGATTGCCCAGAGAATATGCTTGGGGCACTCAATGAAATCGCTGAGCGGGCACCCAACAGTAATACATGGCTGATGACCGATGCTGGTTTTCACGGCACAGCAATTGATGTCGCTGCAACTTTGTACAAGTTGGTTACCAAGCGTGTAACAGTTCACCCGATCATCTACAGCTGGTGTTTTTCAGCTCAAGTCGCTGGCCAGACAGCACAGGACGGTCAATCCGGCGCCGCCACGGCTGGGGTACCTCTACTTGGACCAGAGGTCATGGCCCAAATCGCTGCCGACACAGGCGGTCATTACTTTCCCATTGCCTCCGATGATACTCAGGCAGCCACCACCATCTTGCTCAACGAGATGGTCACCGAATCCGATCTCACAGCCGCCCGAGACACCGTACATATTGGCGTTTCACGCACCTATACGATCCCAATCGATGCCACGGCGAAGGCTGCCAACTTCCTGCTCAACACCTACAGCGGCTACGCCACCTTGTTCATCTATGATCCAGCTGGCTCACCAGTGGATCGCGAAGGGCCAAATGTGACTTACACTGAACTAAATAATGCCACTTACTACCAGATCGACGATCCCGCCCCTGGCGTTTGGCGAGCAGTGATCGCAGGCGAGGCTGACTATTCCTTCTCCACATCCGGCGATAGCGCACTCGTCTTTGACTACCTCGGCGACACCTCACTGGCCAAAGAGGAGCGAGTACAGTTGAAGGCGGCTCTCACTGGGCCTGTGGCTACTGCCACCTTCCAACTCGTCAATCTAGATGGTACGTTCGTCGATCAAATCAACTTGTACGATGACGGCCTCCACGATGATGGTGCCGCGTTGGATGGCGTCTTTGCCGGTGAGTACACACCAATTCAAGAGGGTATCTTCCGCTTGCGTGTCCGGGGAGTGATCTCAGAGACCCAACTCCTTGCCAGCAATGCACAGACTCAACCAGGCGCAGCGCTGCAGGGCGCGCAATTTGAGCGTATCGCTCTCGAAGTGATTCGCGTCCATTCACTGAATGTGCTCGCTCAGCCCCAACCGTTAGTGGTAAATGATCTCGCCTTGACCTATGCCTTCTCTGTCACTAATGGCGGCCCGACCAATGATACCTTCGAATTGACTGGTTCTTCCTCGCTCAACTGGGCCGATCTCACCAGCGTCCCGGCTGTACTCGACATCCCAGCTGGCGCAACTGCACAAGTGCTAATCACAGTCACAGTCCCACCCACGACACCGTTCGAGACGACCGACGAGACAACCCTCGTTGCCGTTAGCCGGCTCAATCCGTTAATCAATGATGCCGATATCGTGCTTACCTCGACCGGCGCGCCGACTTTCACCCTCTCTGTGGACCCGGCAAGCCTGGACAGTAGCGGCCACGTACAACCAGGGAGCACTGCGGTATTTGATCTGAGTGTGCAGAATACTGGAAGTGTGCCCACGCAGAATGCCACCATCGCCCTGCCAATCCCGGATCATACGAGCTTCGATTCGGAACAGTCAGCTGGTTGGCCAGTTGAAATTTGCGAAGGTATCGCGGCTGGTGCGGAATGTATCATCAGCATCCCTGATCTAGAGCCAGGCGCAACGGCATCTCTCCGCTTTGCTTTGGAACTTACTGATTCGCTGCCGTCTGAGATGACTTCGCTCAGCCTTTCTGCTGCATTCAGTGTGGACAATCTGGCTCGTTCACCCATTACTCAACATGCTACTGTTGAGATTGCAACAGATCGCAATGTGTTTCTGCCGCTGATCACCCGCTAATTCCCCAATACCCCCTTTCTTCCAGGTCTCCATCGCCAATTGGTGACGGAGGCCTGTTAATTTATGGCTTCACACCTTCATCTGAGCAAGCCACGTCTCCACCGATCTTGAAGATTCCACCGCCGTGATTCCATTGTGCATAAACCGTGCTGCACAGGTGTTCACCTGTGCAGCACGCAGTGCGACAATCATATCAGGCCATGGCAGAGGTGCGTAAGCGGGTCTCCCGCTAGGTAAGTAAGGTAGCTGATGGACTATCGGAAAGGAGATATATAGTCCATGCGAACACTCAAAAATTGGGCGTGTGGTTGCTTGCTCATATTTGCTGTGCTGCTTGCGATACTGATAGTTGTTCTGCTAGCCTTGACTACCGAATGGGTGAACGCAGCGCCCTCTAGCGATACACCCCCCATCTACGACATCGTCCTCGTCATCGACCAGTCCGGCTCGATGTGGGACTGTGGCGGTCAGGGGACCGACCCGGACCAGTTGCGCGTGGACG
>QEUW01000344.1 GCA_003577005.1 Chloroflexota bacterium | reverse complement strand
CAACAGACCTAAGGCCCTGGCTTTGGTGACGGCCTGCCGCCGGCTGTTGACGCCCAGTTTGCCGTAGATGTTGCGGGTATGCACCTTGACCGTCTGATCTGAGATGTAAATTTGTTGTGCGATTTCGGTATTGGTCAGGCTCTGGGCGAGCAGAGAGAGGATTTCGAGTTCGCGTTTACTCAACGGTTCGATCAGATTTTGGGGCCCAGGGGGCACCCCAGATTTTGGACTTTGGCTTGCCCAATCGCTGTCACGCTTGCTCAATGACTCGGTGCGATTCTGGATTCTGGATTCTGCACTTTGGATGGGCTCCTCTCCTAATCTAAAATCCGCAATCATAAATCTAAAATCAGGAAAGGCCGCCAGGAGCTGGCCAGCGTAGTCTGGCAGCAGGCCTGCCCTGACCGCTTGAACCAACAACTGGGCCATCGGCACGCCTTCGTCGACGAAGAGACGAACATAGCCTTCTGGTCTGGCCAGGGTCAGCGCCCGCTCGAGGGTGGAGAGGGCTGAGGCTAAATCACCCAGAGCATGATAGGCCAGTGCTTGCAGTGCAGTGGTCTTCATCTGGAGCCAGAGTAGCCCGGCTGTCTGCGCGGCCCGACATTGTTGTTCAAGTTGCGCCACAACCTCGCGCAGCAGGGTTTGATCGGCGGCGGCTCGCCCGTGAGCGAGCATCACCTGGGCCTGGGTAAGCTTGCCATATTCGTAAGCATAGATGAAAGCATAGTGACCGGGATATTGGCGCAGCAACTTCTTCTCCCAATCCATACCAGGGGACCATGATCGCGCTGGAAGGTCGCCTTGCGCCAGGCGCAGTTGTGTTTCTATGACCGGTAACAGGGTGAAGAGCCAGGCAAGCTGATGCTGCTCCGCCGGTTGCCGAAGCTGACGCATTAACTCAAAGGCGTCTTCCGAGTGGCCTTGGGCCTGTTTAATACGGGCTACGATGAGAGAACCGGTGGCGATCAAATATTGGCTAGTTCCTTGAGCGAAGCGTGTAACCCCTGTGGTGGCGTAGTGCAAGGCTCCCTCCAGATCGTTCCGCTCACGGAGTATCTCGGCCAGGTTGAGGTATATGCCGCCAGTTGCCGGTGAAGCCTCTGCACCGAGCTCGGTGACCCAATCGAGGGCTTGCTGGCAAGTCGCCAGCGCCAGACTCAACGCACCCCGCGCCCGCTGCATGTTGGTTTGGCCAATTACGGCTGCGAGCGTAACATATACGTTGCCGATACCCCGGCTGATGGTCGCAGCTTCGGCAAAGGCTTGTTCTGCCCGCGCCACGTCTCCCTGATGCAGCGAAGCGATCGCCAAGGCGCCGAAGACTACCCCACGGTAGGGAGCGTTATCCGGGCGCAGCCATTCAAGTGCTTCTTGGGCCCAGACCTTTACCCGGCCAGGATCAAAATGGCTACTCATTGTGTTTACAAGCATCCGGGTCGCAGTGATCTCTCCTTGTGTATTGCGAGTATCATCCAGATCGTCGTTAGCCTGTTGTTGCAAAGCCTGTTCAGCTTCCTCGAGACGGCGAAGCGCGGCTTCCAGATCCCGCTGCTGGAGCGACAGCCAGGCATGAATGAGGCAGAGCTTCGGTCGAACTCGCACGAATTCGACCGGCAGTGAGGCCAGCCAACTGCTGAGCGTATGCTGTAGTGGATCGAGTGAAAACGTCCTCAACCACATTTGTTCAATAAGGTGTGCGGCTTGCTCAAATGCACCCGCCGCCAGCGCATGTTGAACGGCTTCGGCCGTCAGTCCGTTATGCTCGTACCATGTACTGGCCCGCCGATGGAGTTCCGGCACATTGCTCGGGTGAGCCTGCTCGAGGCGGTCGCGTAACAATTCCGCAAAGAGATGGTGATAGCGATACCAGTGGCGCCGGTTGTCGAGTGGCACCAGGAAGAGGTTGGCATGTTCCAGATACGCTAAGACTTCCCGGCCAGCAGCGTGGATAGTACTCTCTCCCCCGCCCCCTTGCTCTTCTCCCTCTCCACTCAAGATGGCGTCACACAGGGGACTACACAGCCGATTCAAGATCGAGGTATGGAGCAAAAAGCGGTGAATTTCCGCCGGCTGCTGCCGGAGCACTTCCTCGACCAGGTAGTCAAACACATTGTGATGGCTGCCGGTAAAGTCGCCGATGAAGCGGATAATGGCGGCCGGGTCCAACCCTTGCAGCGAGAGCGCCGCCAGTTGCAGAGCGGCTCCCCACCCTTCGGTGCGCATTTCCAGTTCCTGGATCTGCTCGGCGGCGAGCGGCAACTCCTTAACCTGGTGAAAGAAAGCGGTGACTTCATCCAGGGTAAAGCGCAGGTCGGCGGCGCGCAGTTCGGTCATCTGCTCCCGTACCCGCAGCCGGGCCAGGGGGAGAGGCGGGTCGGCCCGGCTGGTGAGGATCAGGTGCATGTTGGACGGCAAGTGATTCAGCATAAAGGCGATTGCGGTGTGGATCGCTTGCTGTTGGATCAGGTGATAATCATCTAAAACCAGTGCAAATGGATCGAGCGGGATGATCTCGTTGACCAGGGCCGTCGTCAGCCGCTCGATGGAGGGTGGCTGGGGAGATTGGAGTGCCACCAGAAGCGCCTGACCAAAATCGGTCTTGAGCCTCTGGAGCGCGGCGATAAAGTAGGTCAAAAAGCGCGTGAGGTCATTGTCGGTTTCGTCCAGGGAGAGCCAGGCGACGCGGCGTTCGATTTGGGGCATCCACTCGGCCAGAAGCATGGTCTTGCCATAGCCGGCCGGCGCGGAGATCAGGGTGAGCTTGCGCGCAAGTCCAGCCTGCAACCGCTCGATCAGACGGGGACGCGGCAGGACATCCTGCGGCTGGCGCGCCTGGGGGATGAAAAATTTGGTGCTCAGGAACGAGTGAGCCGCCGGACTGCCGGGGCGGTCCATTTTTGAGACGGTGACAGTCATGCGATCCTCCCCCGACTCAACTTTGCGCACAACCTGTTTCCACCCAAGCTTCCGTACTGGTGAAGATACTCCGTATCCTAATCAATCAGAGAACTGAGGCGGTTGCCGCCAACATGATCAAAGTACGGCTGCCAGAACTCGCCAGAGAGCAGAAAAAAACGAATAACACCCATTCCACGTCCGGCAGAATATGGCGAGGTGAAAACGCACGTAGATCAGGCTATCAGCCTTATCAATATTGGCCAGAGCAGCAGCGAGCCAGCGCCTAGTTGGTAACGCTCTTCCAGGCGAAAGCCCCAGTACCAGTATAGGCTCTGGCGCGCGCGCTGTCAACCGTCAATATGATTACGACAGGGCTATTTCATGTTACAGATAGAGGCATTTCTAGGTTCCGTGTATTGCCATGATTTTCTGCGATATGAAATCGTGCTATCTATACGAATGCAATCCCCGCGGCAGGCGAGTAGGCAACTATGAAAGTTCGTTCCGAACATCTCTATACCTCCACCGTCATCACCAGGTCACGAAGTTGTCGGCTTAATTGTCAGCTTCGCGTCATTTACAAACCACGAAAATCGATTAGAATGGTTCTGCAACCAACAGAGAACGTTCTGCGTAGAGAATAGGGAAGGCGCCTTGCGGCGCTCATTTCCTACCTCGAACCGACAATGCTGGTTTTTGATGCTGGCAAAAAAGGAGAAGACTCAATGGCATCGCTTTTGGACAAGGTTACAACGCTTATTTCGGCCAATCTACACGCAATGGTGGACCAGGCGCTCAAATCAAACAGCCTCGCTGTCATCGACGAATACATCCGCCAGGTAGAGAATAACCTGGCCGACCTGGAAGACGCAGCAGCGACCGTCGGCGGTGAAGTCAAGTCAATCAAACGGCGTCTTGCCGACCATGAACAGAAGCAGACCGAACTCGATCGCGGCATCGACGCCTTCCTGATGGAAGGCAATGAGGCCGCAGCCGTGGCGGCGCAGAGCCGGCTCAACAGCGTTGCCCGCCTAGTTGAGACCTATCAAGAACAGGTGCAGCGCCAGGAACAGGAATTCCGCAAGCTGCTCGACGCCAAGGTCAAGCTCGAAGCCCGCCTCGAGACGATGAAGCAAGAGCGCGAAGACCTCCAGGCGTTGCTCGAACTGGCCAAGAGCAAAGAGGTAACCGTCAAAGCCATGAAGAGCCTGGACGACCTCATGGGCAGCGGCGATTCCGACATCAAGGGCATTGCCCAAAGCATTTACGCCCGTTTGGACAAGGCAACCACCGCCAGCGAGATGCGCGCGGCCAGCCTCGACGAGCAAATGGACCATGTGCTCGAGCGCTCCGCTCTCAACGCCCAGTTGGCTGCCCGCAAGCAAAAGCTGGGGCTCAGTTAAGGTTCTGTTGACATTTCGATTTAGGCTCGAGGTGCAACGCACTTTGACAAGCGCATCGCACCTGAGTAAATTCGCCAAATGTCAACAGCACGTAGTTTCATAGACCCAAAGGTGCGTCACACCTGGAAGGTGCAACGCACCTGGGACGGTAGACAAATTTGAGAACACAGATTTCTCAGATGTGCGCAGATTTTGTGCTTGTTGTCTGTCTGCATCCGGGGAATCTGTGTCCTAATTTCTAAACAGCCGAAATCGACATGAATCGTACACGCTGGATCTTTGCCATCATCCTCGCTGTAGCTCTCGTCATCGTCGGGGCCTCGCTCCTCTTGCGGGGGGAGGGCAATCTGGATGCAGACGCCGGTTTCACGGTGGCGCGACCGGAGAATGTCACTATTCGCGTGCTGACAGCGCTGCCGGTTGAGCCGTGGGTACGCAGCGCAGCGGCCGCCTTCAACGCCGAACAACGAGTGGTGGAGGGCTCAGTCGTCCAGGTGGAGATTGTCGCCGCCGACGGGCTGACCGCGCTGGGGCGCTGGGACCGCAACGAATATGGCGCGCTGCCCGCCGATATTCGCCCGGAAGACCTCAGCGAGAGCGAGCAGGCCGCCCTGGAGAACTTTCCCACCGCCTGGATCCCCGACAGCCGCTATCTGGTCGAACTGGCCAATGCCTCGTATAAGGAGCGCCTGGGGCGGGATGTCTTTCTGACCGACGGCGAATATCGCGCCCGGCCGATTGCTATCAGCCTCTTTGCCTGGGGCGTCTACGCCAGCCGCGGCCAGGTGTTGGAACAACAATTTGGTACGGTAGACTGGCAGACGATCCACGATGCCGCGATCGCCCGAGGCGGCTGGCCCGAACTGGGTGGTGACCCTTCATGGGGCTTTTTCAAGCTGGTAGTGCCCAATCCCAACCGCAATGTGGGGGGACTGGCCGCAATGGTGGCGGCCGCTGGGGAATACTATGGCCGTACCGACATCAGCGTTGAAGATGTCACCAACCCTGAGTTTCAAGCCTGGCTGCGTGAACTCATGGGTGCGGTGACCGACTTTAGCAGCGCCAGCGCCTACACCGCCGAAGATTTTGCCCTCTTTGGCTACAGTGTCGGCGACGGCGGCCAGTTGCTCGAAAGCGACCTGTTGCAAAATATGCAGGGCATCGTCACCCGCTGGGAAGACCCGCTCCAGATCTACTACCCCCAGTATGTGACCTGGTTCGACTTTCCGTTCACCGTCTGGGTTGGCCCAGAGACCAGTGCGTTGAAAAAGAACGCTGCCCTCGAATTTCAGCGGTATCTCTTGAGTGAAGAGCAACAAAAGGCCGCGCTCGCCTACGGCCTGCGCCCGGCCAACCCTAACATCCCGGTGGATGCGACGCCGGAGAGCCTCTTTGTCACTTGGGAAGACCGAGGCGTGCAGCCGGTGGTGCCACGCACCTCTGCCATGCGCAGCCCCGACCGCGAGGTCCTGTTGACGTTGCTACGCTGGTTTGAACTCAATGTGGGATAGGAGGGCCTTCATGTCCAAAAGCTCACCTAACCGCAAGAGCAAGTTCACGCCACAACAGCGGCGCAGCATGGGGGTCTTTGCCGGCGCCATTATCTTGAGCATGGTGCTGTGCGTCTCTGCCGTCGGCGGTGTCGGTCTCTGGTGGATTGGGCGCACGTTCCGCAGTGAACCTACAGCGCAGCCTGAGCGACCAGCCGTCTGGTCCGCCCAAAGTGCTGAGTTGACTGTTGCCGTGTCGCCGCTGATGGCGCCAGTCGTTGCCGATCTAGCCGAACAGTTCAACGGCCAACAGCAACGCACACCCGACGGCGAGCGGATGGTTGTCCACATTGTCGCCTACCAGCCCGAACGCATGGTGCAGGAGGCGCTCGGCCCGCCCAGCTTCCAGGCGCTCTCACCCGACAGCAGTCTCTGGCTCGACCGGCTTGAAGCGGCGTGGGCCGCAGAGGCCGAAGTAGAAGGGGCCGAAGGGGGCATCCCCATTGGGGAACGGCGCACGAGCGGCCAGGTCCGTTATGCGGTCAGCCCTGTGGTGATCGTCGCCTGGGAAAGCGTTGCGCGTGAGCTTGGCTGGCCCGACCGCGCCGTCGGCTGGCAAGAGATCCAGCACAAGGCGACCGCCGACCCCAATTTCAAATGGAGCCATCCCAGCACGACCACCGCCAGTGGTCTGCTGGCAACGCTCGCCGAGTTCTATGCCGGCGCCGGCCTCACCCGCGGATTGACGGAGGAAGCGGCAACTGCCGAAGCAACGCTCGACTATGTACGGGCCGTCGAGGCGACGGTGCGCTTCTATGGTGAGGGCGAAGAGGTGATCGTCCAGCGGCTGGCCGAAGAGGGGCGCAATTTTCTCGACGCCTTTGTCGCGCAAGAGCGCGTGGTGCTGGACTGGAACCGCAGCCAACAGGGCGAGCGGCTCGTGGCTCTCTATCCTGCCGAAGGGACGCTGTGGACCGACCACCCGCTGGCGCTGCTGGAACTGGGGGCCGGCCGCGATGAGCAGGCCGTCACCGACAATCAGCGCCTGACCTATCAGGCCTTTGCCAGCTTTCTGACCAGCGCCGAGTCGCAAGCCAGCCTGTTGGAGAGCGGCTACCGCCCGGCGGATCTGAGTATTGCGCTGGACACAGAAGGCAGCCCGTTCGCCAGTACCGATGCCGTCGACTGGCGCCAGCCGCAGACGACGTTGCAGATGCCGCCACCGGCCGTGGTCGATGTCGTCACAAATTTCTGGTACTTTACCAAACGGCCTACCAATGTCTATCTGGTGGTTGACACCAGCGGCAGCATGGAGGGCGAAAAGATCATCCGCACGCGCGAGGCGCTCCAGGCCTTTGTCGAGCAAATCCGCGGCGATCGCGACCGTCTCGGCATCATCGAGTTTGGCAGCGGTGTCAAAAACTTTGTTCCCCTGCGCACGCTGGATGAGAGCGCCCGCAACGACACCTTGACGCTTGTCAACGGCATGGAAGCCTTTGGCGGCACAGCCTTGATCGACGCCGTCTATGCGGCTGTGGTCGATCTCCAGGCCCAAGAAGACCCGGAGGCCATCAACGCCATCGTCGTGATGACCGATGGCCAGGAGAACGAGAGCTATTACTGGGTCGACAACCTGCGGGACCTCGTGCGCAGCAGGCCGGAAACCCAACTGGTGATCTTTACCATCGCTTTTGGCAGCGACGCCGACGAACGCCTCCTGCGCGAGATGGCCGAGCTGGGCAACGGCCAGTTCCGCCGGGCCGATGAAACGGACATCGAGGAGTTGTACCGGCTAATTTCCACATATTTTTGATAATGACTACCATACGCACGGAGCTACAACAACGGGCGCAGGGTGCGCTCATTCAATATGCGCTGTTCCGCTGGGAAAGTGCCGTCATCATCGCCTTGACGCTCGTGCTGACTTTCCTGTTTCGGCGTCCGTTCTGGTGGTGGCCCCCCTTTGGCTGGCCGCTGTTGGGGCTGATCGGCCTGGCGCTCATCGTCTATTCGAGCCTGACCGACGCCGAAACCAACGCCCGTGTATTGGTGGAACTCTTTCAGGAACAGTTCGACGTTACTCGCATCAAGGACAAAGCATTGCGGCAGCAAGTGGAAAATGGGCTGGAGTACCAGCGACGCATCGAAATGCAGATCCGCCGCCAGCGCCCAGGTCTTATCCGCGACCGGCTGGAAGCCACAGCCAATCAGATCACAGATTGGCTCAGTAATCTCTACCAACTGGCCCT
>QEUW01000844.1 GCA_003577005.1 Chloroflexota bacterium | reverse complement strand
CCGAACTGCGGCGCATCCGGCGGCGGATCGGTATGGTCTTTCAGCAGTTCAACCTGGTGCATCGTTCTACTGTCCTCACCAATGTGCTGGCCGGGCGCTTGGGCTATGTCAGCCCGGCGCTCAGTCTCTTCAACCGCTTTCCCCAAGGGGACATTGCCAAAGCCCATGCCCAACTGGCCCGGGTCGGGCTGGCGGATAAGGCCCACAGCCGCGCCGATGCCTTGAGCGGCGGCCAGCAGCAGCGCGTCGGCATCGCCCGCGCCCTGATGCAGGACCCGATCCTGATCCTGGCCGACGAGCCGGTGGCGAGCCTGGACCCGGTGCTGGCGCACAGTATCATGCAGCATCTGGAGCAGATCAACCAGGAAGATGGCGTCACGGTCTTGTGCAGTCTTCATTTTTTGGACCTCGTGCATCGCTACGCTGATCGGGTACTTGCGCTCAATCAGGGGCTACTCATGTTCGATGGATTGCCCGAGGCCATCGATGATGAGAAGTTCAAAGAGATTTATGGCAAAGAGGCGGAACGGGTAGGGTAGGGGCGCAGCGCGGTGGCCCCTAGGTGGTAAGCTTATGAGACGTTCGATCATCCTGGCGCATTGTCATCTTTGCCTATGGCTTTGAAGTGACGCAAGTCGATCTCCAGCAATTAGGGTCACCGATGCGCCAGGCGTCGCTGGCGCGCATCATGCGTGCGCTGGCGCGGCCAGACTTTATCCAGTTCGAGCAGGAGGAATTCGTCGTCGAGACGCCCATCTATGTCCCCTGCCCACCCGGCGGCCCGCCTGCAATTCCCGAACCCGACTACAGCGAACCATACATGGTGGTGGATCCCCCTTGCGCCGACCCGCGTGCGGCGGTCACCGTGGAAGGTTTCAACTTTGCGCCCAACACAGCGGGACCGCTCAACTTTATCCCGCCGAGTGGTGTTTCGCTTCAACTTGGCCGTATCGAGACCGACGCTAACGGCCACTTTGTGCTGGCCGTGCGGCTGCGCGACCGGGTTAGTGACGAGCCACAACTCTTGCGCGCTGTCACCCGGCGCAGCGTGGGCCTGCCTCAACTGAGCTCCAACGGCGTCGAAACGATCAACCGGATCATCGAGACGGTCTTTATGGCGTTCCTGGCCACGGTGCTGGGCACCTTGCTCTCGATCCCGATCAGCTTCTTTGCCGCCAAGAACCTTATGCGCATGGTGACCAGCCCGCTCGCCAGCATCTCGCTTGCGATCCTTGCCATCCCCATCGGCATCTGGCTGGGGGGGACGGTTGCTAATGCGCTGGCAACCGTGAGTGATGTGGTGGGCACCAGTCTCCTGTTCAACGTTGGAGGGCTGGTGGTGGCCCCAGTCCTGGTTTGGGGTGTAATGCGGTGGGCCTTGCCTCACAATGACCAGCCGGGTGGCGAGGCAGGCGCTGGCCTGCTGCGCTGGCTGGCCGTGCTGGGGATTGGGCTGGCCACACTGCTTGCGCTCTACTTCCTGAGTGACCTGGCGATTGTGGCCGGGCAGGGATTGGCGTCTCGTCTGGGCAGGCTAGCTTTTATTGGAAAATTTGTGGCCGACATCGGCGAGATTCTACGATTGATTCTGGTTCCCATCAGCGCATTGATCGGCGCTGGGCTGCTCAGCAACCAGGCAGGCCGGCTGGGGCAGCACCTGGTCGAACGGACGCCGAGTCGGGCGCTCTACCTGCTGAATCTGCTATTAGCGCTGGCGGCGGGTGCGGTGCTGGCGGCACTGATT
>QEUW01000343.1 GCA_003577005.1 Chloroflexota bacterium | reverse complement strand
GCAAGGGCAAGGACATAGCGCAGCATGTTCATTGTCAAGCTCCTTTGTCAGCACCGACATCGCTTTATCAACCTTGATGACGTACCAACTCACTGGCAGGCTGGATCGCCGGGCGGGTAGAGCGAAACAGGCACACGAGTATGGTCGACCAGCACACCATCGCGGGGCGACACTTCATAAGCACCCACCAAAGCGGCAAGCGGGCCGGTGGCTTCATAGTCGAAATAGGCGGCGAATTCGGCATAGATGCCCAGATTGCCACCCATTGTGTTGCTCCGCTCCAAGACACTACCGTCGCGTGCTGTCAATTCAACGTTGACATTCGCTTCGAAGGTATTGGAGTAGCCGGCCACCGGCACCCGGCCACAGACCGCGCTGCCCGGCGCAGGGTGGTTGAGATCGATGAAACGCTGGCCCGGCTCCAGGGCGATAGGCACAGCGACCAGCGAGATCGGCGGCTGGTCTGGGGCAGCGGCCTCATAGACTTGCAGCGTCGCCGAAATCTCCTCTGTGACTTCGAAGCGCACATAGCCGTGGAAAAAGTCGTAGCCTGATGAGTTGACGGTTGCGCTTGGCGCAGAGCCAACCAAAAACCCTGTCATGCCGCCCCGCGCCCTGTGCTGGCCGATCACGTTGCCGCCCGCATCGAGCAGACGCAGATAGACATTGCCCTCAAAGGTGCGGGAGAAGCCGTTGACATCGACCGGGCTGCGGTAGCGTTCGCCCGGCAGCGGCGAGAAGAGTTCGATGGGAACCGCCGGGTCCGACCAGGGTGGCACAGTGATGGGAACCAGGGTCGGTGTGGGTGTGGATTCAGCCTGGTTGTGGACCAGCGGCAGGTAGTGCGGGCCGGCCTCAGCGGTCGCCGCACGCCAGACGACCAGCGCCACATCATCCACAAACATCGAGGTGACAGCGCCCACGCCGTCGTTGTAGACGCCCAGGTGGAGACGCACTGTCTTGCCTGCATACGCTGTCAGGTCAAAGCTCAATGGCTGCCATTCGCCGATGTTGCGCCGTGTCCACAACAATTGCTTGGTCACGTTGCCTTGCTCATCGAGCAAAAGCACATACTGGCGATCTCCGGCCAGCCCTTCGTCCGGCTGTATCGCGGGGGCGCGTCCCACCCCGCGGGCGGCTGCCTGCGCCACCCGGCTCGAAGCGGCTATCCCGCCCGGCAGATCACCTTCGCCCGAAGCAGCGTTCCACCAGAGTGCCAAGGTCACGCTGATAGCATCGCTGGGAATGGTCACTGTCTGTTGGATAGAGGAGTAGGAGAACTTGTTGTCAGCCAATGAGCGGATGCCGATGAGCGCGCTGCGGGCGCCGGTGTGCTTCTCTTCAGTGCTGTAGCGGGCCGGATAGGCGGTCACCGGGAAGTGCCAGCCATTGTCGTACTCGAAGCCGGCGTTGACGATGAGTTGCTCATAGGGCGCGGAAAAGTGCCAGACGCCCTGGTCGGTGGCCACGTGCGCCACAACCCCTTCGGTCATCGTGGCGGTGACTGCAATGTCAAAGATGTCTGGATTGTCGGGCGGTGGGCCCCAGTCGACCCAACTGGCGCCGTGGTCATAGCTGCGGAAGAGGGCGTGGCTTGGCGCCGCCAGCAACTGCCCGCTCAACGCCGTAAAGAGCGCACCATCGTTGGCGTAATTGGGTGACGCCGCCACAACGCGGACAAAGGGTTCATAGACGCCGGGCAAACCGCTCGCCGTGGGCACCCAGTTATCGCCGCCATCGAACGAACGCATGACCGAGCTCTCCGGTGTCCCATCGCCGGGACTCTCGATAGCCCGGTAGGTGGCCCAGACGCGCTGGTCAGCGGCGTAGTTGGGCGACACCGCCAGCCCATACGTTACCCCATAGGTGTCCAACGCCGACCAGGTCACACCCCCGTCGCTGCTGCGGTGGACGGGGCCAAAGCCGGTGGCAAAGAGCATCTGGTCGGCGGCGTAGTTGGGCGACACCGCCAGCGCAAAGCCGTCGAAGAATTCCTCCGGCTCGAAGCGATAACGCTGCCAGCTCTGCCCACCATCGGTCGATTTGCGCAGATAGGTGTCGAAGCCCGTGATGGCAAAGAGCGTATCGTCCGCGGCGAAATTGGGCGACAGGGCCAGCGCGCTCACCGTCTGGGTAAAGGTCGCTAGCGGTTGCCAACTGTCGCCAAAGTCAATTGAGCGATAGAGTGTTCCTGCTGAGGTCTGGGTGTCGGCGTAGGCGGCGATGATCACGCCATCAGCAGCATAATCCGGCGAAAGGCGAACATGGGAAAAGTAGCTGTGGTCACCGGCCGACGGCAAGCCCGGCAACAACTGCCAATGGAGACCGGCGTCGGCGCTGCGGAAGAGACCGGATCGAGTGGCGGCGAAGAGGGTGTGGTCACTGGCATAACCGGGCGACGCTTCCACATCGAGCACAACCGTGGGTGTCATGACTGCGCCATCCGGCATGTAAGGGCCACCAGAGCGCCATTCGGGGGCCGGCGCGGCGCCCTGCGAAGGCGTGGTCACCGCCAAGACTACCCAACCAAGGGTGAAGAACCCTACCACAACGAACATGACCCAGCGTAAGCGATCCCTATATTTCATGCGGCTCATCAGCCCACCTCAGGCGCGCTAAATACCAACATACAATGCCTGCTCATCAATCAGTGTAGCACGGCGGGTCTGACTGTTCGCTGGCCGGTCGCCTAGCTCTGTCCCTGGTCTGATGACGGGTTTTTGCGGGAATGGCGGTGGGAGAGAGGGTGGTTGCTGTTAGGCTACACCAAGAAGTAAACCCTATCCGCCAGGAGTTGTTCAGAACAAGTTACAGAAACTCTCTCCGGAACCATGCTCAACGTTGTAGCTCGTCGGCGCCAATGTCACAGCCGCTGCCCTGCGGTCGTGGGGTTGATACCTTGCATCGTCTACCATTGCTGCACTACCACCTGGAAAGTATTACGACAAACGAGTTAGGAGATCCTTGCCAGTGTCTGCCCGTACGCGGGTGCGTCCAACGCAACGGTACGCAGGAGGCTGTGCATGCCATCAGATGCACAGGGAGGAGCGTAAGGTGATAAATCGTCTTTAATATAGCATGAAATCTACTTGGGTGGATTAGTGATCGGGGTGGGAATGCCCGGGTCAGATGACCAGTATGATCTAGCAGCGCTGGTGGGTGCGCTTGTCGTCTTGGGCGCCATCTTCTCGACGACAGCCACGGACATCGCGCGCCCGGGGTCTACCTAACGCGCATCTCTGGTCAACAACCCACTAGCGGCCATTATTAGCGGTAGCAGCAATAGCGTGGGGCTGGTGTTTTCCGGTATCGCTGCACAGCATCGTGATAAGCAGCGTCACCGCTTTACAGAGGCTCAAGCGAACAGAGAACGCCAGTTTGGCCCTAACAACCGCTCGTGCGTTGCCTCGCTGACCGGGGCATAGTGGTCCAGCTCCATCGTGAAGGCGCCACGGCCGCTGGTAAGCGAGCGTAGATCAGTGGCATAGCCGATCATACCCGTCAACGGGGTCAGCGCGGTAACGGCGCGCATGTCGTTGCCACTCACCGTCACCGCTTGCACCACGCCGCGCCGGGCGCCAAAGTCGTGGACGACGCTACCGGCATACGCTTCTGGTGCGTAGGTCTCGACGCGCATGACCGGCTCCAACAGAACTGGCCCGGCCTGACGCATGGCTTCACGGCAAGCAAGTTGCCCTGCCACCTCGAAATCTTCGGCGCTGGAATCTGCCGCATGGTGTTGGGCAGACAGCAACGTCACGCGAACATCGATCACGGGGTAGCCGAGCAGCACGCCGCTTTGCAACGCACTCATCACACCGCGTTGGGCCGCAGCGACATAGGGGCGCGGGAAGGTCTCCGCAGTCGTGCGATCCACAAAAGTAAAACCGGCATTGGTCGCATTGGGCGCAACCTCAAGATGAACGACGGCAAAGTGCCGCCGCCCACCCATTTCACGCGCATGGGATCCTTCGGCCTGCGCCGGCCTGGTCACGGTTTCGCGGTAGGCGACCTGGGGCGCGCCCATACGGCAGCGCACGCCGTAATCGCGCAGCAAACGGTCGGCGATGATCTCCAAATGGAGTTCGCCCATGCCGCTGATGATCATCTGGCCGGTCTGTTCGTCAATCATATAGCGAAAGGTTGGGTCCTCTTCGCTCAGATTGGTCAGGGCATCAGCCAGCTTGCCCTGCTCCACTGCATCGTGCGGTTCGACCGCCACCCGGATCACCGGTTCAGGGAATGTGATCGGCTCCAACAAAATTTCGTGTGTTGGATCGCTGAGCGTGTCACCGGTGGTCGATTCCTTGAAACCGACAATCGCTACGATGTCCCCGGCCCGGCATTCGGGAATCTCGTTATATTTTTTGGCCTGCACCTGAAGCAGGCGCTGCGCACGCTCGCGCCGCCGGCGGGTGGCGTTGTAGATGGCGCTGCCGGCGCGCAGCACCCCGGAATAGAGCCGTGTGTATGCTAGGCGCCCGGCATAGGGGTCCATAACAATCTTGAAGACGAGGCCACAGAGCGGCTCATCGACACGCGCCTGGCGAGTCACTGTACACCCGCTGGTGGGGTCAACACCTTCCACTGACGGCAGGTCGAGAGGGCTGGGCAAATAGCGTACAATGGCGTCGAGCAGCGGCTGCACGCCCTTGTTGTGCAGCGACGAACCGAGCAGAACAGGGGTCAACTGGTTGGAGATCACCGCGCGACGCAACACCCAGTAGAGTTCGTCGTTCTCAATCAGTACCCCGGCCAGATACTTGTTGGTGAGATCGTCATCGCACTCGGCGATTTTCTCCACCAGTTCCTCGCGGGCAGCGTTGGCCGTCGCCGCCATCTCTGTGGGGATGGGCCGAAGTTCGGGATGGGCGCCCAGTTCGTCGCTAAAGAGCAGCGCCTGTTGGGTGATCAGGTCGACAACTCCGCTAAACTGGCTCTCGACGCCGATGGGCAACTGTAGCAACACCGGCTGGGCGTGCAGCCGCTCCCGGATCATCGCCAGCGTGCGCGGCAGGTCAGCGCCGGTACGGTCCATCTTATTGATATAGCAGAGGCGCGGTACGTGATAGGTATCGGCCTGGCGCCAGACTGTCTCCGATTGGGGTTCGACCCCGTTGACGGCGTCAAAGATCACCACGCCGCCATCCAACACGCGCAAGCTGCGCTGCACCTCAGCGGTAAAGTCAATGTGGCCGGGCGTATCAATGATGTTGATCTGCGCTTCCTCGCCCGTCACCGCGTCGCGCCAGCGGGTGGTGATGGACGCCGCCTTGATGGTAATGCCCCGTTCACGTTCCTGCTCCCACCAGTCGGTCACAGTGGTACCATCATCCACATCACCCAACGCGTGGGTATACCCCGAGTAATAGAGCATGCGCTCAGTCGTGGTGGTCTTGCCGGCGTCGATGTGGGCAATCATGCCGATGTTGCGAATGTGGGCGAGTTCTGTGGCCATAGGTTATGGGTTCGTGTATTCGTGCTCCAGTGTGATCAATGGTATCACGCCGGGTCGCGATCAGCGAAACCGCACAGCCGTTTTGACAAAGCAAAGATGGCAAGGGGAGTACAAGCCGGTCAAGGTTCAGCCAATGGTGGGTTCCGTTCGGCCAACATCCCTTCCATGTGCGCCCGCACCCATGCTTTTGTTTCGGGGTGGGTAAAGACGTAGAGTTGCTCATTCCTGATGGCCCACAAGACGATGTCAGCAACTTGATCCGGGGAGATGCCTTGTTGGATTCCCTGCCGCGTCGCCTGGATGACGGCTTCGTCTTGAGGATGAACGGGCACCGTCCCCGGCGCGTTGCGCAGCGCCAGGGGCCGGTTGCGTTCGGCATCGACAATGCGGGTGTTGACCCAAGCCGGCAGCAGCACCGAAACCTTCACTTTTGCCCCGCGTTGGGCCAATTCATGGTAGAGCGTCTCGGAGAGGGCGATGTTGACAATATGGCCCTCGATCTCTTGCTCGAGCATGATCGGCACGAAGACACGCAGCCCATGAATGACGCCCAACAGGTTGACACCCAACACCCAGTTCCAATCCGTCAGGCTGCTCTCCCAAACCGAGCGGACAAGACCCACGCCGGCGTTGTTGCAGAGCAGATGCACAGCGCCAAATGTCTCCAGTGTCTTGCGGGCTAACGCTTCCACATCTTCCGCTTTGGCGACATCGGTCACCACTGCCAACACCGGCGCACCCAGGGCCCGTAATTCGGCCTCAGTTTCGGCCAGAGCCGCCACTTCGATGTCGGCCAGCACCACCTGCATCCCTTCCTTGGCACAACGCCGCGCTAGACCACGGACAATGCCACTGGCTGCGCCTGTGATCACTGCCACCCGGTCTTGAAATTGCTGCATCGGATCTCCCTTGTCGTAACCATCTGTGGCCGCTCTCAGCCAAAGCCTTGGAGCCGGATTGTGCCTCAGGCTTCAGCCGTTGCGGTAGTGGTTGGCATAGCGGTTATGGTCTACGGGTACGCATTCTCCGCCTGACCAGACTGATTCTTGGAGCCTGTTTGAAAAGGGGGTGACAACCGGTGCGTTGCACCTTTCATCGAAGCCAGCCGCCCAAGTGCATCGCACGCTATGCGTGCAACGCACCAAGGCGGCAATTCCCCTTTTCAAACAGCTTCTTACTGGGGATAGCTGGCAAATAACTGGGTCTGGCCGGCGCTATCCCAGGCGACCACATCGAAGGGCTGAGAGGCTGCGCCTTGTACTTCCATGCCCGGCGAGCCAATGGGCATGCCCGGTACGGCGATCCCGACGATGTCTGGCCGTTCGGCCAGGAGCCGCTCGATCTCGGCCACGGGCACGTGGCCTTCAATCACATAGCCATCCACGATGGCTGTGTGGCATGACTGGAGTGCCGGAGGAACCTGGTGCTCTGCTTTTATCGGGGCGAGATCGTACAGATCTTTTGACTCCACGGCAAAGCCATGTTCCACCAGATGATCATTCCAGGCGCCACAACAACCTCAGGTAGGCGGCTTGAAGACAGTGACCAGCGTTGGCGCCTGCCCCTCAGCCGCCGGCTGGCTGGGGACTGCCCCACTACAGGCCGCCAGCAAGATAGCGATCAGCAAACTCGCAGTCAAGATAAAGCGCATATTTGATTCTCCTTTCATAACTTGACTTGTCCTAATGTTCAAACGGGCAAGAAAGCGTACAGGCGAGGCTCGCTTGTAGATGCGTCGACCGGTGTACACCAAGAGTACATATTGATAATTGATAAATCTTGATAAAAGTTGTAAAAGCTCGCAAGTGAAAAAAAAGTAAAGGAACAGGCAATGACACAGCAATCAGCCTACTTGACTCTCAAACGAGCCGCACAAGCGTTAGGCGTCCACGAACAGACTCTCCGCAGTTGGGAGCGGCGAGGTCTGATCCGCCTGGCGCGCCTACCCCATAGCGGCTACCGGCGCGTGCCGGTCGAGGAAGTCGCTCGGATCCAGGCTGCCATGCTCGCCGGCGTAGAGCCATCAGGCATACGTCTCGTTCCTCCCCGGCTCGACCCGAACGCGCTGGCCCAGGCAGCCGCAGAGGCTACTGCCGTCCGCACCGAACTGGCTGAGGTAGAGTCTACCATAATATTCGATGAATTCATGCAGGCACGGCGAGGGCGCACATGGTCGCCATAGATACCGATGTCCTGGTGCTGGCTTTCGCCTTTCACCGCGATCCGCGCCAGGAGATCAATCACAGCTTTCTCGCCGCGGTGCGTCCACAGACGCCTCTGGTTGCCATCTACTCAGTGATGGAACTGCTTGGCCAACTCTCCTTCAATCTGTCACCCGAGCGGCTGGCTCAATGGCAATCCTGGCTACAGGATCACTATGGTCTGACCCTGGTCTACCCTGAGACCGCAAACCTGACAGCGGACCTGTTTTTTCAGGACGAATTCATCGACCGGCCTCTAGCCCGTATGCAGTGGCGCGTTCCCTATCTGGATAGGCTCATCCTGGGGCTCGTAGAGCGCGTTGCCGGTGTGGAGACGTTCGTGACCTGGAATGCCCGCCATCATCGCGGCAAAACGCCGTTGGCTGTGCTGACGCCCGCCGAATATATGGCGGGTTAAACTG
>QEUW01000342.1 GCA_003577005.1 Chloroflexota bacterium | reverse complement strand
TGTCTATTCGGGGGGCGCCAACGTTGCCATGCCGCCCGAACGGGTCGCCGGTCATTTTGGCAGCGGTCGCCTGCCCGCCTTCATCGTCTGGCCGGAGACAACCGAACAGGTGGTGGAGCTGGTTCGGCTGGCCAATGCCGAAAAGATTCCCCTCGTCCCCTGGGGTGGGAGCGTCGGCTTCCGCGGCGGCAGCATTCCCCTTTCGACGCAGAGCATTGTTGTCGATACCAAAAAGATGTGTCGCGTGTTGGAGGTCAACACCGATGCGATGACCGTGCGGGTACAGGCCGGTGCGGTGCGCAGCGATTTCGATAGTCTGCTGGCGGAGCACGGTTTCTGGTTCCCGTTCGACCCGCCATCACATCCGGTTTCAACCATCGGCGGCTTTATCTCGACTGCCGCCGCGGGGTGGTGGATGCCCAAGTATGGCTACATGGGCGATCTGGTGTTGGCCCTGGAAGTGGTGTTGCCCGATGGGCAGATTTTGCGGACGCGCCCGGTGATGAAGCATTCGGTTGGCCCCAACCTGAACTGGCTCTTTGTCGGCGCCGGCGGCACGCTAGGGCTGATCACCGAGGCGATCCTCAAGATTTATCCGCTGCCGGAAACCCGCCGCACCCGCGTTCTGACCTACCCTACCTTCAATGAAGCCTACCGCGCTGCCTACGCTATCAACCGGGCCGATCTAAACCCCTATGTCTTGCGGGTAGGCGACGATGGACACAGCCGTGTCTACCTCGGCCGCGCGCTGATGGAGCCGAATTTGGCGGGTGCATCGATCATCGTCGGCTTCGATGGTCTGACCGATCTGGTAGAAGCGCAAGACCGCATTGCCCTCCGTATTGCCGGCGAGCACGGCGGTCGTGATTGGGGTGCGGAGATGGGTCAGCGCTTTTGGGATACGCGCCTTAACTTCTGGAAGCAGCGCAAATCCACCCAGGCGACAACCAACGTCATCACTACCGCAGCCACCTTCGACCGCATCGAGCCGCTTTATCAGGCCGTGCGCAGCCTGTACGATCGCCACGGCGTTCACTTCTCTATCCACATCCCCCATTTTACTACAAAGGGAGCCTCGCTCTATTGTATCTTCCGCCACACCGTAGACGACGAAGGGTTGGTCCTCAGCCGCCGTACCTGGCAAGAAGCCATCCCTATGATCCAGGGGATGGGCGGCACATTGGAACACCACCACGAAGTCGGCGTTCATCTGGCGCCCTGGGTCGAGGCAGAGCTGGGCGCCGGGCTGGAGGTACTGCGTCGCATCAAGCGGGCGCTGGACCCGGCCAACATCATGAATCCGGGCAAGTTGGCGTTGTAACCGCTACTATCCAACCAGGAGGAAGGATGAGATCATACCTGTCTGCCTTGCAGGAAGACATCATAGCCTGTTCCGTCTGCTCGTACAAATATTGCCGCAATGTCTGCGCCGTTTACGATGTACTGCGCTCAGATGGGGTTGCGCCCTCGGGATTCAACCATTTTGCGCTGGGTATCCTGCAAGGCATGACCGATTATACCCCTTCGGCAGCGGAGGCGCTCTACAAATGCAGCGACTGCGGCGCGTGCCGGGTACACGGTTGTGTCGCACCCGGTTACGGCGAGCCAATCGATACGCCAAACATCATCCTGGCGCTGCGGGCCGAGGCGACAGAGCGCAACATTATTCCCGATGGCGTGCGTATCCTGCTGGACGATTTACGGGCGGCCAACAGCCCCTACGCAGATTCCGCCGACAAACGGACGGCCTGGATTCCTTCATCGATGGAGACGGGGCGGCCCGCTCCCGTCTATCTGTGGGCGGGCTGCTCTGGTCATCGTCATCGCGATGCCTTGCATGCAGCGGCCCGGTTGCTACAAGCAACGTCCCAGGGAAGCACGCTCGACCTGGGTACGCTTGGCGCAGAAGAAGGCTGCTGCGGTCTGCTGGCCTGGCAGCTAGGGGATCGGGCATTGGCCGTACAGCAGGCGCGCACCGCCATCCAGTCTTTGGCCGAGAAGAGGGTGCGCGAACTGGTCGTCGCCGAGAGCGGCTGTTATCGGCTCTTCAAAGCCCTCGCTCCGCAGGCGATGGGGTTGGATGTTCCTTTCGCCGTGTACCACCTGAGTGAATACCTGGACCGTCTGGCCGATACGGGCCACCTAAAGTTGAACCGGCCGGTGGCAAAGGTGGTCGCCTATCACGATGCGGGGCAATTGGGCGCCCACATGGGGATATACGACGCGCCGCGATCCCTGCTGGGGCGAGTGCCCGGTTTGCAGTTGGTAGAGACGCCGTACAACCGCACCCAAACGCGGGGCAGTGGACAAGGCGCGGGGTTAGAACTGCTGCACCCCGAAACCGCATACGAGATCGCCAGGCGCAGGCTGGAAGAGGCCAGCCGAGTCGGGGCCGAGTGGCTGGTCACAGCCTGCCCGGCGGAGGCGGGCCATCTGGCGGCGGTGGCGAACGCCGGGCCTGGTGGGTTCCCCAGCCCCGTTCAGGTGCGAGAATTGAGCCAGGTATTGATAGATGCAGCCCAAGAGCAGCCATAAAGAGGAGAGAACGCTATGAGCATCGCAGATCGCTGGATCGTGGGCAGCCCCTTTGCCGAACTGGCAACGCTGCGGCCCATCCGCACCCGGCGCGAAGCCAGTTGGGACCGCAGCGGCGCTAACCGCGATTTTATCGTCATCGAGCCGGGCAAAAGCGATACGCTGCTCGATACGACCGGCCCCGGCTGTATTCACCGTTTCTACGTCGCACCGTGGATCAGACATCCTCACCAGTTGCGGGAAGTCGTGTTGCGGATGTACTGGGACGACGAGACGGAACCTAGCGTGGAGGTGCCATTGGGCGACTTTTTTGGGATCGCCCAATGCAAGGTCCGCTGCTTCACTTCGCTCATGCTCTGTGTCAACCCCGGCGGTGTCGTGGCCGTGCCCGGTTTCAATGCCTATTTCCCCATGCCCTTTGCGCACCGTGCCCGCATTCTTGCAGTCAACGAGAGTGAACGCCCGATGCAGCTCTGGCACCACACCGAGTACGAACTGCATGAGACGCCTCCTCCGCCCGACATTGCCTATTTTCATGCCCAGTGGCAGCGCGAGAACCCTACCGTGGCCGAGGAACAGCCCGAAGACCCCTGGTTCAAGGGGTACAACCTGACGGGTGCAGCAAACTACGTCCTGTTGGATGCCGAAGGGCAGGGGAACTACATCGGCCACATCTTGCAGATCGACAACATCACGGGTGGCTGGTGGGGTGAAGGCGATGACATGATCTTCATCGACGACGACACCTGGCCGCCCTCCTATCACGGCACCGGTCACGAGGAAATTCACGGAGCCGGCGCCTGCACCAACACCGAATACGCCGGGCCGTACACCGGCTTCCATCTGGTCAGTAACCTGGATTGGAGCGGCAAGAACGGCATGTATCGCTTCTTTGTCGAGCAGCCGGTGCGCTTCCAGAAGCGGATCCGTGTGACGGTGGAGCATGGGCACAACAACGACCTGGCAAACGACTATGTCAGCGTGGCCTACTGGTATCAGCGCGAGCCGCATCGTCCCTTTGCGGCCCTCCCGTCTACGGCAGAGCGGAGACCCATTGCGCTGGCAGGTCTAGATGAGGCCGTGCAAGCCACGAGCGCGGTGGAAGAGGATCTGTGGCGCAAAATCCCGCGCAACCTGCGTTCGTCGCCCGAAGTCTTCCGCGCCTTCCTGCATCTTCAGGACGCCCGGCAGGCGATCAACGACGAAAAATATGAACAGAGCCATCTTTCGGCTGCGCAGGCCCGCGAGATTCTGGAGCCGCTGCTGCCTGATTCACAGGCAATAGGAGGTGGGGAGTAGGGAGTGAGGAATGGGGATTGCGGGATGGGATGAGGTGAACTCGACTTACACAGTCCACGGCAGTGGACTTTTGCTTTCAGCCTGAACTTTGGTTCAAGGCGGATTGTAGGAGGTGCTATGGCCACCCCAAATCAGACTGCCGCCGTCTGGCGCACCCAACGTCTAGAAGGACGGCGTTCCTGGCTGGGCTCCAACCTGAGAAGGCAAGAAGCCCTCGCTGGCTATCTTGCCATTCTGCCGTGGTTTCTAGGCTTTCTCTTCTTCTCGCTGGGCCCGATCATCGCTTCCTTTATCCTGATGTTTATGAAGTGGGAAGTGATCACGCCCGCCGAATGGACGGGGCTGGGGAATTTTCAGCGTCTGTTGCGAGACCCGCTTGTGCTGGTCTCGTTGTGGAACACACTTTTTTATACGATCCTGGCTGTGCCGCTCAACCTGGTGGCGGCGCTGTGCGCCGCGCTGCTGCTCAACGTGGGTGTGCGCAACACCAATGTCTATCGGGCGCTGATCTATCTGCCTTCGCAGATGCCGATCGTGGCCACGGCGATTCTCTGGTTTTTCATCTTTAGCCCAACCTATGGGCTGGCAAACGGGATCCTGAACTGGTTTGGCATCGCTCCCCAGCGCTGGCTGTGGGATGTGAACCTGGTAAAACCATCGCTGGTGATCATGGCGATCTGGGCCTTTGGCAATGCCATGATCATCTTCCTGGCTGGTCTCCAAGGCATTCCTGAAACCCTCTACGAAGCGGCGCGTATCGATGGGGCGAACAGCTGGCGGCTCTTTCGCCACATCACGCTGCCGATGCTCTCTCCCACGCTCTTCTTCAACCTGATCATCGGCATCATTGGCTCGTTCCAGGTCTTCACCAACGTGTTTATCATGACCAACGGCGGCCCTGGTAACGCTTCGTTGATGCTGGTGCTCTATATCTACCAAAACGGTTTTCAGAATTTCCGCATGGGTTACGCCTCGCTGCTGGCCTGGGTGCTCTTTCTGATCGTCTTGTTGATGACACTGGTGCAGTTCCGTGTCTCCCGCACGTGGGTCTATTATGAAGGAGAGGTGCGATGAGCCGGTTGACAGTCTCGCCTGCATCTGGCGGCGTCTGGAGCGCATGGCTGGCCCGTGCGTCTGTGCGCTCCCAGTTGACGGGCCTGTTGGTGCATGTACTCCTGCTTGGGCTGGTTGCCACCACGGTGTTGCCGCTGATCTACATGGTCAGCACGTCGCTCAAACCCAACGGCACGGAGTATGAATTCCCTATTCGCTGGATTCCGCAGCGCTTTGCCTGGGAAAACTATGTGATCGCATTTACCAGAGTGCCCACCCTCACTTTCTTAAAAAATACACTTGTCATTTCCGTAGTCTCGCTGGTTGGAACCGTGCTCACCTCTTCGCTGGCGGCCTACGGCTTTGCCCGCCTGCGCTTTCCTGGGCGCGATGTGCTCTTTACGCTGATGCTGAGCACGCTGATGCTGCCCTACTTTGTGACGATGATTCCGCTGTTCATCCTGTTTCGCAATTTGGGCTGGATCAACACCTTTTTGCCCCTTACCGTGCCGGCCTTCTTTGGCGGCTACCCGATCTTTATCTTTTTGTTGCGCCAGTTCTTTATGACATTGCCGACTGAACTGGACGATGCAGCGCGCATCGATGGCGCAAGTTACTTCCGCACCTGGTGGTCGATCCTGATGCCGTTGTCTAAACCTGCTTTGGCAACGGTGACAATTCTATCGCTGGTCTTTCACTGGAATGACTTTATCGGCCCTCTCATTTTCCTCAATACGCAGGATAAATTTACGCTTGCCCTTGGCGTTCGCCTTTTCCGCGACCAGTACAACACGTTTTTTAACCAGACGATGGCCTACTCTACTATGATGACGGCGCCTATCTTGCTGGTCTTCTTTATCTTCCAGAAGCAGTTTATCCGCGGGATCTCAATGGCGGGCTTGACGGGGCGTTAATAGAGAAGTCAGTTCGCACCCATGCCTTGACTCGTTCGTACGCGCTCGTGCAAATGGGTCAATACTTCACCTACACCTGGTTCGACCGCAGTTTTACACAACTCAAGAGGAGGCAGAGGGATGAAACCGAAGGTTCGCTATTTTGCCCTGTCGTTTACGCTCATCATAAGCCTGCTGCTGAGCGCTTGCGTACAGCCGGGCGCTGTGCCAGGTGCCGGCAGCGCCGCATCCGGCAAGACCAAGATTCGCGTCACCGTCTGGCTGGGCGAAGGGGAATACAGTGCAGTGCAAGAGCTAGCCGCGCCCTTTCTGGAAGAACACCCCGACCTCGAGATCGAATGGATCAACATCGTCGGCGGTGGGCCGTATGGCCGCGACCGCTTGCAGACAATGCTGGCCGGCGGCGACGCACCCGATATGATGATGCTCAATACCGGGCAGTTCGAGGGATTAGCCGCACGCGATGTGCTGATGCCGCTGGATGATTTTGTGGCGCGTGACAACTTCGACCTGAGCATCTACTGGCCTCAGGCGATCGAGGGGTCGAAATATCAGGGCAAGCTCTATGCACTGCCGCGCGATATGAGCAACGTGATCCTCTACTACAACAAAGATCTCTTCGATGAAGCGGGCATTCCCTACCCGGATGACGAGTGGACGTGGAACGATCTGCTGGAAGCGGCCCGGCTATTGACGGTGGACAAAGACGGTGACGGTAGAACCGACCAATGGGGCTTCGGTCTGCTCAATATCGTTTGGGTGTGGGCAGGGTTTGTCTGGGGCAACGGCGGTGACGTGTTGAGCCCGGACCGCACCCAGTGTCTGTTCGAGCAGCCGGAGACCGTGGAAGCGCTCGAGTTCTACTATGGCCTGCAAACCGAGCACGGGGTCTCGCCGCTGCCGGGCGACCTGCCCGAACAGGCCAATGCGCTGGTCTGGTTCCAGACGCAGAGCGCGGCAATGGGGTTCGCCGGCCCCTGGTTCCGGCCAACCCTCGCCACGTTGGAAAATCCCTTCAACTGGGATGTGGCCTATCCGCCCCGGTCGCCAAACACGGGTGAGCGCGGCTCGGTGGTCTATACCGACCACTGGGCCATGTGGTCCGGCACCCAGGTGGCGGATGAGACGTGGGAACTGATGAAGTTCCTCACCAGCAAAGAAAGCCAGCAACGCTGGGTCGAGTTGCGGGGCGCCCGTTCGATCTCGCCGGTGATCGAGGTTGCCCAGAGCGAAGAGTGGCTTCATTACGGCGGCTCCACCGGTGAGATCATCTTGGATTCGCTCTCCTTCTCGCAGGCGCCGCCCGTCAACTTTGGCAACGCTAACGAGGCCGAAACGATCTGGAACGAAGAACTTGGGCTGGTGGTCGCGGGAGAAGCGACCGTGGAGGAGGCCGTCACCAAGATCTGCGAGCGCCTCGCCCCTGTTCTGGTCGAGAGCCAGTAAACGATCTGCTTGTCCTGCCCGCTAGACAAGGGGTCAGGCAGGGGGATATAGCCCCCCTGCCTGACCCCTTGCCATTCTCAGGGCGGGGGCGATTGCCGGAGAAAGGTTGTCTGATGATATGATACGGCCCTAGCTGTACCGCTGGATAAACAGCCGGCTCAACCAATCTAGAACATGGAATCACCCAAACCTATGCCCGTACCCGCAATCTTGACCGTCGCCGCCCTGGACCTGGACGACACGTTGCTGCGCAGCGATGGCTCACTTTCCGCCCGTACGCTGACCGCCCTGCGCAACTGGCAGGATGCCGGCCGTCGTCTCGTGATCGCCACCGGGCGGCCACACCGGTCAGTGGCGCCTGTGCTCCCCCCCGAACTTTACAACACACCGGTGATCTGCTACAACGGCGCCGAGATCCATGTCGATGGTTACAAGATTTTCGAGAACCTGATCCCGCCCGACGCCGTGCGGACGATTGTGGAGCAGGTGCAGCGAACCGCCCCGTCGGCGATTGTTGGGCTGGAGGTGCACGGTGAACTCTATCTCAACCAGAGCATGAATCGTACCACGCCCTACCACGTTGCTAACCTGTTGGAAGTGGCGCGCCATCCGGCCGCCAAGGTGTTGATCTTTGAGCCGGAGATGCAAGCCCTGGTTCCACTGCTGGCCGAACTGCCAGCGGCGGCAAAAGCGCTGCTTTCGGCGCGCTACCAGTTTGTGCAGATTTTGGCAGCCGGTGCCAACAAAGCCGCGGCGCTGGCCGTACTCATGGCGGATTGGGGGGTGCCGCTAGCTCAGGTCGTTGCCTTTGGTGATGACACAAACGACATCGAGATG
>QEUW01000341.1 GCA_003577005.1 Chloroflexota bacterium | reverse complement strand
GCCGAACGCTTTAGCGGTGACCCTGGCTATTTTGGTCACATCCTGCCAGCGGCCGAAGAGATGATGGCGGCAATGGAGACAACGGCGGCCGACTACGACCATGTCGTCTTTCACCAGCCTAACCCTAAGTTTCCCACGCGGGCCATGGCCGAGTTGGGGTTCAAACCTGCCCAGTGGAAGGTTGGGCTGTTGGTCGCCGAGATCGGCAACACCTACGCCGGGTCGGCGCTCATCGGTCTCTCGGCGGTGTTGGATGTGGCGCAGCCTGGAGAGCGCATCCTCGTGGTCAGCAGACGCGCGCGCCCGCCACACGCGACTATGTACGGCGACGTGTACCAATCGATTATGCACAATATGTGCGCATGCGCCGGAAATTAGCCACACAATAGGGGTGAGTGCTGGAGCCTGTAAGGTACACAACATATCCCACATTTATCCCACACAAATTTGTGGGATAAATGTGGGATAACCGGAACAGAAGCCAGGCTTTTCCCAAAAACCTGGCTTCTGCTCGAATCAACTATAGGCCATTACTTCCAGCGTGCGCACGAGCGCCGTCTTCCAGTGGCCGGCCTCGTCCACCGGGAGGTAGATAGCCCGGCGGGCGACGCGCGCCATTTCATCGGGGCTCAGGTCACTCTCGTTGATCTGCCCCAGCCCCTGGCGGATGCGGTGTTGCAGCGCAGCGCGGTTCATGTTCTCCAGCGCCTCGCTGTGGAGGACAAGCTGATCCAGTTCGCGCCCGATCTTCTCCACACCGGCGCGCAAAGCCAGGATTTTTACCCGGATCTGGAAGAGCAGATTCTCCACCTCTTCGGGGACGCCGCCGGTTTCCTCATCGGCGCCAAAGCGGTCGATGAGCTCCTGGCGGATTTCGTCCACGTTCTCCAGATGAGTGATGCCGGCGATGCGGCGGTACATCTGCAGACGCAGCCCTTCCTCCTCGATATAGGTCTGCGGGATCTTGGCGTCGATAGGCAGGTCGAGCGTGACGGGCGGCGCCAGCGGGTCAGCCGGGTCGAAAGGAGCCTCCAATTCGATTGCAGAATATGCGGGGGGGGCAACCTGCCCTGTAACCGCCTCTCCGCTGGTCTCCCTCATCTCTCTTTCTTCTCGGCTCTCCTCCTCCCCTACACCCTGTACTTGTATCGCCTTGTCAAAACGCTCTTTTTTGCGCTTGGCGTCGTTGATGGCCTGGGCGAGGAGGCGTGTATAGAGGTCGAAACCGACACTGTCGATATGGCCATGCTGGCGGGCGCCCAACAGATCACCGGCGCCGCGGATCTCCAGATCTCGCATGGCGATGCGAAAACCAGCACCCAACTCCTCACTGCTCTCCATAATGGCCGCAAGACGCCGCCGCGCATCATAGCTGAGCGCCGTACCCTTTTCGTAGAGCAAATAACAGTGGCCGCGCTGGGCGCTGCGCCCCACGCGGCCGCGCAGCTGGTAGAGTTGCGCCAACCCAAAGTGATCGGCCCGGTTAATGATAATCGTGTTGGCGTTGGGGATGTCCAGCCCGTTTTCGATGATGGTCGTGGCGACCAGCACATCGTACTCGCCTTCGGCAAAAGCGATCATGATGTCTTCTAGCGCCCGTTCGGGCATCTGCCCATGCGCCACGGCGATAGACGCTTCGGGCGCCAGGTGTTGGAGACGGTCGGCCAGATGTTGCAGCCCGCGGATGCGGTCATGGACGACAAAAACCTGCCCTTTGCGGTTGAGTTCGCGCTGCACCGCCTGGCGCACGAGCACTTCGTCCCACTCAGAGAGCACCGTATGGATGGGCAAGCGGTCTTTGGGCGGCGTGTTGATGCTGCTCATATCACGGATGCCGCTCAGGCTCATGTGGAGCGTGCGCGGGATGGGCGTAGCGCTCAACGTCAACACATCGACGTGCGTGCGGAGCTGTTTGATCCGCTCCTTGTGCGTCACGCCAAAACGCTGCTCTTCATCGACGATGAGCAAGCCCAAATCTTTGAAGACGACATCATTGCTGAGCAGGCGGTGGGTACCGACGACAAAATCGATGGTTCCCTCTTGCAGGCCACGGATAATCTGCTCCTGTTGCGCAGGCGTGCGGAAGCGGCTGAGCATTTCAACGCGCACGGGAAAACGGCTCAGCCGCTGGCTGATGGTGCGATAGTGTTGCTGCGCCAGGACGGTCGTCGGCACCAGCATCGCCACCTGTTTGCCATCGACGATAGCCTTGAAGGCCGCCCGCACGGCCACTTCGGTCTTGCCATATCCCACATCGCCCACCACCAGCCGGTCCATGGGTTTATCGGATTCCATGTCCTGCTTGATAGCATCGATGGCGCGCAACTGGTCGTCCGTCTCTTCGTAAGGGAAACTGGCCTCCATCTCTTCCTGCCAGGGGCCATCGGGACTGTAGACGTGGCGACGCGCCATCTCTCGTTCGGCATAGAGTTGAAGCAGGTCGTCGGCGATATCGGCTACAGCACGGCGGGCGCGCTCCTTGACTAATTGCCAGTCGGCGGTCCCCAGCCGGTTGATCACCGGGATGCGCTCGCCGGCGCCCACATAGCGGCTCAGGCGGTCGGCCTGGTGGACCGGCACATAGAGTTTATCACCACGGGCGTAACTTACCTGGAGATACTCGCGCTGGATGCCGCCAACTTCCAGCTTGACCAACCCATCATACTGGCCGATACCATGCTCCAGGTGGACGACAAAATCGCCCGCCTTGACATCGGCAAAAAAGATCTCCGGCGCTACACTGCTGTGCGCCTGCGACCGCCGCCGTGCCTGCGGTTTGCTCCAGCCGAAGAGTTCGGTGTCGGTAAAGAAATAGAGATTGAGAGATTGAGAGATTGAGAGATTACCCGGCGGTTGGCCAATCTCTTGATCTCTCAATCTCTTATTCTCTAACCCTTTTATGACAAACCCTTCCCCGACCACGCCTTGGATGAGGGTGAGGCTCTGCGGAGGGGGCGGCTCAGTGAGATCGCTCTGGACATGAGCGATAAGACCGGCCTCGTGGAGCAGTTCCTGGAGGCGAGCGGCCTGGCGCGTGACAAGGACGGTACGGTGGCCCTCGGCGCGTTGCTGTACAACCTCAGCCACCACCTCTTTTGTCTTGCCGCCGTAACGGGGACCAGGGGCAAAGCTGCGCGCAAGCGGCGTGTTAGCGCTGGTCGCCTTGCCGTAGAGGTCGCCATAGCCCAACAAGATAGGATTTAGCCCGGCCAGTTTCTGGCGCAGCTCGTCGCCGGTGAAATAATTGGGGCGAAAGTCGCGCGGGAGTTCGCCGCTGCGCTCCAGTTCCAGACGCAGGTTGGCGGCCTGGCCCTCCAGTTCGCTGAGCGTGGCGAAAAGTTCGCTGGCGTCATCGACCACGAGGGTGGCGTCCTCCCCCAAATAGTCGAGCAGCGAGGCCGGCTGGTCATAGAAATAGGGCAGATACCACTCGATACCATGAAAGCTGTGCCCCTGCGCCAGATGCTCCACTTCCACCCGGATCTGTTCGCGGATTGCCAGGAGCAGGTTGGGGTCCTGGAGCGGCGAGAGCGCATCGCTCGTTGTGGCGAGGTTCTCTGGCGCCAGCAGGTGATCCCCTTGAATGCCTAGCCGCGTGAGCGCTGCCGGCCCATACTTGCTCAACGCCTCGCTGCCTGGTCCGATCTCCACGGCGTCGATATGTTGCTGCGAGCGCTGGGTGGCCGGGTCAAAAAGGCGCAGGCTGTCTACCTCATCGCCAAAGAGGTCGATCCGCACCGGCTGGGGCAAGTTGGGCGGCCAGATGTCGATGATCCCGCCACGGCGGGCAAAGGTTCCCGGCTCTTCTACCACATCGGCGGGGTTGTAGCCGGTCTGCACCCAGTTGGTCGTCATCTGTTCGAGGCGCACCACGCTACCCATTTTGACCTGGCGCAGGGCAAGACGCAGCTCGCGTGCCGGCAATGTCTTCTGCATGAGGGCGCGCGCACTTGCCACCACGAGCGGTCTGATTCCACTTCGGCTCTGGAGCGCGGCCAGCGCAGTTAGCCGCTGCTGGCGAGTCCTGCCGCTCCAGGCGATCCGCTCGAAGGGCAGTGCATCGGGTTCGGCAAAGAGATAGATGGGTGGGCCGCCTTCGTCAGGCGCGGGCAACCAGTGCTCCAACTGGTCGGCCAGTTGTTGGGCCAGTTCGCTGCGTGCGGTCAGGAGAATCAACGCACCTGGCCGGTGCGTTTTCAACCCTGCCACCACGTAAGGCCGTGCGGATTGTAACAGCGCCTGGGGTTCGGTGGTAGGCTGGTCAAGGAGAGCCTGGTAGGCGGGCAACCCCTGTAAGAGTGGAAGAAGACCGGAGAGTTGCATACTTAGGCCAAATCTGCCGCCGGGTTGGCCGACGCCTCCACCACAGGGTCGCGGCTGTTGTCGGCCGCACGGTTATACAGGTTCATCGCGGCCGCCATCCCATCAAAGAGCCAACAGGTCAAGGCGTCACAGACGCGCAGACGCAACGGTCCAAAGACCGCTTCCTCATCGGCGCTAAAATTTTGCAAGACATAGGCTGCCGGGTCCATCCACCCCGGTGGGCGACCGATGCCGATGCGGATACGGGCAAACTCGGGGCTACCCAGATGTTGGATCAGCGATTTGACGCCGTTCTGGCCGCCCGACCCGCCACCGGTGCGCAACCTTAATTTGCCGGAAGCCAGGTCGATATCATCGTGAACGACGATGATATCTGCCAGGTCTACCCGGTAATAGCGCGCCAGTGGGCCAACCGCCTGCCCGCTGGCATTCATATAGGTCAGCGGTTTGACCAGCAACACTTTTTGCCGTTCGCCGCCACGCGTCACCCACCCTTCGCCTATGCGCGCCTGCAACTGCAACTTGCCCAACTCGATCTGGTGGCGCCGGGCAAAAAGGTCCACACATTGGAAACCAATATTGTGACGATTTGCGACATATTGAGGGCCTGGATTGCCCAGACCGACGATCATCTTGAGGGTAGCCATTGGTAAATTGTGAATTGCGAATTGTGAATTGTGAATTGTGAATGAAACTTGCGCCGCGCGCCGTTTCATTCACCGTTCACAATTCACAAGTAACCATTAACGAAACTGTGCCCATGCCCAGTCGAAGAGCCGCTTGCCACCAAAGAGCGCCAGCACGCCGATGCAGAGCGCCATGCTGTAGCGGACGCCACTCCAGAACTGGTTGCGCAGCTTGTCAAATGACAATGCTTCTCCTAACTCGCGCGTGAGCGAGTTGTCGGGATTCACCTCGCTTACGACGGCGCCGGCCGGCGATGCGCCACCCAGATCCACCGCCAGCGCTTCCGCCGTGGGGGTAGCGGCTTCGTCCACCGCCGCCATGGCGAGGGGTGTAGGCGTTGGCTCGGCGGGCTGTGAACCCTCTACCTGTGGCTGTTGTACCGCCCCTACAGCTGCCGTCGGCTGTGGCGCCGGTGTAAAGGTCTCGGTCGGTATCGGCGTGGGTGTTGGTTCGTCCGAAGTCGGTGTCGGCTCTGGCGTGGCTGGGCCCTGGTTGAGACTCAAGTTTGGGGCATAGAACTCGGCGTAATTGCCATCCGTCTTGACCACCCGCAGCCGGATGCTATAGACGCCCGAAGGCAACCCGCCTGCCTGCCAGACGCCCAACTGGCCGTTGATAACCTGATTGGTTCCACCACCAAAGTAGATATAAGCATCGTCACCGCTTGGCTCTTGTTTGTAGTGTAGTTCATATTTTTGAAACGGGTCGATGACTGCGGTGCCCAAAATGGGTACATCGCCACCGACAGCCGAGCCGGGGCTAGGTGACGTAATCCCCGACTGGTCTTGCGCAGCAACCGGCTTGCCTGTCCACAAGAACAGGGCGCTGAGTAACGCCAGCGCCAACCCGCGCATCCAGACTCGCTCGATTCTCCAAAGCTGTTGTCCTACCATCGTTGTTCTAACCCTCAAACCCGGCACAGTAGTAGGAGCACACCACATGTGTACCCGCTGGGTTCGGCTGGAATAGTGCAGGCGGGCACATCCGTCTGCCCCTACATTGTGCGCAAAAAACGTATCATGGCCAGTAACTCGTCATCTGTCAAATCGGGGCGCCCGCCGTTGGGCGGCATGACCAAACCGGTCAGGTTGTCCGGGTCGTCGGCAGCCCGGCCCTGGCGAATAAGAAGCAGCAGCTCCTCGTCCGTCCTGGTGCGGATAAACTCGCTGCCGGCAAGTGCGTTACCCAGATTGGTGACGCCTTCACCGGCAGCGCCATGGCATACGGCACATGCTTCGCTGTAGAGACGTGCGCCATCTGCCGGCGGTTCCGCCTGTGCCGATGCCTGGTCGCTGACCATGCTGCGCTCGGTGGCGGCGCTGGTATCCCCCAGGATAAGAGCCAATGCCGGCGTGGTCTGCGGGCGGTTGAACCAGGCCAATGCGCCATAGGCCACCAGCGTTACTAAGACAATCACCGCTACCGGGAACCAGGGCGACGGCGCCTTTTCATCGAATTGAGGCTCACCGGCGTTGAGGGCAATGCCGCTCAGCACCGTGATCATCAGAAAGCCGACCAGCGACAAAAAGGGAATGGTGATAAACCCAAACCAGTTGATCCAGGGGATCACACACGAGACACCCATCTGGCAGACAGTGGCCGTGCCAAAAATGTCGGTCTTCTCCAACAGATAATGGTAGGTGGCAAAGCCTAGCCCTAACAGAGAGATAGGCAACACCAAAATCGGCAGATTCTCGTCGCGCCGGATCAGTCCAATCGCCAGCACCAGACTCAGCGGATACATGAGGACCCGCTGGTACCAGCAGAGCGTACAGGGCACAAAACCGGCAATCTCGCTAAAATAAAGGCTGCCTAACGTCGCCACCCATGCGACAAGGAGCGCGGCATAGAGGCTGCTTCGTTCAAGCCAGGTGGATGGTGTAGACATTGGGTGTAGGGTATAGGATGTAGGACGTGGGGAGTGGAGATAGCACGAAGGCCACATCCCTACTCCCCATTCCCCATTCCCATTTTTGTCAATCAGACAACAGTGCGTCGATTCGGGTCTGGATAGCAGCGAAGTCGAACGGGTTTTCCACCAGTTCACCATTGATCAAGAGCGATGGCGTAGCCTGGAGCTGAAGCCGTTGCGCTTCGAGTAAAGATGCATCGATGGCGGCGCGGTGCTGTTGGCTACTCATGCATTGCGAGAATGTTCGCTCGTCGAGCCCCACCTGGCGGGCCGTGTCTGCCAATGCATTGAGCGTAAAACCTGCCTGGCCTCTGCTGCTGGCGGCTGCAAAGAGCGCATCGTGGTAGGGCCAAAACTGGTTCTGGTCGGCAGCGCACAGGCTGGCGTGGGCACCCATACTAGCACCCGGGTCATGGCTGCGCAAGGGTAACTGGTGAAATTCCAGCCGCACCTGGCCACTGTCGATATACTGGGTCTGGAGTTGCGGCTTGATGACCGCCGTCCACTGGGCACACGCTGGACAGAGAAAATCTTCCCAGGCCTGGATCGTGACAGGTGCATCCGGGTTGCCCAATGTCGTGCCGCTGACCCAACCGGAGGGCAGATCCAGCTCGGTGACTGCCGCCGGTGTTGGGCGGCTGTTTAGATAGATAACCAGGCCGATCAAGACGACAAAGAAGATCCCGGCGCCAATCAACCAGAGGTTGAGAGCCGAGCGGCTACCCTGCCGGCGTGGACGTACGGAGCGGCTCTTCCGACCTGCGGATGTAGTCATAGATACTCCTCACTATGCGTGGTGTCGTGTTCCGCATCGGTGAACACCACACACCCACCTCGTAACTGTGTCAGTATATCACTTTTCCAGAGCAGGGTAAAATTATTCCGGTTGCCGGGTTGTGTCCAGTTTTTGGAAAAGGTAAGGCAAGCTGACATCTTATTTTCGGACGGGCCAAATTTCGAATGTGCCCCCGTTGTCAAGCTATCTGCCATGAACGATAAGAGGAAAATGTTGACAAGTGAGGAAATCGCACGGGTTACAAAAAGATGGGAGGGGCAGGGATTGTCCCTGCTCTACCCTCTCAATCCTCCCAGTAACTCGCCGCAAAGACCCGGCGGAGGAGGCTGCTGCGTTCGTCAGGGGTAGTCCACCGGGGCTGGCCGTAGTCGTAAATCAGCGTGGTGAGCAGTTGTGTGCTGATATGGCGGCCCTTATAGATCGTATGTTTGGCGATGATACCCTCGCGGGTGGAGAGCGAGGCCATCTGGTCGAAAAAGAGATTGCCCAGGCCGTAGAGGATCAACTTTCCATCCGTAAATTCCAGCGCCTGGGGCACATGGCTCTGGACGCCGGTCACAATATCGGCGCCCGCTTTGGAGAGGGCATTGAAGTCGATCCGCTGCTCGATAAAGGGGCTGACATCATAGCGTTCGTGGTACTGGAGTTCGGCGAGGA
>QEUW01000340.1 GCA_003577005.1 Chloroflexota bacterium | reverse complement strand
CAGCGCCTGGCAGCGCACCACCGCCGTCGAGCGGAGATAGCTATCCCCTCCATCCGGACAGACCAGCAGCGTGGCGGTGTACTCGTAGCGGTGCCAGTCGCGCACGGCGGTGTCGACAAAGCGGAAAAGCAAACGGGTGGGGTCGGCGTCGCCGGTTTCGGCGGTTGCCTCGCCGACGTAGGCTGAAGCGCTGTTGATGCTCAGGTCGCGCCGCATGATCTGCACCTTGGGCGGATAGGTTGTGCCATCCCACCCCGCAGCCGGAATGGTGTACTCCAGCCGCACACGGGGCTGGCCGGCAATCGTGAACGGCTCCACCCGTGCGATATGGAGCGCGGGCAGCGCCGCTGGTTCCGGGGTGGTAAAGAGCACAAACGCCGCATCCGACCACTTGCGCTCTTGCAGATAGGGTGTCGTGCCGGTTACGGCCAGCACGTAATAGTGGCGTAGATCGCCTGGCGCCGCCACACTGTAAAAACGGTCGGCGGAGCGATAGGTCACCGGCTCCGCGGTCAAGAGTTCAAAAGGCTGCTTGTTGGCGCGCGCGGCCTGGAGGAAAGCCGCCCGGTCCAACAGACAGTTGCCTGCCACCAGGGTCTCCGGCGTCTCTGTAATGCGATCCAGCCGGGCCTGATAGATATTCGCCAGACTGCCTTCGGCCAGGCCAAAGACGCTCAGGTCGAGCATGTAATAGGAATTGCCCAGAGTGTCCGGGTAGCTGCTCACCGGGATGGCTGCCGTTTCGGGCTGCACCACAGCCGGCGGCGGAGGGGGGATCAGCCAGTCAGCCGCCGCGCATGGTTCGGCAGAATAGAGAGTTGCGCTTGTTTCCGGGTTACGCCCCTGGATGCGCAGGCGGATGCACCAGCGGTAGGCGTCGGGCGCCATTGCGTCTACCTGGCCCACGGCGATGCGCAGCCGGTAACTGCGGTAGCCTGTGGTGGCGTAGGGCAGCGCCGGCAGGTCGATGGGTTCGATCACCGGCGCAACGGGCGGGAATTGTTCCGCACAACCGGCCTCGGCGTAGGGAAGGCGGGATAACGTCTGCCCATTCCATTGCAACTGCAAACAGGCGCTGGCGAGGCTGCTCAGATCCAATTCGGCGTTGGCGCCGAACCCAATCCGCAGCAGACGCCCCATCTGGATCCCCGGCCAGGTTGTCGTTTCGGGTGGAGCAGGCTCTTCCGGCTCATCCGGCAGCGCGTGGAGGGTGATCTCCAACTGTTGGCGTATGGCCTCCAGCGGTTTGGTCACGGGCGGGATGCTGAAGGTTGTCTCCAGAAAGAGCAGGTCTCCATCGGACACAATGTGGCAGGCGAGGTTTGATGGCTCGCCGGGTGCATGGCAGGGCAATTCGATAAGCTGTTTGAGATCTTCTACAGCCGGTGACGGGCGGCCAAAGAGATCAAAGGCTTGCAGCCGGTATTCCACGGCATCGCTGCGCTGGGCCGGAATGCGAAAACTATCCCGGAGCGAAAGGGGTGGCTCGCCGGGCTCCTCGCCGCGCCGCGCCATGAAGACCGGCGGCAGCAGCCCAAAGTCCGCCAACGGGTCAGGCTTGCCCTCGTCATCGGCGGCGGCATTGCTGTACTCCTGGCCGCTCAGCCGTCGCTCAACCAGATAGGCGGCAGGCCCAAGATGGGGCGGCGTCTCGCCGCCGGGCAGCGCCAAAATCAGCCTGCTGTCGACGAGCAGATCCATCTGCGCTGGGTCATCCTGCGCCGGCACATCGTTTACGGTGACGGTGAGCGCGGCGTCGGGGGGCGCAGGTTGCTCTTGCTGCATGAGATGAGGCGCCAGCACCAGGCCACAAAAGCGCGCACCGTAGAGCACACCCGGTGTGGGCTGGCCAGGATCGCAGAAATAGTGCTGCTGGTAGACCCCGTGCGCCGCACCCAAGGTGACCAGGGCGTCATCCAGCGCAAAGAGGTTACCGGCTTCGAAGAAGGGAAGGGCGGCCTCTACCTTGACGTCGTGGCCCTGAAGCGCTTCTGGTTTGTCGTAGTCAAAAAAACCATAGAGGCCCAGAATGCGCGCCGCCACCGGGTCGAGGCTGGCGACCAGCAGGCTGGAGAGCACTGGCAGATTCAGCGCGGTGTTGCCGCCCTGGCCGCCTTCTTCGAGATGGTTGACCTTGAAGCTTGCCATGGCGGCCACCGGTTCCCGGTCAAGTATCCCCTGCACCTCCCCCGTTCCGACAAAGAAATTGGCAATGGCGTCGGCCGCGCTGCCAATGTCAATATCGGTTTTGAAGGGGCGGTAGTGTTCTTGCTCGGCAACTTCCGGCGTGTGATAGTTGGGGTCGCCGTTGAAGCGGAAGTCGGTTACATCATCGGACCAGATATAGGCCTGGCAATACTCCTCGCAGAGCACCCAATAGACTTCGCTTGGGCTGGTGTATGGCTTGCCTGGCGCAGCTTCCATGCGCACCGCCGCGATGCCCGGTGCGCGCAGTCGAGCGGTCTGTTTTTGCACGCCATTGGCGTAGCGACCCACCCAGTCACTGGCCACCGTCTGGCCAAAGCGGTTCAGCCCCATCAGGTGCATGCGAATATCTGGTTGGCCGCCGGTCGCGCCTCCGCTGAAGGGCGGATAGTAGAGGTCGACAGCGCAGGCCTCGCTGTGCGCCTGGGTGATCGATTGTGGACGAATCTCCGGGCGCAACCGGTCGAGCACCTCTTCGGCATAGCGGACAAAATCTCGTTGCTGGCGGTCAAGTTCGTGGAAGGCCCCTCTCAGACTTTGCAGACCGATCTCACAGCGTGCAAGAAGCGTCATGTACGCCGCGGGGGACTGTTTCCAAAAACTGATGACATTGCCATAGTGCAACATGCCCGCATCCGGGTAGTAGGTCTGGCTATTGCGCACAGGGAAAGCCTGGTTATACCCGTTGGTACGGAGATCCAGATCGTTGATCGTGCCCGGATAGCCACTCCTGAACATGACGCGAAAGTGGCCACGCGCCGTATTGCCGCGGACAAAGGGCAGCCCAAACCGGTGGTCAAAGCTCCAGCGTAGATGGACGCCGTCGTATAGCGTCTCGTCGTCGAGAAATCCGGCGCCGACAGCGCTAAATGCCGCCGGTCGCCATAGTGCTTGGATGTCAGGCATCGTATGCTCCTTGGCGAAACGTTTCGCCGCATAGAACGGCTATAATGAGCTACCGCCAATCAGTGTCGATGATACAGATGTTCAACGTCTTCAGACCGAGCGCACTGCGGTGCCGGTGATCATGCCGCCCATGGTGGGTGGGACAACGCCGCCGGTGTCGTCGTCACCGGCGGGGGGCAGGGGCAGGGGCAGGGTCGTTTGCACCGGCTCCAACATGGCGTCCATATGGGGCAGGGTGGCCATGCGGTTGAACGCTAGCTCCGTCTCGTTGTTCCGTTCGGACGGTTTCAGGTAGGTCAGCGTGCGTTCCACGTAGTCTTGCACTGTCGCCTTGACCGCGTCCGCCAGCGCAAAGCCCAGAGCCAACTCAGTGGCCGTCTGCAACGTGTTGAAGGTATACCCATCCGAGTTGAAGATGAGCAGCCGCGAGCCGCTCTGATCACGCACCAGCAGGCGGTTCTGATCGGTGACGAGGATGCCTCTGGCCGCCAGGTGGCGTAAGTCTGGCGCAAGTTGTTCGAGATGCACACCCTCCTTGCCCAACAGAGGCTCGTCCAGTTCGATTGCTATTCCCCAGACAACCAGCCGGCCATCTTGTTGGCCGACGAGATATAAGGCCTGGTCGGCGGCCGCAACATTGAAGAAGGTCCGCAGGCTGCCACCGTCGATGCCGAGCAACTGGCGGTAGATTGTCTCGACTGCATAGTCAAAGCCAGGCGCCAGCCCATCGCGCACCGGCCCCAGCACGCTGCTCAACGTCTGTGCGGCTGTGGCATGGCTCAGCACGGGGGCGTGCAGGGCCTGGTCGAAGAGCCCCTGCACATGGGTAACATGTGCGGCAAAGGTAAGATGTCTGGATGTGCGAAAGCTGGCCGCGTACGGCGTCTGTGCGGGCTCGGTGCTGTGGTCCGTCAGTTGAACAGCGTAGTGGCTGTCGGGTAGCAACTCTGGCGTCCAGACGTTGATCTCAACTCGTGAGAAGCCTTTGCCCTCGGGCAGACAATGTTCACCCAGCTCCTCCAGTACAAAGTCCAGCGGGCTGGAGGCGATGACGATGGTGCCGGTGTGCGCCGGTGGCAACGCGTTGCCATCCAGGTCGAGCACTTCGGGTTTGAGCACATCCGCGCCGTGGTGTTTGCGATAGATGCGGCGGATCAACCCCTGGTCTTTCAACCCCAGGAAGGGGACCGTCTGGTGTGGGTAGACCGGCTGGCTTGGCGTGGCCGGGAAGGTCAGGCCAACGTACTTTGCCACGTCTTGCGACGGCAGGGCATCGGTGCGGAAATAGAAATTGCGGAAGCGGCTGTTCGCACTATCGCTGCTCACGGCTTTGAACGAGTCTGCAGGTTTGGGTGCAGTCTCCTGGTCGCAACTCTGATCCTTGAGCACCACTCTGGTCTCGGCGTCGGAGACTACCTCGTAGGTGATGCGATATTCGGTGTTTGGCTCAAAGAGTTGCAGGTCCCAAAGGGCGTCGATGGCCTCAGCCGGGTCGGCCGGGAGGTCGGCGCTGACCGGTGTGCGGCCCCAGTTGGCCCGCTCGGTCAGCGTGGATTGCAGGCAAAGCTGGTAGATCGCCAGCAAGAGGCGCTCCTGGAGTACACCCAACATCTCCAGCAGGTAGTTCTGCATGGATGGGTCCATCAGCTCGGCCACCTGGTCAGGATTGAGATCGATATGGGGGCCGTTGGTCTCAACAGCGGAGATGAGGTGGTCAAAGGCGTGCGCTTTCAAATGGATGCGCAGAACGATATCACCATTATCCAGAACGTCATAGAGACTTGGCTCCACGGTCAGGAGGTCATCGGCGCGTACTTGTAGATCGAAGTCGAGCGCCAGCCCACCTTCCGCCGCAGGGTCAGGTTGGGCGGTGATGCGCAACTGCGCCGGGTTGCTGACCCCGCGCAGGCGTACGGCCACATCCACCCGCGCCGCCAGCTCCAGGTCAAGACCGGTGGGCAGACGCAAACGCAGATAGAGGTCCACGCCGTCGGGGGTGGGCACCTGGATCTCTGTCCCTTCAGGCAGATGGAGTTGCCCCTGGTGGAGCGCCATCCGGCGCAGGTTGCGGGGCAGGATGCCGGTGAGTTGGTCATTGATGCGCGTCTCGGCAATCTTGACCGCACCCAACCTGGTGGAAAAGGCAATTTTGTAGAAGTGGCCCGACATATCGACCGCCGGCCCTATCCAGGCGGCGTTGCCGGGCGAGAAGAGACAGACTTCATGTGGTGTGGCGCAAGGGGGGATGTAGCCCCACTCGACGATCCAGTCGTAGAACTCGCGCAGGGCGTCGGCGGAAAACTGGAGGTCAGCCGGGAAGAAACTGTTCAAATAGAGCACATGATGGGGCTCCACCTTGCCGTTGGGCTGCTGCTGCTCGTCATAAACCGCCGGAACATCCCACGAGCCGATCATGTGCTCCACCACTTCCCAGCCGTTGGGTTGGGTGTGGCCGGCATCGGCGTAGGTGCGGCGATAGATGGCAATTTTTGCGAGCTTGTGCTCAAAGGTCACTTCATACTCTTGATCCAGAAAGATCGTGCTGGTGGTTTCGGTAAGATTGGCGTGAAGCTGTTCATCACGTTGGAAGTCGAGTACATCGTTGACGGTCAGTTGCGTCGCCGTGTCCGGGTTGATCGAATGGATCGGTTTGTTAAAGTGAATGGCGAGCACCCCGTCGATAGGCACCACCGGCGGCGCGCCGTCGAACTCCTGTGAGATGCTCTCCAGGCGGGCCAGGGCGGTGGCGCGCGTCTCCAGCGCGGGCGCGGTCAACCTGGGCGTCCCCTCTTCGAGGATAAAGTCGCACGAGGCTTTGACGTCGTCGATCGGCCACGGCATATTGACCTTGACGGTGAATTCACCGGCAAAGCGGTAGAAGTCCGAGGTCGCCATGCCGTAGAGCTGGGCCGCCAACGCCAGCTTGGCCTTGACAAAGAGCACCTTGAGCTTGATCTCGCCCACGGCGTAGATATTCCCGTAGACGAGGAACGGATCAGTGGCAAGACCAATGTTGAACCCCAGTGCGCCAAAGAGTTGGATGTTGAGCCAGCTTGGCCCATACTTCTTGGGACCAATCTGGAAGAGCGCGCCCATACCCATTGCATCGCCGGGCAGTGAGGGACGCAGCAGTGACTCATTGGCCGTAAGGCCAAAAGGAGAAAGGCCGTCCGAGTCTCCCACAATATAAAACTTGATGTTGAAGAGGTTGAAGAAGCGGGCCAGAACCGGGCCGCCCTGTTGTTCGTTGAAATGACCCAGATAGACCCAGACGCGCGCCGGCTTTGCCTGTTGGCCCAGCTCATAGCGAGTAGTGGCCTTGACGATTTGCCCAGACTCCTTCTTCACCTTGTATTCCACCAACGCTTTGATGACAAAGGAGCCGCTGCGGTCGTCGTAGGCGATGACCACGGCCACTGTGCTGCCCAGGGGTTTGACCACCACATAGCCGGCCAGCGCAAACCAGACCTCCGGGAAACCCAACAGCGCAATGAGGTCTGCTTCGGCCCGTTTGCCATTGTCAAAGGCGGATTTGGCCTTGAGAAAGAGCCCCAGCGCGTGCTTGTTCTCATCTTTGGCCCAGTTGCGGTCCGGGTGCCAGGTGCTGGCGCTGGGAACCTCGGGCCAATCTTTGATATTGGCAAAGGCCGCGACGCCATCCTGCTGGATCCAGTTGGCAATCGACTGGGCGCCGGTGTTGCCTCCTGCCACACCGGGTGCAATGTTGCGCCCATAGAGCCCGCCCAGGCCGTAGACGCCCATCCCGCCTACGGTAAAGAGCGCAGATTGCCCCTCATAGTGGATCTCCACGAATTGAAAGCTAAAGGGCTGGTTCTGTGGCCCTTGCGCATCACCCCACACCACTTCGCCGCCAAAGCGATATTTGTAGTTCTTGAGCTGCATCAACGGCTTGAGCGACTCTTTGGTGATCTTGGCGCGCGGTTTTACCTCGCTGTTGTAGAGGCCCACATCGACCGTGACACGGTTCTGTGTTCCTCCAAAGCCGGGGATGGGTTTGCCCAGGTCGATGACGCCTTCGGCATAACAGACCGGCGGCGCCAGAAAGCTGAACTTGGGCTTTGTGGTCAGTTGCGGAACGATGTCGATCTCAAAGTCTGGGTAGAAATAGAGAATCAGACCTGCTGTGGGTAGGTTGACCGCCAGATCAGGGCCGCCCAGACCTTTGAGGCTGAGATTGAGACCATATTTGGTGACCGCGCCGTTGGTCATCCTGACAAGCTTAGCGCTGGCCAGGTGTCTGGGGTGGTCCCCCGGTTGGCCCTGTTCGATCTCGATGGCAGGTAGGTCGCGCAGGGTGAGGGTCAGATTGCGCCGGTCGAAGACGCGCCGGATCCCCTCGTCCACCTCAGGCATCCATTCGGCGCCTTGGGGCCCGTGCTTCACCCCCAGACACAGGTTGGCGACCTCGATCTCCAGCGGACCACTGATCTTGAGCTTATCCAGTTCAAGGCCAAAGAGATCGGTCGCCGCGTGGCCGCCGCACCCCAGTGCCGTGGCGACCCCGCTGAGCAGTTGAGTGATCGCGCTGTCGAATTTGTACCGCAGCCGCAGATCGAGCAGCAATTCAAAGAGAGATTCTCCGTTGCCCAACGGGATATAGCGAAAACCAGCTTTGGCCAGGGTCAGCCGCTCGAGCGTGGGCAGGGCCGCGGGCCGGTCCGGGTGCTGGTATTGGTCCAGGTCGATGAGCGTCATAAAGGTCAACCCCATGCCGCCCATGACGTGGGTAACATCTCCCTTGCGCATGCCGTTGACAAAGAGAGGCAACCCCGCACCCAGCCCCAACAGCCAGGAGATGCGCCTGGCCCACGCGCCCTCCAACGAGGTGACCGAGCGTCCATCGGCCAGGTCGAGGCCCTCCATGGCGACCTGGACGCCCCAGCGCACATCGTCGCCATCGCTGATCGAGATGAGCGACCCCTTGAAGCGGATATAGCCGTCCAGATCGGTCTGTGTTCCCAGCGC
>QEUW01000339.1 GCA_003577005.1 Chloroflexota bacterium | reverse complement strand
CCTAGATCAGTGCGCTTCGCCAGCATCATTTCCACTTCTTGATCCGAGAGACTCATGACCATCAGCACCAGTTCGGCAGTCTTTTCCACGGCTGAGCCAGTGGCCGGATCGTGCCGGAAGATGTCTACCAGGCCCGCGACTGTTGGGGCATCAAACACGTGGCGGAGGGGGAGTTCTACCTGCAACGTTGTTCGGATCTTGGACACCAGTTGCGTGGCGAGCAGCGAGTGCCCGCCTAATTCAGCAAAGAAGTGGTCATGGATGCCCACTTGCTCCAACCCGAGCACTTGAGCAAACAGTTCTGCCAACACCTCCTCAAGCGAATTTCTTGGAGCTACGTACACTGCCTGAAGCTGCGGTGTGAGCTGATCAGGTGCGGGCAACCGCCGGCGATCAAGCTTTCCACTTGGCGTTAAGGGCAACGTGTTGAGGAGAACGTAATAGGCCGGCACCATATATTCTGGCAGTCGGTCTTGCAAGAACTGCCGTAGTTGCGGCACCAGTTGCGAAGCAAACATCGCTTGCAATGGATTGCTGGCATAGTGACTCCAGGGTTTGGTGGGAATGGTAGCGTCAGGCAACCAATACTCGCCCCTTGCGACATCCGAGTTATTTTCCTCGCCACGACGCTGAAAGAGAACGTCAAATGCGCCCACACCACCGCTGCTCGACCAGCAAATCTGAACCGAGTATGGCAATTCCTGGGCGATTCCCCATATGTCTTCAGGATCGATGCCAGGCATAGGCGCAACGTCGAGTGCATCTCGCAACTGCCCAATCGTTCCGATTTCATCAGGGTTGGCGAGCAGGTCAAGCATGGCCACTTCTCTGGCGATGCGACTGTTGGGAATGCGCCTGACACCGAGAAGATCCAGCTCCGTATCTCGCAAGATCTCCTTCAATTTCCAGAGTTCCAGCGCTTGCTTCTCCCAGTCCAACCAGATAGGCTCAGGACGTTTGGCGATTTCCTCCCCAACTTGTAGCAGGACATTATAACGGAAACGGGAGAACTCATTTTGCTGATGCCCGCGCTTTAATTCAATCCGGACGCTTGTGATCTCAGGGAGATGTTGCTGCAGTGCAAGGAAGAAGGCAGGGTGGAGCACCAGCTCCTTTTCTTGTGACATGCGTTTATCCACCGCCTGGCGGAACTGCTCAAGCGGCAGGGTTGCGGGCGCACGCATAAGTTCGACCGCGGCATGAAACGCCTCAAGCAGTGGGAGGCTGCGGACATCGCCTACGAAGATGACACCACCAGGCGCCACCACCTGCACCGCCCCTTGTAGCACTTGCACCAGATAATCAACGTTCGGAAAATATTGGACGACAGAATGCAAAATCACCATATCGAACGCATGTACCTCAATTCCGGTAAAGTCATCCGCTGTTCGCTCCAGAAGCCGCACCTGTGGCAAGGCATGCTCCGGCACGGCAAGGATCTCTTTCAGATAGCGAAGTGTCACCGGGGAGAGGTCAGTAGCTAGATACTCCGCGCAATAAGGAGCGATTCGAAACAGCAGTAAACCCATACCGCAGCCGATGTCGAGGACTCGTTGTGGTCGTCGGCTTAGTACGATGTCTACCGCTTGGCTTACCCACTCGTGCACTTCTCCAGACGGGATGGGAGATCCGTCATAACTGCTGTTGAAACCGACAATATTGAACGTGGGATCTTTCTCGGTTGGGGTCTGGCGATAGGTCTCATCCCAAACCTCCCGCCAGCGAGGAACCTGCTCGGCAGCCCACGCAGCCTTTGCTGACTCCTCAAGCGACCCCTGGAAATCAGGGTCCTGGATCAGATAGGCAACCATCTTTTGGTCGACACTACCATCCCGGTACATCGCGACTATCGCCTGCTTTACGCCAGGATGTTGTTGCAATACCGCCTCCACCTCGCCTAACTCGATGCGGTGACCGCGCATCTTGATCTGGTGGTCAATGCGACCGAGATACTCCAGGTTGCCATCTGGCCGGTATCGCACAAGATCGCCGGTCTTGTATATTCGTGCGCCTGATTGGTACGAAAATGGGTCGGGGATGAACTGTTGAGCAGTCAACTGCGGCCGGCCCATATACCCACGCGCAACACCCACCCCCCCAACGTACAATTCACCCGGAACTCCGACAGGAGCAGGCTGTAGGCGCGCATCCAGCGCATACACCCGCATATTAGCGATAGGGCGGCCGATGGGCACGTGCCATGCTTCCCCCTGCTGCTCACGTGTATCGAACCAAGTGACATCCCACACTTCCGATGTGCCATACAGATTATACAGCGCGCTGTCTGGCATCAGTTGCCTGAAACGTTGCAACAACTCAAACGGGAGTGCTTCGCCTGTCGTTACCCAGAACTTTAACGCAGGAAGGCGGTCTTGCAGATCGGGGTAGGTGTCAAGCAGCAAGCGTAAGAGTGAAGGAACAAGCCATATGCGCGAAATATGATGGGTCTCGAGCATCCTCACTAGCAGATAGGGATCCTTCAGGGCTTCATCGGGAATGATCACCGTCGGTATATTCTGAAGCAAGGCGCCAAAAAATTCCCAGATCGAGTCGACAAAACTGAGGGCCGTTTTTTGGCAATTCACTTCATCCGGCATAAATGGGTACGCTTCCCACATCCATTCGAGCCGGTTAAGTATCTGGCTGTGCGCTACCGCAACCCCCTTAGGTCTGCCGGTTGAGCCGGAGGTGTAGATTACGTATGCGAGGTGACCGGGATCAACCCGTCGAGTTGGATCTTTATCATCCTGGCGTGCCAGTTCTTCGGCATCTGTGTCGATACATACCGTTTTCACGCTCTCGGTCGGCAACTTATCCAACAAATCGGAGCGGCTGATCAGGATCGAGACACCGGCATCCTGCAACATGAAGGCCAGGCGCTCGCGGGGGTAGCTCGGGTCAAGGGGAAGGTAGGCGCCACCCGCTTTATAAACGCCCAGCAGCGCCACCGGTACGTCCAGTGATCGTTCAAGGCAAATACCCACCAGTGTTTCTGGTTCAACGCCCAGTCGGCAGAGGTAGTTTGCCAACTGGTTGGCGCGCAGATTGAGCGCACCATAGCTCAGAGGTCGATTACCGTATACAAACGCCGTGGCGCTAGAGTTGCGCTCAGCCAGTTCTTGAAATCGCTGCACTAGACTACGGTCGGTATGGTATGCCCGCTCGGTTGCATTCCATTCACTTAGTACCTGCTCCCACTCGACAGCAGATAAAAGCGGTATTTCAGCGAGGCGCAGATCGGGATTGGCGGTGATTGCCTCCAGGACCATCAGAAAGTGACTGGCAAGGCGCTTGATGGTAAGGGCATCAAACAAATCAGTGCTGTATTCAAAGCTGAGCAGCAGCTCTCTTCCGGCTTCGTTGAAATGAACGACGAGATCAAAAGCGGATGTGTTTCGTTGCACAAGCTCCGGCGCACTCGCGTGCGGCTGGCTGGAATCTAATGTGGGAACATTCGCCAGTTGGAATACCACCTGAAACAGCGGATTGCGGCTGAGATCGCGCTCCGGCTGCAGTTCTTCTACGAGCTTTGGAAAGGGTAAGTCCAGGTGAGCATAGGCATCCAGAGTTACTTCGCGGACCCGCTGGAGCAGGACACGAAATTCCGGATTGCCCGAGAGATCGGTGCGCAGGACGAGCGTGTTTATAAAAAAGCCAATCAACGGTTCGATCTCGGCCCGGTTGCGGCCAGCGATATAGGTGCCGATGACGAGATCCTCCTGGCCTGTATAGTGATATAACAGCGCTTTAAAGGCGGCGAGTAGGGTCATAAAGAGGGTTACGCCCTCGCGCTGGCACAAATTCTTTATCTCTTCTGTCAAGACCTGAGGGAGTTTGAGCGCCTCGCGCGCGCCACAAAAGGACTGGAGCACCGGTCGTGGTCGGTCCGTCGGTAGTTCCAGTGCAGGAAGGTCAGCGAGCTTTTGTCTCCAATAAGCAAGATGCCGTTCTAATTCCTTCCCTTGTAGCCAGTTTCGCTGCCATGCAGCATAGTCGGCGTATTGGATGGACAGCTCAGGCAACGGGGAAGGCTGTCTAGCCGAGAAGGCGGCGTACAATGCAGTAAGCTCGCGTGCAAAGACACCCATCGACCAACCATCTGAAACAATGTGATGCATGGTAAAGAGGAAGATGTGCTGCAGCATCCCGAGACGAAGGATCATCATTCGCACCAAAGGTCCCCTCGTCAAGTCGAAAGGGCGCAGTACTTCCTGATGGGCAATACGGCTCGTCTCGGCTTCGCGTTGCGCAGGAGGTAGGGAAGTGAGGTCGATGATAAGTAATTCAATGGACAGCGAAGGGGCAACAACCTGCACCGGCCGTCCATCTACTTCCTGGAATGTTGTTCGTAAGATGTCATGACGGCGAATGATCTCGTCGATGCTCCGCCTGAGGAGATCCACATCAAACGCCTGATTGAGGGGAATGGCGACGTACTCATTAAACGTAGAACTGCCGGGGGATAGCTGGTCGAGAAACCATAAACGCTCCTGAGCAAAGGAGAGGGGGGCCGGTCCGCTCGCTTGGCGGCGGGGAATATGCTGCTCACCACCTGTTTTTCCCGAACTATCTGGTTTTCCATGTAAACGTTTTTCCAGTAAGGCTCGCTGCTCGGCTGAGAGGGCGGCGCGTCGCTCGGTAATCCCCTGTTTCTTGGCCATTCTCTCCCTCCGGTGCTGAATCTACAGGCTCTCCTGTGCAAGGCGCCTGACTTCGTCATTACTCAGCGCTTCAATTTCTGTGATGAGGATTTCTTCGATAACCAGCGCAAGGTCCTCTAGCTTTGGCGCTTCAAAGAGGCTCCGTAGAGGAAATTCAATCTCAAAAGTATCGCGAATGCGCGAAACAACTTGCATTGCCAGCAAGGAATGTCCGCCTAGGTCGAAGAAATTATCATGGATACCGACTCGTTCCAGGCCCAGGAGATCAGCCCAGATGCCGGCGAGGATTTCTTCGATTTCGTTATGCGCGGGTTCGTAGGCTGTTTCCAATTCCGGACGGGCGATGTCTGGAACGGGCAAGGCGCTCCGGTCCACCTTGCCATTCGGCGTCAACGGCAATGCTTCCAGGAGGACAAAGACTGCCGGAATCATATACTCGGGCAGGCGCACTTGAAGATGGCGGCGCAGTTGAGGGACAATATGTTGTATAAACCGGCCTTGCAGGGGATTATTCGCATACTCGCGCCAGGTCTTCCGCGGTAGTTCCACTTCTGGGAAGGGATTTCCCCTTGTCGTCAGCTCTTCGCCATCCGTTCGCGCCTGCTGGAATAAGGCACTGTACTGCCCCTCGTCTTCACCGCCCGACCAGCTTATCGTGATAGTGTACTGCCCCTCGTCTTGCAACGACCATAGTGCTTCGGGGTCCACTCCATTCACCGGCAACTTGCTTAGCTCCACATGCAGAGCTTCGACGGTTTTTATTTGACCGCTGTTTTTTAACAGCTCCACACACTGGAGCGCGCTCGATATGCGCTTGTTGGGGATACCCTTGAGGCCAAGTGAAGCGGGTGCTTTTTCACACAGCACTGTCCGCACGCTCTCCAACGTCAATTCCTGTTCTCTCCAATCAATCCAGGTGACGTCGGGCATCGTCGCTTGCTCCCTCCCGACGTGCAGGGTGACATCATAACGGAAGTTGATAAGCTCGTTGTCTGCCTGGCCCCGTTTGAGTTCTATTTGTACTTGGGTAATCTGCGGAAAGCGATGCGGAAGTGCTCGGAAGAAGCCGGGGTGGATGACCAGTTCCTGTTCTTGCAAGATGCGCTTCCCCACACGCTGGTTGAGTTGCTCCACCGTGACGGAAGGGGCGGCCTGGTGCAATTCAACTGAGGTATGGAACGCCTCGAGCAACTGCAGGTTACGCACGTCGCCGATAAATATTACACCCCCCTGTGCTACGGCATGCAACGCCCCTTCGAGGACGCACAACAGGTAATCGATGTTTGGGAAGTACTGCACAACGGAGTTGAGAATTACGACGTCGAAGGCGCCAGCCTCGATACCAGCAAAATCATCGGCCATTCGCTTCGAGAGGCGAACCTGAGGCAACGACAATGTCGCTAGCTGCCGGCGAACATACTGTAAGCCAGCGTCCGCAAAATCGGTGCCATAATAATCTTCGCAATGCGGAGCGATACGAAAGAGAAAGAGTCCGGTGCCGCACCCGATCTCTAGGACGCGGCGGGGCTGGTGGGCGAGCACGCGGCGGACCGTTCCCTCGAGCCACTCCTGCATCTCTACTGCGGGGATTGGCCCGCCGCTATAGCTACTGTTCCAACCGATGATATTGAAGGTAGGGTCTGGATGGACCGCAGACCCCGCATACGTCTCCTCATAGAGCGTTTGCCAGTAAGCAACCTGTTCTTTGCTCCATGCCTCCTGTGATTGCCGGTCGTCACCAGTTTGATATGTCAATCCCTGAACCACGTAGGCAACCAGCCGTTTCTCCCCTGATCCGTCTTCGCGCACGATCACTACCGCTTGCTGTACTGCAGGGTGCTGTGCCAGGCCCGCCTCAATCTCCCCCAACTCGATGCGGAAGCCATGTAGCTTGATCTGGTGGTCGATACGGCCGAGAAACTCCAGGTTACCATCGGGGAGATAGCGCACCAAATCGCCCGTTTTGTACATCCGGGCACCGGTCTCTTCGCCGAAGGGATTGGGAATGAACCTCTCCGCAGTAAGCCCAGGCTGGTGATAGTAGCCTCGGGCCAATCCTACCCCGCCAATGTGCAACTCGCCTGGTACACCCACGGGCATCGGATTCAAGTATCGATCCAGCACGTACACCTGCGTGTTTGCGATCGGGCCGCCGATGGGGGGTTTGCGGTCGTGATTCACACATTGGGCGAAGGTCGACCAGATAGTTGCTTCCGTTGGTCCGTAGAGATTGAAGAAACGACGGTTTGGCGCCCAGGCTGCGACCAACTCTGCCGGACACACTTCTCCTGCAACGGTGATTGTCTTTAGATCAGGCAGCGGTTCTGGTGACAGCAGCGCCATCGCCGAAGGGGGAAGTGTCACGATACTCACCTGGTTGTCCCGTATAAGCTTCATCAATCCTGGTCCTGGAAGCAGTGTCTCCCACGTTCCAAGACAGAGCGCTGCCCCATTGTAAAAAGCCATCACTGTCTCAAAAACGGAGGCATCAAAGCTGAGTGATGAAAATTGGAGGACGCGGCTGTCCGCATCCAGCCCGAAGTTGCTCCTCTGCGCCTCGCCAACATTGAGCAGCCCGCGGTGTTCTACCAGCACACCCTTGGGCCGGCCGGTGGAACCTGAGGTATAGATCACATAGGCGAGGTTTTGCGGGTCGACTCCACTGTTGGGGTTTTGGTCACTGCAACCGGCGATCATTTCCCAATCTGCATCTAAGCGGATCACCAGAGACTGATGATCCGGCAGCTGATCCACCAATCTCTGCTGGGTCAGCAGCACAGTAATGCCAGCATCGAACAGCATGAAGGCCAGCCTGTCCTGTGGGTAGGCCGGATCGAGCGGTACATATGCGCCCCCTGCCTTCAAAATCCCCAAGATTCCGACCACCATATCTGGAGAGCGGTCGACACAAAGGCCGACAAGGGTCTCTGGTCCAACCCCTAGGGATTGTAGATAATGAGCGAGCTGATTGGCGCGCCGGTTTAGCTCATCGTAGGTGAGCTGCCGCCTTTCAGAGAGGACAGCAATGGCATCCGGTCGCTGCGCCGCCTGCTTTGCAAAAAGCTCATGGATACAGGTGTCCTCGGGATATGCACCTCGCGTGCTGTTCCAATCGACTAGCAGCTGCTGCTGTTCAGCAGCTGTAAGCAGAGGTAGGTCAGAAAGACGCCGGTCAGTATCCGCAACGATTCCTTCCAGCAACGTCTGGTAATGACCTAACATGCGGGATATCGTTTCAGGATCGAAAATATCTGAACTGAACTCACATTCACCCTTTAGCCCTTCACCATCCTCCCCCAACCCCAGCACGAGGTCGAAGACGGCGGTGCCGCGTTTGACGGGGAGCCTGGTGGGGAGAGTGGCACTGGCCGGCAGCGTGGCGGGGGGGGCGGTGAACAACTGAAAGGCCACCTGGCACAAGGGATTGCGGCTGAGGTCGCGCACGGGCTGGAGTTCC
>QEUW01000338.1 GCA_003577005.1 Chloroflexota bacterium | reverse complement strand
TTCCCCCCGGCAGCAGCGTCGGCATCATCTCCAGAATGCTCACCTGGCTGCCCAGGGCTTCGTAGATACAGGCGAATTCCAGACCGATGACACCGCCACCAATCACGACCAAACGCGCCGGGATATCCGAAATATCAAGCGCCTCGGTGCTGGTGATCACGCCGAGCAGGTCGAGACCGGGAATGGGTGGCCGGGCGGTAACTGATCCCGGAGCCAGAATTACCTGGTGTGCCGAAACCGTGATCGTGTCACCGCTGTTGAGCCGCACTTGAAGCGTGGTTGGGGCCGTCAGGCGGCCTTCCCCATGCAGCAGGGTGACGCCAGCTTCCTTCAACAGGTGTTCAACGCCGCCAACCAAGCCATCAACCGTCTCTTGTTTATAATTCATCAGAGCAGGCAGATCGGGCGCCACGTTGGTCACGAATAAACCAAATTCGTGCGCGCGTCTCGCTTTCAGCAGCAGCTCAGTTGAGGTCGTCAACGCCTTGGTGGGAATGCAGCCAACGTTCAGGCAGGTGCCGCCCACCCGCTCTTTTTCAATCAGCACCACCTGCGCGCCAAGCTGCGCTGCCCGAAGTGCGGCTACATACCCTGCCGGGCCGCCGCCCAATACTGCCAGAGTGTAGTTATCGGTCATTACATCCCGTTTCCTTCGAACTGAATAATCTATCCTTGTTTATATTCAGTGTTCTGAATGTATTATAGTCTCTCACTGTTCCACCAATCAGTGACGGTCTTCAGGTAACCCGCATGATCTCTGTCGTCATCGACTCTGAAGCTTCGGCCTGAGATATCACCAGACTTGCCACCAGCTTCACACTCAAACTGGATCGTGATGTGTTCAACGCTGAACTGCTGCCGCAGAATAGACTTCAGTTCGGCTATAACAGCGTCTGTCCCAATATCACGTGTGCATACGGTCGCGCATGTCGTGCAGCCTACCATACAAAGACGCAATCATCATATTCAAAATTCAAGATATAGAATATAGTTTTGCCGAATTCCTAACAGTGTGATTCGTTATGCTGTAGCTGTGATGTTTGGCATAACGTGAACTCGGTCAAATCTTCTTGCCTATTGATAGGGATGGTCTGCAACAGATCGCAGCTCACGCTTCTGTCCAGCTTGACAACGCCGGTTTTCAGGCTATAATCCAATCTGGATTGAACTAATATACAAGGAATATACAAGGGTTGTCGCTATGCCCGGCGAGGTTTCTGCTAAGACGAATCTTGAAACGCTGCTGGAATGGCTTAAAGTGATTGGGGAACCCAAGCGGCTGCAGATTCTGGAACTGATTATTCAGGGCGTCCAGTGTAACTGTGATTTGAGCGAAGCCTTGCAGGTCGGGCCAACCCTTATTTCACATCATATGAAAGCTTTAACTCAAATCGGACTGGTTAGTGCAGAACGGGATGCTTTTGATGCACGCTGGGTCTATTATTCAATCAATCTTCAAGCGCTTGACGAGTTGAAACGAGCCTTTAATGACTTTTTCGATCCGGATCGCATTCAGCCTCGTCGCCTGACGTGCGGGCCAGGTATGCCGCTTGTCAACATTGATGAGGAAAAATCTCTTGGATCGTAACCTGCTCTTTTTTTGTCCCGATTAATCCAACGGAGGTTGAACTACCTTGAGCGAGCCAATCAACATCGTATCCACGCAACACATTCCGCTCAGAACGTCTCACGAGCCATCCGTCGTCGAACTGTTCGACCCTCCTATGTGCTGTCCCACCGGCTTGTGTGGTCCCACGCTGGATCAGACCCTGCTGAATGTGAATGAAATGATGCTCGCGCTAACGACCGAGGGTATTTCGGTAGCGCGTTACCAGATGGCGAGCCAGCCACAGGCCTTCCTTAGCAATGCTGAGGTGGTAAATCTGATACGCGAGCGTGAGATGGCAGCGCTGCCTATCACGGTGGTGAAGGGCAAAGTGATCAAGGTCGGCGAATACCCGACTCTGGCGGAAGTGCGCGCCGCGCTAGAGGAGTAACGATCATGTCTCATGCAAACCAGGCGCAAGCCTATATTTCGCCCGCCATACTGGATGCCATTCGTGAGTTTGCCGCTGCCATAGATGCTACCCCCCAGTTTGAGGCATTCGAGGAATCTGCCAGGGCGCTGCACAACGATCAGGCGGCGACCAGCGCCATTCATGCCTATCAGAGCAAACAGCGGTCGCTGCAAATGATGTTGATGTTGAACGCTGTCAGCGAGGATGAAAAGAACGAATTGGAGCAGTTGCGCCAGGCGGTGTTTAACAATCCGGCTGTGATGCGCTATTTACAGGCCCAGGAGCACTTGACCGCGTTGTGCCAGGCCTGCGCAGCCCTGCTGTCAGAACGAATTGGCCTGGAATTTAGTGTGAAACGGGGTGGATGCTGTGGCTAATGAACAACCGGTGAATCCCGTGGAGGATGTACTCCCAAAGCAGTTGCTCGCAGCCGCTGAAGCCCTGGCAGCCTCGCTCCTTGAGGCAGAGCCGATCGCTGCCTACCTTCGGGCGAAAGCGTGTCTTGATAGCAATGAAGAAGCCCTGCTTCTGCTAGAGCGATTAGCCACAGTACAGGTCGAATTGCGAAGTAAACAGATCAATGGTCTTGTCACTCAGGCAGAAATTGATCGTTGGCGCGCGCTTGATCACCAGGCGCGAAACAATCAGCTTATTGTTGACTATGTAACTACCCAGCAAATCGCAGCTGCTTATCTGGCCGAAGTCAATCAGGAAATCAGCCAACTGCTGGGCATCGACTTCACCGCGTTTGCGAGTTCTGCGGGCTGTTAGGTCGAAGCGGATCGAGGAGACCCAATGCCGCTGTACAGCTTTCAGTGTCAAAGATGTGGCAAGATATTTGATGTTCGCGCCTCGATCCAGGAGCGCGTAGACGGGTTGTTCCCCGACTGCCCGAACTGCGACAGTCCCGATGTTCGGCAGTTGATTTCAGCCGTGTCGGTTATTCACGGTACCGGGGAAAGCCCCTCTGTCTCGTGTTGTGGACCGAAGCCCAAATCGGGGTGCTGCGGATGAACCAACCTGCTGTTGTACGCATCATTGGCGCTCCCATCGCCTGTGCCGAGGGTGTTAAAGACAGTTGGCGCGAACTGGCGATGTGGCTGGCTGATAAGTTGCACCAGCGTTATGGTGATGCGGTTCAGGTTCAATATTGGGATCTCTTTGACCCAGGTTGTCCGCCTCTGCCGCCTGATGCTCAGTTGCCGCTGGTGATGATTAACGATGAGTTCATCAGCCGAGGGGGAAAGATCTCTCAGCCAGCGATCCGGGCGCACCTCGAAGCAATAGGGCTACAGCCACGTGGCCACTGAGGCGGACGCGTGCCGCCTCGGATGGCATCATCCACCCCTCGTTTGGTCTATCACTCGTTGGCCTGAGCATGGCGCGGACAGTGCACATTGGCTCGCCCCTATCACTAACTGGTGATTAAATTATCCGGGTTGTCCGGCACCTCAGGCCGCGCCGAAAAAACGATCGCGCGGTTCAAGCCCTGACCTCGGACTTTTCCGCCCATGTGTCACTCATGCCAGAGCTTTGGCGTGCGCCCCGGAATGATATATTCGGGTAGTACGCGTGCCGGCGTTATTGTGCCAGCCCACAACACCTAAGGCTTACTGGCAACTCTTGCACACAGCCGACTGGCTGGTGAGATGCGCCTGAATCCAACCATGCTCACCTGCTGCGAGACGTATTTTATGCCAGCCATCGGTAGTTTCGAGGACAACCAGACGCCTGCCAAACGCGAAAGTCGCCAGGATCTCGCAATCTGTTGACGGGCACGAATGAACGTTGATCTCATCACCCACTACATACCAGGTTGTCGGAACTTCTTTCGCAGGTTCCGACTGAGCAGGTGTATACGTCGGTACAACCACTGTTGCCGACGCGGGCATTTCAGGTATGGGCGTGGCGGTGGGTTGTTGGGCAGAAGTACAAGCGGCGGACAAAATAAGAAGCACACCCACTATGACGACCACTCCGCGCATTTTCCGCATTGCGTAAATCTCCTCGGAACTGCTCACCGAGCCTACTGCTTGAGAGGCTCCCAAGCAGAATCTCTGTGCGAGCGAAAACAACATTCCGGTTTGTTTCGAATGCGCTGTGTGCTCAGATAAGTGTTATAAGCATTCGCCAAACAAGGCCGGGATTCTCTAGAGCGATTCAGGGGCGACGAAGGGGCAGGATCAACTCGTGAAGTATCATACCGTGCGCCAACTCGATTCGGCAAGGCTTGCGAAGCGTGAGGGCCGCGCCAGAGTAAACTCAGGTTAATAGGGATCGTGGGATCGACGTTTGTGAGACGAAATCAGTCCCCCTTTTTTTTTCTCTGCCCTCTTTAGAACCAGCCGGTGAAGGATATGGCCTAAATACTGCTCTCCAAAAGGTTACTGTTCGGCTGGCGGTGAAAGAAACGGTGCCCAGCTTACTAAAATCTGGGCACCGTTTGTTTTGATGGGTCGTCAGTCTGTGCTATCGCTGACCAACACCTGGCTTGGAGGGCACGCCTCGCCTGCGGCTGCCACAATAGCATCGGAGGCCGGTTCCAGCTCGTGCGCGAAGTAGCGGCGCTGGAAGTACAGGGCGACATTGACGAGGCCGATAAGCACCGGCACTTCAACCAGTGGGCCGACCACAGCCGCAAACGCCGCACCAGAATTAATGCCAAACACCGCCACCGCCACGGCAATTGCCAGCTCAAAGTTGTTGCTGGCCGCCGTGAAGGAGAGGGTCGTCGTCTTGGAGTAGTCCGCACCCAAGCGGTGGCCCATCCAGAAGCTGACCAGGAACATGATCACGAAGTAGAGCAGAAGCGGAATCGCAATGCGTACCACATCCAGCGGAATCTCGACGATCACGTTGCCTTTCAGGCTGAACATCACCACGATGGTGAACAGCAGCGCGACTAGGGTGAGCGGGCTGAGGCGCGGGATAAACTTCGTCTCATACCATTCTTTGCCTTTGGCACGCAGCAACACTAGGCGGGTCAGGAAGCCGGCTACCATCGGGATGCCCAGATAGATGAGGGTGCTTTCGGCAATCTGGCCAATGCCAATGCTCACCACGCTGCCTTCCAATCCGAACAGCGGTGGTAGCACGGTGATAAAGAACCAGGCATACACGCTGTAGAATAGCACCTGGAAAACGCTGTTGAATGCGACAATGCCGGCAGCGTACTCGGTATCACCTTTGGCCAGCTCGTTCCACACAATGACCATCGCAATACAACGCGCCAGCCCGATCATGATCAAGCCAACCATGTACTCCGGGTAGTTGTGCAGAAAGATGATCGCCAGGAAGAACATCAGTGTCGGGCCGACGAGCCAGTTCTGAACCAGCGAGAGTCCCAGCACTTTCTTGTTGCGAAATACTTCGCCCAGCTCTTCGAACTTGACCTTGGCGAACGGCGGGTACATCATCAGGATCAACCCGATCGCAATCGGGATGTTGGTCGTTCCGACCTGAAAACGATGGATGAACGACTCGACACTGGGAATAAAGTGCCCCACGCTCACGCCAACGGCCATGGCGAGAAAGATCCACAGCGTCAGGAACCGGTCCAGCAGGGAAAGTTGTTTGGCTACACCCTTGTGCGATGCTTGTGTACTGACGGACATTTGTCACTCCAGATCATGTTTCGTGTGATAGTAGATTGTGTCTTGCTACTGCACTTCATTTAACCGGTACTGGGGCGCGACCGTAGACTTGCTCGGCAAGCTGCGCGAGCGTGTCCAGCCCCTGGACCTCGGTCGGCAACAGCGGAATTTGAGCTACCGGCACTGTAAACCGGTTAGCAATCTCCGCCATATACTTCTGCTGCATGTTGCGTCGTGCGCTGCTGTACGGCGTGGTAGCCTGCTCCGGCGGGATAATGAAGTTGGCAACGACCAGGCCGGGTTCGATGCCGACGGTGCGCAGTTCTTCACTCGCGCGGTACGCTTCGATAATAGGCGTTGACTCCGGGTACATCACAAACGCAAACGTGCTCTGTGCTGGATCGCGCATCATATCGATCACTGCGCTGAACCGTTGTTTGGCGTGGTCATCTGCCAGCGAGCTATCTACCGACGCGAATACTTTGACGTCAAGCTGCTTGCTCCAGTCGATGGGCAGTTCCAACAGGCGCAGCGTGTGCCCGGTAGGCGCGGTGTCGAAAACAACGACCTGCCACTCGCTCTGCGACGCGAAATCGATGAAACGGTCAAAAGCGGCGATCTCCTCCGTGCACGGTGAGTTCAATTCCTCAGCCATCATCTCGATCGCTTGCGGCGGTCGCCCCTGCTGGCGAGCATCCTCCAGGATGCGCGCCCTGTATTCATCCGCCGCTGCTTTGGGATCGATCTTGGTCGCCCACAGGTTGGGTACACCCTCAACGGCTGTCACTTCATCCGCGACCGGTACGCCCAGAACATCGCCCAGGTGCGCCGCCGGATCGGTTGTCAGCAGCAGGGTCTTGTACCCTTGTTGGGCCAACCAGACTGCCGTCAAGCACGAGGCCACTGTCTTACCCACACCGCCCTTACCCGCGAAAAACAGCGTCCGGCGATGACCGTTGGGAACAATGCGTTGGCGTAGTTCAGATGAATCCGGTTGTTTGTAGGCGGCGGGTTCTTGCTCTCCACCGGATTCGCTCACCCGGCTTTCAGCCAGTGCTTCGTCGTCGAACAGGACGCGAGCTACATCACGGAGCCGCGCCGTCCCCTTGATTTCGCCAGGAAGCAGAACCATTCGGCGGGCAGGAAGGGGAAATTCACGCTCGATCTGGGCTAAATACCTGGCCTGCATCGCCTGCCGACTGGCAAACAACTCATTCGAAGCTGCTTCAGGTGGGATGATGCCATTCACGATAAGTTGGTGGGCGTGGATGCCCAGTTTGGTCAATTCCCGAATAGCGCGCTGCGTTTCCTTGATCGCCGTCGCCTCAGGCTGAAGAACAAAGGTGAATGTCGTTACAGCCTCATCCCGCAGGGTGGCCAGTGCGCGCTCGTACTTGTGTTTCGCGTCTTGAATGGCCGCGGTTGGCCCGATACATGTTTGGCCGCTGCCGTGCTCGGCCTCGTCGATAGAGCGGCTCCATTCTGCTGGCAGTTCTAGCAGCCGCAGCGTATGACCGGTAGGGGCCGTATCAAAGATGACCACGTCGAAACGGAGTCCCGAATTGTCGCTGTTTGACTCAGGTGTCGGCAGTTCCAGAAAGTCCACAAACCGGTCAAAGGCGGCAACTTCCGCTGTGCATGGCCCGCTCATCTGCTCCTCCATCACCTGCACAATGGATGGTGGGAAAGCGGTGCGAATAGGAGCCATCGCCCGGTCGATATACTCTTCCGTGGCGCGGTCCGCGTCGATCTCCATTGCCCAGAGGTGGGGAACATTCTCGATAGCTGTAACCTTGTGACCAATGGGTTGTTCGAAGACGTCGGCCAAGTTAGACGCGGGGTCCGTCGTGACGATCAAGGTCTGCAATCCTAGATCGGCATACCGTACAGCGGTCGTACATGCCATGCTTGTTTTTCCTACCCCACCCTTGCCGGAGAAGAAGATAAACCGTGTGTTCATGAAGGTCTCCTTATCTGTGCTTGCGTATACAGACGATCATGCCGACACTCAATAGTCCAATCTGGATTGGACTATACAGGACAAAAAAAACACGCTTTCGCGCTCGAAACGCTGCTTGACGCAGCCGCCCACGTCTGATCTGAACCAGGCAACCGGATAGTCCTAACAGAAACAGTTCAATCTGGATTGGATTATAGCTTAGCAGTTCCTTCTGTCAATGCTAAATGATAGATGTCACCCGGTTTTGGTGCGTTTTGGGTGCATTCTCGATCGGGCGTCCTCACCCGTTGGATCGGATGCTGACTCTGGCCAGCCGCTCACGCCGGTCGAGGCACTGCATTTCCAACGCCAGGCAGTTCTGAAGATCGATCTTCCCACCAGCTTCTAGAGGTGACGGAGAAGAAACTCACATTGTGCGTGGCTTGCCTGAGTGAATACTTCGCTTGGGTAATAGAGAAGACCGAAGTGCCCGCCATCCAGTTCGATCAGTTCCTTTGGCTCAGGGCAAGCATCAAAGACCATTCGTGCAATCCTCGACACGGAACCCGGCATCTCA
>QEUW01000337.1 GCA_003577005.1 Chloroflexota bacterium | reverse complement strand
ACCATACTGGCGATCCGGCCCTCGCCATCGATAAAGAAGGTCTCGGGTACACCCTGGATGCCGTAACGCCGCGCGGCCGCGCTCTGCACATCTGGCCCGTTCGGGTAAGTGATGTCGAATTCCTCAAGATAGGCCAGGGCGCTGTGCTCCTGATCCAAATAGTCGAGACCGATGAAGACGATACCGTTGGCTTCTTCGCGACGCCAAGCCTCTTCCAACAGCGCCGCCTCGGCACGGCAAGGGTCGCACCAACTGGCCCAGAAGTTAAGGACGACACCTTTGCCGCGCAGGTCAGAGAGGCGTAACGTCTCACCGTCAAAGGTTGTAAACTCGAACTCTGGCGCAATACCGCTCACGCGCCGCTCCGAGACATTCTGGCGCTGCAATCCTACGGCCAGAAACCAGACGAAGGCCAGCAACAGGCCAACAATGATGACCCGCCAAATCACTGTGCGGCGGCGGTCCGGTGGCGCTGTCTCGGCCGCCGGGGCATACTCCGCGGGGACCTCGGCGATTGTCTGTGTCTGTTCAGCCATAGCGTTTCAACTCCTCTTCCAGCCGGCGAGCGTAGGGCTCATCCTCCGGCGCCACGATTGCACCTGGGGTTGGCCGGGTACTTGCCGGGCGCATAAATAGCGAACGTCCGCGCACCGCCAAAAAGATTGCCCCGCCGCCCAGCGCGACAAAGGGCAGAATCCAGGCTAGCCAGTTGAAACCTTCGCGCGGCGGTTCGCCCAGAATTTGCGGTCCATACTGGGCCAGGAAATAGGATTTGATACTCTCGGCGTCCTCGCCTGCGGCCAGTTTGAGCGCGATCTCCTGGCGCATCTGCTCGCACGCCTTCAACTCGCACGAGTCCAGCCGTACGCCAGAGCAGAGCGGGCACCAGATCTGGCGCGCCACTTCGTTGACTTCATCCGCCGTCACCTGACGGGTAGTTGGCCCGCTTTCTTGGGCGGCCAGCGGTCGCGCCAACCCACTCCACGCCAACCCGATGATGATGATAATCAGCATCCATCTGTGGGTCATCATGTTATTCTCACTGTTTCTAAAGCCGGTAGTGCCGGTGTAACCGCTTCGACGATCTCAAAAAGCTCAACCAGATGGTTAAAGCCGCGCAACTGCCGCCAACCGGCGCTCACCACCTGGGACGGCGCCAGACCCAGTGCGTCCAAATCTACCAACCCATAGGTGCTGGCGCTGAGCAAAATCTGGCCCGGCTGCGCCTCTTCTTCGATCCGTTTGGCCAGGTTGACCTCACGACCGATGGCGGTAAAATTCATCAAACTGGCAGTGCCAATATTGCCGACCACCGCCTCACCGGTGTGGATGCCAACACGAATTTTCATCTGTGGCATTGCCCTCTCCTCCCGGCGATTCCACTCGTGGACACGTCTCCGCATCTCTAGGGCGCTGCGCACGGCCTGCGCGGCATGGTCCACTTGCGGCGTCGGCATGTTAAAGAGCGCCATAAATCCATCACCCATGATCTTATCGAGATAGCCACCGTTGTCCAAAACTGCACCCGTGAGCAGCGCAAAATAGTCATTCATGATACGCACCACCTCATCGGGTGGAAAATCAAGCGTGGCAGCCGTAAACTCACAAAAGTCGAGAAATAGAATCGTCACGGTCTGCCGGTCCCCGCCTAAAGTCGGGAGATCGGGGTCGGCCAGCAGCGTTTCGAGCAACGGTGCAGCCATGTAGCGGCGCAACTTCTCGTTTGCGGCCACCAGTTGCTGTTGCAACTTCATATTCTGACGCCGCAGTTCAACCCGGTCCAAAACCTGGCGAATATGGAGGCGCAATGTCTTGAGCGGTAAGGGCTTGCTCAGATAGTCGTCGGCGCCAGCCACCATCGCCTGGACAGCCAACTGCTCGGACGAGAGGGCGGTGATGACAATGACACCCACAACCGGATCCTGCGCCCGGATCGCCCGCAACACATCCAGCCCATCCACTTTGGGCAACAATACATCGAGCAGCACCAGGTCCGGCTGGATGCGGATGAACTCGGCAATAGCCTCGGCGCCGTCATTTGCATGAAAGATCGCGTGACCATCGGCTTGAAGCACCAGGCGCAACAGTTGCACTGTCCCCGGCTCATCATCCACGATGAGAATCTGGAGCGGCTGGTTTCGGGGGCTCGATGCGGCATCCATGGGCAGTCCGGTGACAAAATACTCATACCGCGCGGCGTACGTTTGCTCGGAAAAACAACCGAGGGTTTTTTCTGGTAGAGCGTCTGATCAGCGCTACCAGAACCCTCACCTTTTTTTCATCCAAGCGTACAGGCGCGAATCACAGCGGCTATATTGCACGTAATGGGCATAGTATACTATACTTTGCATAAATCTTACGTTTTCTTGCACCCGTTTGGATTTGTAAGCCAGGATGGCATTCTGGCCTACCGAGTGCGTGTACTGACAGATGAGGTTAGAGAGCTTAATAGGAGGTGCAACGCACTTTTCAAGTGCATCGCACCTGTAGCACCCTATCTAACCTGATGTGTCAATACAGGTACGTTTTAGATAGATAATGATGGTAGAGAAGATTCACAAGCGACCGGAAGAACTAACTGTCGTCGTCGCCATGAGCGGCGGTGTCGATAGTTCAGTGGCCGCAGCCCTGCTGGTGGAGCAGGGGTACAATTGTATCGGGATCATGATGCGGCTGTGGGCCGAGGTGAGCGCCGGGGAAGGCTCGACCAACAAGTGTTGCAGCCTGGAAAGTGTCAACGACGCCCGCCGGGTTGCCGACGAGTTGGGAATCCCCTTTTATCTGGTCAACGTGGAGAAGCCGTTCAAAGAGCACGTCGTCGATCACTTTATCAATGGATACAGCGCGGGGCTGACACCCAATCCCTGTCTGGCGTGCAATCGCCATATCCGCTTTGACTTTTTGCTCAACTATGCCCGGCGGCTGGGCGCCGACTACCTGGCGACCGGCCACTATGCGCGCCTGCGCCGGATGCCCGATGGCGCCGTCCATCTGCTCAAGGGCGTGGATGAAGCCAAGGATCAGAGCTACGTGTTGAGCGTCCTCGGCCAGGCCGAGCTGCGCGATGTGCTCTTTCCCATTGGTGACTTCCCCAAGAGCGAGGTGCGGCGGATGGCAGCCGAAAGAGGTCTCCCTACGGCAAGCAAGCATGATTCCATGGACCTTTGCTTTATCGTCGACGACGACTACCGCCGTTTTCTGCGCGATTGGGCCGCCAGCGCCATGCAGCCGGGGCCCATTGTGGATCGCCAGGGTCGCGTTTGGGGTGAACACCAGGGGTTGCCCGGCTATACTATCGGCCAGCGTAAGGGGCTTGGCATCAGCGGCGCCGCTGAACCGCTCTTTGTGCTGGAACTTGACCACGCTCACAATACATTGGTGGTTGGCCCGGCGGCGGAACTGGGTAAGGATCATCTGGTTGCCACAGAGGTAAACTGGACGCTGGATGAGCCACCGCCTGCCGGTACGCCCGTACAGTGCAAGATCCGCTACAAGGCACAGCCGGCACCCTGCACCCTCCACCTGCTGCCCAATGGGGATGTGGAAGTGCGCCTTGCCGAGCCGCTACGCGACATCACACCGGGCCAGGGCGCCATCTTTTATCACGGCGAGCACTGTCTCGGCGGGGGGATCATCGCCCGCTAAAGTGGGCCGCGGGAAGAACTACTTTGACGGTGGACGGTAGACGATGGGCTATCGTCCACTGTCCCCAAACGAGGAGCACACCCGATGCTTAGCGCCACTATTCGCGATATCGCTATTATCATCATTGCCATCCAGACCATCGTCATCGGTGTGTTATTGGGGGTGCTGGTCTGGCAGCTTTGGCGGTTGGTGAAGATGATCCAGACCGAGATCAAGCCGATTATCGCTGATACGCAAGAGACGGTAAACACTGTGCGTGGGACAGCAACCTTTGTCTCGGCAAATGTGGTGAACCCTGTGGTCAAGACCAGCAGCACATTGGTTCGTTACCGCCGCACGTTCCAGTCGTTGACCGCCGAACTCTGGCCGCGCCGCATCTCCCCGCCGGCGCCCGAATGATCCCAACAGGCTTAGCTCCCTAATACTACACCGCACTTAGGCGGAACCCGTGGCTGAGTCCTCCGCGCCCAGTGGGCGCGGAGGACGGCGTAGAAGTGCGGTAGTAGTACTAAGAACCTATCCGAAGAACGGTTGTGGGTTCGACAACTACACCTGCGAATAGAGTTGGTCACAGAGTTATTCGGATAGGCACTAAGCAAGGGCGGCTGCCCCGTCGCCCCTTGTGACACAAAAAAGAGCCGCACCTTCCAGTGCGGCTCTTTCATTCTATTCCAGCAGATGAATCAAGGAACAATCATTCAAATTCCTCATGTTCGCCAAGCCGGTCGAGGACCGCTGTACCGCCCAGCGCAAGCGCCGCCAGAGCGGGCAGGAGCGGATCTGCTCGCAGCCCCATCAATTCCAGGATGACAAACAGCACGAGCATGATTGTGCCTAACCCTAGAAGTGCGTTGCTGAACCGATCTTTGGTCATATCTCTTCCTCTACTCAACGCTAGCCGGGCTTACGGGGACGGCACGGTCACAATACCAGCGACAAACAGCGCCATTATGAATGTAAAAGGACCGGAAGACAAATTACAAATTTCACGGACCCTGGATAGAATCCCGGGCGCCAATGAGGAAGACAGTGGATCGTACTGGGGTCGTAGCGTAATCGTAGGAAAAATGTCCGCAGGCGATAGATCCGAGAGGTAGCGAGGGGTTCTTATGTAGCCGTGCGAACCCCTCATACAGTTCAACTCTTTACTGGGCAACGATCCTCTTTACCCATCGCCGGCCAGCGTGCGTAACTCACCCACCACCCCTACGGTTGATTCGGCGCGCTCTGACACGCTCTGCCCTGCCAGAGCGACGGCTGCCAGCAGCACAAGCAAGATCCAAATTAGGTCGGCCAAGAGCAAGTGTGCCAACTGAAGCCAGACCGGCGCCTTGAGCGCTACATTGAGCGCTCCCAACAACAACTGCGCCACAAAAAGGCCAACAACCCTGCGACCAAAGCGTACTATCTGCGGACCCGGTCGGGTTGTATAGGCTACCCAGGCCGCGGCGCCCATGATCGCTCCCACCACAAAAGCCAGCAAGGGGTGGTAGATGCGCAGGTCCTGTAAGGTCGCAACAATGGGTGACTCCTCAGGTGAAATACCCGCCGTCAGGATTAACGTGTCTCCCAGCGCTGTTATCCCGCCGCTAGCGCCCAAGACCGCCATCCCGAACAGCGCCAGCGCCAACATCCCCCCAACGACGCCTTGACCGCGCAGCCGCAGCGGTGCGCCGCCCGACGCCCACCAGGCAGTGAGCGTCAGAGCGCCGAGCAGCAAGAAGGTATTGAGCAGATGCCCGGCCATCCAATAGGCGCGTGCAATCGAGACATTGCTCGCTACGTATTCGAGGAGCACCAGTCCGGCGCCGATCAACGCCTCGATCACCATAAAGAAGAACGAGACCGCCGCACCAGCCCGCACGCGGTGGCGGGGCGGGTAGGCGCGCCAGGCCCACACGAATAGCGCCAACACAGCCAACAACGCCAATCCGCTGGTCAACCGGTGAGTGTATTCGACCAACTCTTCCAGTGAGGGTGACAAGGGCACCACTTCGCCGTTACAAAGGGGCCAGTGGCTGCCACATCCCGCTCCCGACCCCGTCGCCCGCACAAAGGCCCCTATCAGGATGACAAAGACGGTGTAAGCAAGCACGCCCCACGCAAAATTCCGAAACGCTGTTCGTCGCATCACTGTGTCACCTCCATGATTGTTCATTTTACCACAAAGAGTGGCTCGAAGGGCAAGATGACATCCTATCCCTCCCGATCATCTCTGGATAAACAGGGGCCTCTGGCGAGGGCACAATCCAAATTTGAATAGCTTCATTCGAAGCGCTGTGCATTTTATCTGATACCCGAAAATGGTCTATGATTCGCATGAAAAGATGCGGTGCGCCTGCTCAGTTGCGCAATGGCAGCTCGCAAGGAGGGGAGATGTTTGACTATTTGCTACGGATGTTTAGGGGTGAAAAGGCAACTTTGGCGCCGGAAGTTGTGCCAGCAGCGGAAGCCGCACCACGCTCCTTTCCGCTCGATGTGACCGACGAGGATTTTGCCGCCGCCGTATTGAACGCAGACCGACTCGCCGTCGTAGATTTCTGGGCCGATTGGTGCGCGCCGTGCCAGATTATGTCCGCATACGTGGGCATCTTGGCCCAGACCTACCATGAACAAATGGTCGTTGCCGCGCTCGATGTGGATGCCAACCCGGCAACGCCTGAACGCTATACTATCCTTGGCCTGCCGACCCTGATCTTCTTCCGCGGTGGCGCAGAGATCGACCGCATCGTCGGCGTCGTGAGCTATGAAGAGCTCCGCCAACGGGTGGAGGCACTTTTGGGTGGGGTAGAGCAGGTTCATAAAGGGCAGGTTCACAGAGGGCACAGAGAAAGCACAGAGAACACAGAGGATGAAGAGTAATCTCTGTTCTCTATCTCTCTCTTCTCTGTGCTCTCTGCGAACCGCTTTTTCTGGGGGAGTTATTATCTATGCGCATGTCAAAGCTCTTTTTTCAGACCTTGCGCGCCGCTCCAGCCGAGACGGAGAGCGCCAGCTACCAGTTGCTTTTGCGCGCCGGGCTGGTGCGCCAGGTAGCGGCTGGTATCTTTGAGCTTTTGCCGCTGGGAGTGCGCGTCAAGCAGAAGATCGAAGCCATTTTTCGCAGCGAGATGGATGCCTTGGGCGCCCAGGAGGTCTCGCTGCCCGTGGTGCAGCCGGCTGAAGTCTGGCAGCGGAGCGGGCGCTGGGAAAACTGGGGGGAAGACATGGCGCGCCTGCAGGACCGCAGCGGGCGCGACCTCTGTCTTGGCCCCACCCATGAGGAACTCTTTGCCGATCTGGCCGGCCAGATCGTGAGCAGCTACCGCCAGTTGCCCTTTGTGCTCTACCAGATCAAAACCAAGTTCCGCGACGAGCCGCGCCCGCGCGCCGGTCTGATCCGCCTGCGCGAATTTACCATGAAGGATGCTTACTCGTTCGACCGCGACCAGGCCGGGCTGGATGCGGTCTATCCCAGAATCTACCAGGTCTATCTCAACATCTTCCGCCGCTGCGCGCTCGATGTGCTGGCCGTCGAGAGCGACACCGGCATGATGGGCGGGACAGAGGCGCACGAGTTCATGGCGCTGACGCCCATTGGCGAAGATACGCTGGTGCTCTGTGACGCATGTGATTATCGCGCCAATCGCCAGGTGGCAACCTTCCAGAAACAGGCTGGCGCGCCTCAGCCGCCTCAGCCGTTGGAAGAAATCCACACGCCCGGCGTCAACACGATCCAAGCGCTGGCCGATTTTCTGAGCGTTCCTACCACCCAAACGGCCAAAGCCATCTTCCTCATGGCGCAGATCGAGGATGCGAGCGGCGCCCTCCACGACCGGTTTGTCTTTGCCGTCGTGCGCGGGGACATGGAGCTGAACGAAACCAAGCTCACCAACGCCATCCGGGCGCGCACGCTGCGGCCCGCCACGGTCGAGGAGATCCGCGCCGTGGGCGCCGAGCCGGGCTACGGTTCGCCGGTTGGCATCCGCCGGGAAGCGGTCTTGCTTGTAGTGGATGACCTGATTCCCAACAGCCCCAACCTGGTTGCCGGCGCCAACCAGCCCAACTGGCACTATCGCAATGTCAATTATGGCCGTGACTACACTGCCGACCTGGTAGTAGACCTGGTCGCCGCCGGTGAGGGCCACCCTTGTCCATCCTGCGGCGCGCCCTTGCGCACGGTGCGCGGGGTGGAGGTTGGCAATACGTTCAAGCTGGGCACCCGGTACAGCGTCGCGTTGGGCGCCATCTATCTGGACGAGAAAGGCGAGTCGCACCCCATCGTGATGGGCAGTTACGGCATTGGCGTAGAGCGGCTGATGGGTGTGCTGGTGGAGACCCACCGCGACGAACAGGGCATCTGCTGGCCAGTCAGCGTGGCGCCTTACCAGGTGGCGCTGGTCAGCCTGGCGACGGAAAAGACACCCGAGGTCGCCGCAGCCGCCGACCGGTTGTATGCCCAATTGCTGGACGCCGGTCTGGAAGTGCTGTATGATGACCGTAACGAGCGCGCTGGCGTCAAATTCAACGA
>QEUW01000336.1 GCA_003577005.1 Chloroflexota bacterium | reverse complement strand
GCAGCGCCCTGGGTATCTGCCACCACCCTGTTGGCGGTATCGATCACCTGCATACGATTGTTGTGCATGCCCATCATGCCACCCATCATGCTGCTCATGGCGCCATCCGACGCAAGCTCGACGATGAGCGAGAGTTGCTGCTCGATGCCCGTCCAACCGTTCCGCTGGCCGTAATAGTCGGCCAGCAGTTGCTGCAGCCGTTCCGGCCGGACCATGTGGTGGTCGACCATGAAATGGGCAAAGCGGGTTGCGGCGCCCTGGCGGGTGAGGACAACGGTGACGAGCACGCCGATGGTGATCACCAACGTGAAGGCGCCGATCAACCTGAACCACAACCGGCTTGTTATTGGACAGTTCATTTCTTCTCCGGCCCCTTTACAGATCGCCAACTGTCACCAAGCGATAGCCGATCCCGTGGACGGTTTCAATAAACCGGCTGCGGCGGCCACTCTCGCCCAGTTTCTGGCGCAAATTCTTGATATGCACATCAATTGTCCGCTCATAAGCCGAGACATCGCCCGCTGCATCGGGCTGGGTGACATCGAGCAGTTCGGCGCGTGAAAAGGGACGTCCAGGATGTAGCATGAGATAATGGAGCAGGTCAAACTCGGTGACAGTCAGCTCGATCGGCGCATCGTCGAGCGTCACCGTGCGGTAGGTGGGGTCGAGGCGCAGCGGGCCGGCGTGCAACACCTGGGTGGCGGTGGCTCTCTCCTGGCCTTCCAGGCGCCGCAGCGCCGCACGCACCCGCGCTACCAACTCGCGCGGGCTAAAGGGCTTGGTCACATAATCATCGGCGCCCAGCTCCAGCCCGACGACTCGTTCAGTCTCCTCCACGCGGGCGGTGAGCATGATGATGTACATCCCGGCCAGCGCCGGGTCCGGGCTGGCGCGCAGCCGGCGGGCCAGTTCGAGCCCGTCGAGGCCGGGCAGCATCAAGTCCAGCACCAGCAGGTTGGGCCTGGCCTGCTGGGCCAATGACAAGCCGGTGACGCCGTCGGCAGCCGTCAACACACGATAGCCGGCCTGCTGGAGGTAGCCCTCTACCACACGCCGGATTTGGGGATCATCCTCGATGACCAGAACGGTGACGCTCATCTATCCTTCGCCTTGCCTAAAAACGCATTTCTATATGGGCTAACGGTGAAACAATGGGAAAGTTGCGCATCATGCCCGTTCTTTGTGTTCCAGATTGTAGTAATGGACACGATGGATACCTGCGTAATCGGCAAAACGGACGAGCAACCTGACCCACTCCCCGGCATGACGAGCATTGTGCATAGCCCACTCTGGGGATATTGTGCTTTCTCGTAGTATTCCAGACATATATGAAAAAAATGTGAACAAATTGCGTGGAGATTGTGGCAGCTAACATCTAATATATTGTATACTAGACATAGAATTCAAAGGGAAACGACGTCGGCGCGGGCGACGCTGGAAGAGATCCTGCAAACCCGCTATGCACGCGGCGAGATCAGCGGGAAGAGCACGAGCAGATGCGGGTAACGCTGAAGTCGTAACGTCTTGAAGCAACTCTTGGAGGTGTGGATATGAGCGCAACCTATGGTTTTGGGCGCCAGCTTCCGCTGAACATGACGGAGGCGATTGCGGCGACCACCGCTGCACTGAAAGAAGAGGGTTTTGGCGTTCTCACCGAGATCGATGTGCAAGCCACGTTGAAAGCGAAATTGGATGTCGAGTACCGGCCCTATGTGATCCTGGGCGCATGTAACCCCCGGCTCGCCTACCGCGGCCTGCAAGCCGAGCCGGAGCTGGGGCTCTTGCTGCCCTGCAATGTCATCGTCTACGACAACGGTGACGGCACGAGCACGGTCAGTATCGTTGACCCGCTCCAGATGTTAGGGGTGGTGGACAACCCTGCATTGCAGCCTGTCGCCAACGAGGCAAAGGCCCGCTTGCAGCGCGTGATCGAGCATCTGGGCCAATCTATGATATGAGAATGTTTTGTAAAGGGCCACTTGACGAGGGACCCTAAGCAAATGAATGCCAACGCTGCGCAAGGGAAGCTGCCCCTGGGCTACTTCTTCTTTGTCTTCGCCCTTTCTGTTCCAATTTGGTTGATTGGCGGAAGTCAGTTACCCCTTCCAGTGAATCTTCCCATAAGCGCGCTGACGGCTTTTATCCCGTTGATAGCAGCCTCGATTCTTTCGTATCGGCAATCTGGCGTAACTGGTGTCAAGGAGCTCTTAACGAAGGCTGTTGATTACCAAAAAATACAGAACAAAATATGGTACATCCCCATCCTGTTATTGATGCCGTTTATCTATTTCTTGTCTTATGCCATCATGCGCCTGACGGGGTTGCCGCTTCCTGAGGATCAGGCTATTCCACTACTCATGGCGCCGGTCTTTTTTCTGTTGTTCTTTCCTGCTGCGCTGGGGGAAGAGGTGGGTTGGATGGGCTATGCCATCGACCCCATGCAACGGCGTTGGGGCGCCTTAACGGCAGGCATCATTTTGGGGGTTATGTGGGCGCTGTGGCACATCATTCCGGATGTGCAAAACCAACGAACTGCAAACTGGATTTTATGGCACCGCCTTAGTTCTGTCGCATTTCGAGTTCTGATCGTCTGGGTGTACAACAACACCGGGGAAAGTGTATTTGCTGCCATCTTGGTCCATACCATGGACACGCTCAGCTGGTCCTTGTTTCCCAATTACGGTTCTCATTACAACCCGTTTGTGACGGGTGTCATTACCTGGTCAACGGTCGCCATCATCACATTCGGAGGGGGACAAAAACGTTAGCTCGGTGTAGAACGCCAGCGTAAGGTGACGATAAATAATTGCTCAGAAATGAGTAGACAGGCCGTCCAACAGCACACTACACTGGATCGAGTGAAGCGAGTATGGGCCAATTTTTGCGCGGGCTTGAAAGCTGACACTTTGCCACTGCCGCCAGGTGGAATTCTATCGGGTGAGCAACCTTACCCCTCGTAATCAGCGCCAGAAGACTGGATGAAGGGCAAGAAGAGAATGGACTCTTGTATCAACAAAGATTCTCCCAGCGGCGTGAGGGTGGGGTCATTGGGGGTGTCTGTCGCAGGGTCATCCGAGGCCAGAGGGGCTTGCCCCGTTGGTTGTCCATCCTCGTCAACAAGGCTTACCCACGCTTGATTTTGAAGGTGGGTGGCTCCAGATGCAGGATCGACGCTCACTCGAAAACTGATCGCAGCAGTGGCGCCACTGGGCAGCGGATCTACGCTCATGATCACGTAGCTATCATCGGCACCGTTGCCTTGTATGATCGTGCCGCCGATTGCTTGGACCGAGCCGCTGATGAGCCTGGTGTTGGAATCGGGCTGATCCTCCAGCCGCATCTCGGGCGCTGTACCCGCACCGCTGTTGACAATCTTGATTTCGTAGAAGAGGACGTCCCCCGGTGAGACCACATTGTCTGCATCGGCATCGTGGAAGAGAAAGTCACGCTTTGTGATCGATAGCTCGGCGTTGGCCGGCGTTGGCGCCGGTGTCGCTGTGGCCGTTATAGGCGGGGAGCCGGGGGTGGCCGGCTCTGTCGGGGTTGCTGTCGCAGAGGGGGGGGCTGTTGGCACAGGTGTTTCGGTCGAAGTCGCTGTTGGGGACATCGTTGCGGAGGCGGCTTGTGTTGGGCTGGCTGTCGAGGTCGGCGTCGGTGAATTAGTTGATGTCGTAGTCGGTGTGGCGGTGGTCACAGCCGTCGGGGTCGTCGTGGCTGTCGGATCGGGTGTCTCGGTAGCGGTCTGAGTCGCTGTGTTGGTGGGCGTGGCAGTGGGGTCGTCCCCGATGGTGTAGGCGACTACTGCAAAGAGGTAGTTGAGCCTGGTCTTCTTGCCTTTGTGGTCTTCGTTTCGTATCACGAATTTGAGGTCATTGACCAGGGCGGATGTGTTGAGCCACGCTGTTACGTCCCACTCGACGCGTTGCTCCTTCCTGTCGCCCTTCAGGACATTGGGGCGTTGGCTGGCGAGCACGGCGGGATTCTGTAGCGCACCCCCACCAATATCCCAGCGCAAGGCGTTGCCCGTGATGCCTTCTTCCTCGTGATGTTGGATGACGAGCCGAACGGCATGAATGGTGGCCTCAGCCGGAATGTCCCCGCGGAACTGGAAGGCGGTGAAGTAGCTGGCATCGGTTTCCCAATAGTCATCATCGCTGGCCTGCACAGTGTAGACCTTGCCGTCTTCAGAGAGCCGTTTGCGGAGCTTGGTATCATATCCATCCGTAACAGGGAGTGTTACGGTTTGCGTTGTTGCTGGGTCGGCGAGGGTCGCAGGAAGAGCCAACTGCCAGGACCCCAGCGGCAGCAGCAGGAGCAGCGTGAGCCTCAGTACGGGCCAGCCTGCCCCCCGCACGAGTGTGAAGAAGAAACGAAGTTGCGCTCTGTGCATATTGGACTTCATTTCCTTAGCCCCAGCGTAGAATTGTACTGACACATGAGGCTAGAAAGCTTAATGGGAGGTGCAACGCACTTTTCAAGTGCATCGCACCTGTAGCATCCCATCTAACCTGATGTGTCAATATGTAGAATCGTTAGCGGCACTGTTCGCCAAGATATTCGACCGTGATCCAATCAATTGCCGCATACACCCCGGTGCTCTGGGCAATGGTTTCGAAGCCATAGCCGTCACTCTGTCTACCCGGCCAGCAAAAGGTGAAGCTGCCCGGCAATTCGAACTCGTGTTGTCCGAAAGAAAAGAGCTGTCTGCTGGAGCCGTAATCGGTTGCGCCTGCTCGCACACGCCCGATACCATAAAAGGTGACCCGGTACAACCCAGGTCGAATGTACGGGTAATCCCCTTCGCGGCAGTAGGGCCCCCAGACCAAACGGTAATTTCGCACGCAACCAGCATAGTTACACTCGGATTCGAATCCGCTACAGAATGTTTGGTTGACGCCCCGTTGATTGTTCCAGGGGTGGTTACTAAAGAGCAACCCTGGCGCCCCGGGCGTGCCTGTGGGCGGTGGCGCCAAGTCCGACAGTCTGTGCCAGTTGAGGATGATCAGCGCATCGCCGGCGTGTTCAAAATAATCGAGTTGGACGGTGTGCTGGCCTGCCTGCATCGGGTAATCCAGGCTAAGGACCCGGCGCTCCCCACGCCGCCAGCTTTCGAGGAGCAAGTTGCCATCCACGAATAGCCGCACACCATCATCGACTTCAACGGTAAAACGATAGAGACCGCTTTCAAACCAGAGGGAGCGTTGCCAACGAACGCTAAATTCATCGTTCGGAAGCGCCGGGTCAGGGCTGCCCGTCCCCCAATAGAAGTGGATCTCAGCATCCGCTCGCACCAGGACGGGGTCGCCGCGCAGGTCGGGGTTGGCATAGTAGCTGCCCTGCCAGCTTTGCCCGCTGACTGCCGTTGGCGTTGGCGCCACAAAGTCAAAGGTAGCATTCGCACGCACACGAAAATCCTCGGTTGCCACCAGTAGAGCCAGGGTGCCGCTTTCGATGGCTTCTCCATCGGGCCAGGTGCGGGGCATCACAAAAGTCAGAGAATAGTTGCCGGCGCTGTCGGTCGTTGTGGATGCGTAGCTCGTCGGCGCTGCTTCTGCCGCACTCACACTGACAAGCCCAGCCAGGTACAGATGGACACGGGTGTTGGCTGGAAAGCCGCCGCCACGGATTGTCACCTGTGTATTGGCGCTGCCCGAGGGGGGCTGCACTTCGGCGTATGGATTGAGGGCCGGTGTCGGTGTTGGGACGACATAATCAAAGACCGCACTGGCTTGCCGGCTCAGGTCCTCCGTCGCCACGAGAATCAACAGGCGACCCGGCGCAACCGGCGTCCCATCCGGCCAGGTGGCCGGCAAGGTAAACGAGATGGTAAAGTTGCCGTTGCTTTCGGTGACGGCTGAGCCATACCGCACACGCTCACCGCCGCCAACCTGGGCATCAAAGGTGCCGAGGTATACATGGATCACCGAATGGCCGGGGAAGCCCCCACCTCGCAGCGTTACCTGCGCATTGCGCCCCCCGCTCAAGGGCGTCACTTCCGCATAGGGATTGACGGCAGGCGGGGGAATAGCGGTAGGTCGCGGCGCAGTTGGCATTGCGGTTGGCACAGGTGTCGCCGTAGGGTTCGGAGTCAGCGTCAAGGTAGCTGGCGGGACCTGGGTGGGGGTAGCGGTCTCTGCAACAAAATCAAACGAAGTATTGGCCCGGAAACCAAAATCCTCGGTGGCAACCAACACGGCCAGCGTTCCGGTCTCGATCGGTGTGCCATCCGGCCAGGTGCTGGGCATTGCAAACGACATGCTGTAATTGCCGTCTCGGTCGGTGAAGGTGGTGGCATAGCTGCGGGGCGCGGCGGCAAGCGCGCTGGCGCTCACCAACCCGGCCAGATACACATCGACCCGCACATTGGCCGGAAAGCCGCTGCCCGTGACGGTGACCCACGCGTTCGCACGGCCCGACCCAGGTGTAACCGTGACAGAAGGACCTTCGGTCAAGAGCGGGGCTGTCGGCGTTGCGGGGAACCGCCCCCCTGCTGCGGCGACCGTCTCCTCGGTTGGGGTACCCTGGAGGGCTTCTACCGCAGCTTGCAGCGCTGCCTGGGCTGTGCCGGCTGCCGGGGCGGCTGGTTCCCCTTCAAGGGTAGGCGCGAGCGTCTGCGTTGGCTCCGGTTGACGTCCTTCTGGGGTAAGGAAGGCCGCCAGCGAGCCGGCCTCGCCGGAACAAGCCGCGCTGAGAAAAGCAAGAGCGGTCACGAGGGCAAACAAACAGACAACTTGATTGCATCGAATCTGCATGGAGCATCCCTTCAAGCTGCGTCAGCTGGGTCAGAATCACCTGGCAGCCAAATCTGCTGGTGCGATATAAATGATGATGTTGGATAAAGCCGGCGCCTGGTATCTGAAAGCCCAAAGATGGCTTTCAGCATGGTTACTGTCGCCGCTGACCATCCTCCCACCAGCAGGATACTCGCAGGTTGTAGATCTGCAATAGGTCATGATAGGAAGTTCTGGTAGTGTGGCAGGTATAGAAACATATGATCTCATGGCACAGATAGAGATTCTCGCTCTCGGCCACCCCAGAAGAAACCAGGAAATCGGGAACAAGCAAGGCTGGGCCCTGGTTGACGTTCAAGCGTAGCAGTTGCCTCTGTAGATAGGAGATGCCATGCCATCTCCTATCTACAGAGGCGATGTACTTACTGTTTGGTAATCAACGGCAAGTGGACGGCATGTTGGAAGGGGGAGGGCGACACGATTGTGACCTGCCCGATTTCAAACGGCCCGGGTCTGCGGTCGTTGTCAAACATGCGCACCCGCCAGTAGTACTGCTTGGGCGCCAACTGGCTGGTGGGTGTATACCGGGTGCTCTCTGTCCGCACTCGCGTGGGTGAATTGAAGAGCGGGTTGTCGGCAAGTTCAATCTCGTAGTAGGCGGCGCCGGCCACGGGCATCCACTCGAAACTGGTCATTTCAGAGACAATGGCGCCCTGTTCCGGTTGCGTCAAGGTGGGGGGTAGATACTCTTTGTAGAACTGTTGCGGCTCGCTATAGGCCCCCACGTTGTTTTTGGCATCGATGATGGCGATGCGCCAATACCAGGTGCCGTCGGTCAGGCTCTCCCCTTTTGCCACTGTATAGGAAGTGGCGTCAGTAGTAAAGGTGCGGGGACTGCTAAAGTTGGGGTCGCTGCTGAGCTGCAGCCGGTAGCGAGGAGCCGCAATGCGCGGCGTCTCTGTCGGTGTCAGCACGGCGGACCACGTGAACGTCGGCTGTTCGTTGATGATCGCACCGTTGATGGGACTCAGGACCGCCGGCGCCAGCGAACGTTTGACAAAGGTCATGGTCGGTGTCCAGCGCCCGAGCACGGTTCTGGAGCGGCGTGCGGCCACCCGCCAGTAGTACGTACCGTCGGGCAGCGCATCTTGCGGGGTATAGCTGGTGCCATCCAGTGGCAGGTTGATGATGGGTCTGCTAAAGTTGCTGTCGCTATCGACCTGCAAGGTATAACCCGCCGCGCCCTCGACGCGGTCCCACAAGAAGGTAGGAGTTGTCGCCGCCACCAGATCGCCGGCCAGATCCTCGGTCGAAAGCCTGGGGTTGCCCACCTGCCGGCTGTCCAGCTTGATGCGCATGGCGGGCGACCAGGGGCCGTAATCAAACTGGGTCGCCAGGCTCGTATAGCGCTCGTGGCGGACACGCACGCGCCAG
>QEUW01000016.1 GCA_003577005.1 Chloroflexota bacterium | reverse complement strand
CTGGCGCAATCTCGTCTTGCTGGAACAGACGTTGGCCCGCGGCCAGGAGTTCCTCGGCCTGCGCCTGCGGGTCAGCCTGGCGCAGACCGGGTGAGGGGATCGCAGCCGTTGATAGCGCGATCAAGACGATCAGCCACAACAGATAGATCGTCAGATGGTGCAGCCTTTGCTGGTCTGTCACTGTTCACTCCCACGCCAATCCCCAGTCAGCGTAAAGGCCGCCCAATAGTAGGCCAGTTGCCACCGCCCCTGCTCTAGCACTTCGATCTGGGCCGCGCGCAAGGCCTCGGCATTGGTCATGCCAGCACGCAGATGGCCATAAAACGAGGCCATGAGCGCTGCGGACGCTTCGTCTTCTATCGACCAAAGGGTGGTGACCACAGCGGGCGCCCCGGCATAGAGAAAGGCACGTGTCAGGCCCACCAGTTCGTCACCGCTGCTCTGTTCGCCCAGTGCGGTCTCACAGGCAGAGAGTACGACGAGGTTGGCGCCGGTCAATTCCAGGCCAAAGATTTCATGGACTTCGAGATTGCCATCGTTCTGGCGATCCGGTGCTAATTCGATACGGGTGTATAACGGGTTGTAGGGGTTATACTCCGCATGGGCGGCCAGATGAATTATGTCGGCCTGACTGGCTGCGCTACGGAATTGACTTTCGGTAGCCTGCCTGCGCAACAGCGGCCTGGTGCCGTATCGTTGCGCCACCGCCTTCACCTCAGCTTCCGCTTGGGGTAGCGAGTCATCAGGGTTACCCAGCGCCAATAGTCGGCCTTCATTCGAATTGCGCTTGTCCAGGATGAACTTGAGCACGCTGGCGCTGGGGGCGTAGGTAAGGGTGTAGTCTTCGATCAGGTAACGGCTAGTTTCCGGATCCCACAGTGCGGCAAAGGGCAGGTAGTGTAGCACGCCATGTGGTACGACGACCAGGTTGCTGTGACGAATGTGCGGCTTGAGTGGGACAAACAGAGTGTTATAGAGGTCAGCGGCAGTATCGGCATCAAAGTCTCGGTCGGTGATCAAGTTGCGGAAAAATTCCACCTGTCCCGTTAACTCAGCGCGGGTGATCCCCAGGTCGACGACATCAAAATGATCCTGGTCGATCACCCAAGCCAGCATGTGCTCATCCATCACAAAATATTCAAGCAGCGTTGTCTGGGCATCTATTGCCTGGTTCTGCACTTCGCTCAGACTTAGCGCATTCACGCTAACCAAAGTAGCATACTCTGGGCTAGCTATTTGGAGTTGCATAACCAGTTCTTCGTGCTCGGTTCGAGCCCGCCCTAATTCGTCTGATATTGTATTGAGGGCACCACTGTCTTGCTGACTTAAAGGCTTGAATTGCTCATTCTTTAACGCATTTTGTAATCCAAAGATCAGTTGAGCCAAGGCCTTTTCTTGTTGAGCAAGTACAGAAATCTCATCTTGCTGAACGTTCAGTTTGGTGTTCCCTATCAAATCCAGGATCGTTCTAGCTCTTGCTCGTTCGTTGTAATCAAACGCCTCATGTGGATTACCTGTATTCTGGAGAAGTTCAATTAAACGCGAATAGGTCAGCATGTGTCGGCCTGCGAAAGAGGTCTTTAGCTGATCAATATTTATATCGCCGCGGATCGATTCGAGCAGTTGAATCGCCTGCTTGTACACGAGTATGGCCTGCACTTGATCCCCACTCTCTGCATAAGCTGATGCGATATTATCGAGCGTTTTTGCCTCCCCTGCCCGATCCCCAACCTGTTTGCGAATCGTCAATGCCTGTTGGTAAAAGCTTTGTGCTTGTGAATATCGTCCTAACAGACTATAGGTCTCTCCAATGCTATTTAGCGCCGTTGCTTCCATTATCCTGACATTACTTTTCTTTAAGATGCTTGAGGCTTGTTGAAGATAACGTAACGCCACGTCATACTGCTTTGCTTCACGATAGGTCTCGCCAATATTATTGAGTACTGTTCCTTCTATTGTTGGAACGCCAAGTCTACGAGCGATCGCGAGGGCTTGCTGATAATTTGCTAACGCTTGATCATATCTTTTCAGATCATAATAAATCTCTCCAATATTGTTATATGCTACCCCCTGTTCAAGTGGGTATCCTAATGTCATATATAATTCTAAAGACTGTTGATAATTTGTTAAGGCACGCTCGTGTTGTCCAGTGCGCCAATAGGTTAGCCCGATCTTATTCAAGGTTGAGGCTTCACCCTCCTGGTCATAAACTTCCCTTCTGATGCTTAATGATTGGAAATAATAATCTAGTGCCTCTCCATATTGTCCAAGGTTGTAATATACATACCCAAACAAACCAAGCGTCACACCTTCTCCTAATCGATCATGTATCTCTAATCGTATCGTCAGTGCCTCTTCCAACGAATCCAATGCCTCATCAAACTGTCCTAATGTTAAATAGACAGCCCCTATATTATTCAAGACAACGCCTTGGTTATACTGATCAGCCGCTTTGCGAAGGGTTAATAGAGCCAAGTGATAGTGCTCTAACGCCTGATCATAGTGCCCCGCGTTGCTGTAAACAAAGGCAATATTACTGAGCGTCTTTCCTTCTCCAGACAGGTCGCCTATCCGGCGAAAGATAGACAACGCTTGCTCATAGTTGCTTAATGCATTCTGAAAATCTCCCTTGCGATGCAACCGGTAGCCATCATTGAACAATTGTTCAGCTTGGCTGGCAAGTACGAAATCACTAGTCGGTATCGGAGTTTGTGAAAACAGCACCGCGCTTGCGTGTCGAGGAGACAGTGTGGCACTCCAGCTAATCGTAAATGCGACCAACAGGCTTGAGAAAAAGTACAATGCTTGGCTGTATCTCATGGTGTTTGATTATTGACGCCTCTGCGTCTCTTCCAATGCTGCCTGCGCCGCCCGCAACTCCTCTTCGGCCCCAAGTTGACGATAGAGTTCTACCGCCATGACAAAATGCGGTTCGGCCAGGGCAAACTGCATCCGGCTGTACTCCACCATGCCGAGGCCAAATTCGGCCGCGGCTCGCACCGCGGGATTATCTTCGCCCTGGTCCAGCCGGTCGAGCGCCTGGCGATAGGCCAGAGCCGCAAAGCGCTGCAGGTCAATTGCGCGATAGGCGTCGCCCAGCGTCACATAGAGCACCGGCGCCGGCTGCACGGCGAGCACGCCCTCAAAGAGCGGAATGGCTTGAGCGTATACCTCCTGTCCGGCGTACAGACCTGCCAGCAGCAGATCGGTGGTCACCCGATCGAGACCCATTGCCTCGACTGCCGAGACCTCCTCTCGCACCTGGGTGGCTGTATCAGCGTCGAGCGGGCGCACGCTGCTGCGCTGAGACCGGCGCAGTGGAGAGGCGATGCTGGTGCGGGCGCTCACGGTGAGAAAATAGCGTTTGCCGGCGGCCAGCTGCCACTCCGCCGGCCAATGGCCGGTGCAGAGGCGATAGGGCGTCGTGCGCTCCTCTTCCATGCAGGAGAGCCCCTCAACCTTCAGGGTGATCGGCGCAAACGAAGCGGGGCCACTCAACTCCAGCACGTATTCGGTGGCGTCCGGCACCTCGATCCACTGCACGACAGGCGTCAATTCCAGCAGATTGGTGTTGCGCGGGCTGAGGATAACAGGAAGGTTGCCGTAGTCGCCCTCAGCCTCACGCGTCTCGCCTTCCAGTTCCAGACTGCTCTGGTTGACGCGTAACCGGCCACCGCCGGGGACGAGGCGGGCGCTGCTGCCGGGCAGGCGTTCACCACCGGCGCAGCGAGCTGTATCGACCGTCACCTGGTCTGGCCCGGCGAGGACGAGCAGACGATCATCCAGACAGTGGATGGTGGCGCTGGCTCCGGCACTCAATTCTACCGTCGCGCCGATAAGCAGAGGGTGAAACAGGGCCGCGCTGGTACGCTCACCGCCCGGCGCAGATACCGTGACCTCGCCGGTGAAGCCGGTCAAGACGCCGATCAGTTCGGCGTTGCGGTTGGCAGCCGGTTGTACTGCGTCAATGACGGGCGTGGGCGGGGCAAGAGTAGCGGACACAGGAGCAGACGGTAAGGCACAGGCGGCTGTGCTGAGCGCAACGCCAGCCCAGATGCAACACCGTAACCAGCTCTGCCAGCGACGCACTGGAGTGTGCAAGAACGAGATAAACATTGTGGACTCCTCGGTTGAGTGTACCACAGATCGGACCTGGCTGCCCGTCGCATAATCGTGTCAGGGGCATGCCCATTCATCCTGCCATACGTTCGCCTTGTCGCTGCGTTCAGGATCGTCCTCAACGGCCAGCGCTAGATAGTCGCGCAAGGTTGTGCAGGCCATTTCGATCTGGCCCGCGTCGTGCTGGGCCTGGGCGAGGTAAAAGAGCGCCTCTGGGTAGAACCCATCAGGCGAGAGGTCGATGGCGCGCTGCAATTCCGCTATTGCTTCCTCGGGGTCGCCTTGGGCCAGATCGACGCGGCCCAGGTTCTTGTGGAGGGCGGGTAGGTCGGGCGCGAGCGCAAGCCCACGTTCGAGTGCCTCGGTTGCCTGCTTCAGTTCACCTATGAGCAGATAGGTGAAGCCAAGGTTGTTGAACGCCCGCGCATAGGCCGGGTCGAGCAGCACGGCAGTGCGGTAGGCTGCTACGGCACCGGCAAGGTCATTCATGCGTTCATAGGTGAGGCCCAGGTTGAAGTGGTAGAGGGCGTTATCAGGCGAAAGTTGGATCGCCTGCTGGTGTTCTGCCAGGGCAGCAGGGAAGTCGTTACGCAGGTAGTGGAGGCGGGCCAGGTTGTTGTGGGGACTGGCATAGGCCGGGTCCTGCTCGATGGCCTGGCGTAGCAGCAATTCTGCGGTGTCCAGGTCACCACCCTGGTCGAGCGTGGTGGCCGCCATGTTGTTGAGAAAGAGCGCACGGGCGTCGCCGGTTGGCGTGTTACGGATGGTTTCACGCATAGCCGGCGTCACATTGACGCCTAATGCGGTCAAGATCGCTTCGGTCAGTTGATTTTGCAACTCCAAAATCTGCAACTCCACCCCTGGTCTGGCTTCATCGATGGCCGCGCGCACGTCGATGGTCTGCTGGTGGCGACAACCGCGCGCCGCCACAGTGGCCGACAGTTGCACGGTTTCGATCTTCTGAAATCCCCCCTCGATCCACAGGTCAAGATAACAGCCGACACCTCCAGCAACCTCTATGCTGTCCTGCGCGATCCCTTGCCAGCCAGGAATACTTTCGAGCTTTTCATAGAGCGTACGCCGGGTACCCTGGGTCCAGACGCCCTCGAAGGGCGATGTGCCCGGGGTCAGATTCTCCCACGGTCCGATGGCAAAATAGCGCACGCCAGGTGGTGGGCAGCCAGGGGGTCCACACTGGATGCGAGGTAGAGCCACGCCGACCCACAAGCCGACACCGAGCACCAGGAGCGTTCCCAGCGCACCCTGCATCCATGGGGTGGCGCCCACCCACTGGCTCAGATGGGGAAAGAGGGTTCGATCTTCGCGCAGGCCAAGCAAGCCGATGATAAAGGCCAGCGCAGTACCCATGACAGCCAATGTGGCCCGGACGATTGGCCAGGCCGAGAGCAGAAAGTAGGCCAGCCCAATGAGCAATACAAACCCTACCACACCTGCGCCCAGCCACAGGCTCCCAATCGTGTGCCATTGCGGTTGCGGTGTGACGGTGATCGTTCCCCCTTGCGTGGTGCTCGCACCCATATCAAAGATGCGGCCATCGGCAGCGCGCAGATAGAGCACCGGCAAGCCCCACTCGGTTTCGTGGTCACGCGTAAACAGGGCCACGCGCGCCTCGGTCAGGGCAGCATCGACCGCCAAGCCGTCAGCGAGAGAGGCGTAGAACTCCTGGCTAAAGTGACGGGAAGCTCGGTCGGTGATCTCATACTGCATGGCGATCACCGCCGGAATGCCCTGGCGAACCAGCGTCTGCGCCACGCCGGCGAAGGCGTCGGTTACCGCGGCGCGCGCACCGGCGCACGAATTGAGCACCACCAGACGAACCGGCAGGTGGTTGCGCAGAAGCGCCCCCAGCCGCTCACCGCCGACAAAACGGCTGGCCCCCTGCTCGTTCTCAAAGAGCAGCAGCCCATCCTGCGCGACATCGTCGAAAGCGCCGTGACCGATAAAATGGACAACATGGACCGGATTGCTGCGCAGCCGATCCTGGAGCGCAGCGAGCGTTCCCTGTGGCAGTTGTTCCAACTCGATCTGCCCCTGGTCTATCAATGGCTGGAGCGCCTGTTGGATATTGGCCCACTCGCGCACTACATCCAGAGGTGGCGCATCCGGAGGGTGGGCGATCACCACCAACACACGCAGCGGCGGCCGGACAGCCAGCGATTTGACCGGCCCGCTGAGGTCCAGATAGCGTACGATTGGCGTCTGAAGTGACTGGGCCAGAAAACGACCCTGTCTGTGGTCGTACAGATATTCCCAGGGCAGGTGCGCCAGCGCCGGTGCGTCGGTCAAGTTGAGGCGGATGCGTAAAGACGCCCCTTGCTGCTGGGCCAACGCCAGGGCGCGCTGAAAGCTAGCCCCCACCTCCTGGACAAAGAGAGCGTCGAAGAGTGTGGCGCCGTACTCTTCGAGTTGATCTACGTTGGCGCCGGCCAGCCCGGCCCAAAACGTCGCCACCGCACCCTCGGCAAAGGGCGCGTCAAAGGGAGCAACCGCTTCACCGGCCAGCGCACTGGCAGCCCGGCAGCGATAGCCATCTCCCCACGGTTCGATGCGCAGGTCGAAATTGTACGATACAGCAGCAATGCCGCCGACGCGCTGAGGCGCCTGGTCAACAGTCAACATGATTCTCCATCCGGTTAGGGTCAGACGGTGTGGCGGTGCCTGCTGGCGGCGAAGCGTACATAGTTGGTGGCGTGCAGCCAGCAGCAGGAGCAGGGTGGTCAGCCTGATGATGATTGTAGCGGTGGCGCGAGCGGTTGTCAAGCGAGCCTGATCGCCCCTGGCTGAGCGGCGGAGGCAGCCAGGGGTATGACCGGCCTATAGATTGGGATTCAGCCGTTTTTCCATTTCGTCGAGGCGTTGGGTGCAGCCAGGCGAGGTTTTGTCAAATGGCAAAAATTGGTGCTAAATTGAAAAATTCCCAGACTCGCAAGTGCTTGACATCCATTCCCGGCCATGCTACACTACCCACTAATACACAAATAGCATCGATGGAGACGAGTAGACGCCCCAACCCTGTCCAGCGAGCCTGGGCCGGTGGAAGCCAGGTACAGCGGACGGCGTTGAAGATCCCTCCAGAGCTGCGGCCCGAACTTCAGGTTTATGACCATCCCTGAACAGTAGACGCCGCCGGGGTCGTGACCCGTTAGCATCACGGCTGATTCAGTGAACGGAGCGACCCAGGTCGTCTTATCAACTGGCTCTGCGACAAGGTGCTTGTCTGTATGGACTTACAGGCAGGAACCGGGGTGGTACCGCGGACTTAACAGCCCGTCCCCGAGTGGGGATGGGTTTTTTGTTTTGATACGCAGCGGCGCGGCTAGCGCCATCCGCAGATTTTTGTCCCGACGTTGGCCGTCGTATGCGGAAAGGTAGAGCACCATGACCGAATTGCTTTATTACCAGGATGCTTATACGAAAGCGTTTAGCGCCACGGTTCTCGCCGTCGAACCGGTGGGCGATAGCGTGCGGCTGGCGCTCGACCGCACGGCCTTCTACCCCGGCGGCGGCGGCCAACCTCACGACATTGGCTGGTTGCTCCTTGATGACCAGCGCTCTCCGGTGACGGCGGTGAAAAAAGAGGGGGAGCACATCTGGCACACGGTGGGGCAGAAGAGCGATGGGGCAACGATTGGCGTGGGCGCTATCCTGCGCGGTGAACTGGACTGGGAGCGGCGCTACCGGCTCATGCGCACGCATACGGCCATGCACATCCTCTGCGGCGTCGTCTGGCGCGACTATGGGGCCAGCGTCACCGGCGGCAATATGGATCTCGGCGAGGGGCGCATGGATTTTGAGTTCGCCAGCCTGACGCGTGACCTGATCAGCGAGATCGAGGCGAAGTGCAACGCCGAAATCGCGGCGGCGCGGGCGGTGCGGACAAAGATTTTGCCCAGGGAGGAAGCCTTCCAGATCCCCGACCTGATCCGCACCAAGATCAACCTGCTGCCCGCCGGCATCCAGGAGGTGCGAACGGTCGAAATCGTCGGCCTGGACTTGCAGGCTGATGGCGGCACCCACGTGGCGAATACGCGCGAAGTGGGGCAGATAAAGGTGGTCGATTACAAGAGCAAAGGCGCCATCAACAAGCGGATCTACATCAAGGTAGGCGATTGAGGTGCGTTGCACGCAAAGCGTGCGATGCACCGGGATTGTAGATTGCCCAAAGGTGCAACGCACCCTCCGGGTGCATCGCACCAATCGGGCATACGGGGTTTGCCAATAGTTTCTAAGATCAGGAGGAGCCATGCCATTCACCCCGGTTGCCAGCAAAGTTGACTTTGTCAAACAAGAACATGAGGTGCTCGATTTTTGGCAGCAGAGCCAGGCCTTTGCCACCCTGCGCAAGCTCCACAAGGGAGAGCCCACCTGGTCATTTATCGACGGCCCCATCACGGCCAACAACCCCATGGGTGTCCATCACGGCTGGGGGCGCACCTTTAAGGACCTCTACTGCCGCTTTTGGACTATGCGCGGGCGCGAGTTGCGCTATCAGAACGGCTTCGATTGCCAGGGTCTGTGGGTAGAGGTCGAGGTCGAAAAGGAGTTAGGCTTCAAGTCCAAAAAGGATATCGAAGCGTACGGCATCGATAACTTTGTGCTGCGCTGCAAGGAGCGTGTGTTGCGTTACGCTGCCGTGCAGACCATCCAGTCGATGCGGCTCGGCTACTGGATGGACTGGAACGACCCGGACCAATTGCGCTGGCTGGCGCAAAAACTGGGCGAGGACCCGTCACAGGTCATCACGGTTGACGGGTCCGCTGGCCCAGTCACCGATACGGTCGAGCAGATCGTAGGGCGGCTGGGGCTGCCTGAACTGGTCGGGAGCTACTTTACCTTCTCGAACGAAAACAACTACATGATCTGGGCCTTTCTCAAAAAATGTTGGGAGAAGGGCTGGCTCTACCGCGGCGCCGATGTGATGCCCTGGTGTCCCCGCTGTGCGACCGGGATCAGCCAACACGAAATCGTCACCGACGGCTATGCCGAACTCACGCACCAGAGTGTGACGCTGCGTCTGCCCCTGCGCGGGCGCCCCAACGAATCGCTCCTGGTCTGGACCACGACCCCCTGGACCCTAACCAGCAACGTGGCGGCAGCGGTTGGCCCAGAACTGACCTATGTCAAAGTGCAACAGGGCGACGAGTTCTTCTATCTCGCAAAGGGCGCCCTAACGATGCTACAAGGCGATTACACAGTTGTCGCAGAATACAAAGGCGTCGAACTGGAAGGCTGGGCGTATGACGGCCCGTTTGATGATCTACCGGCGGCGCAACAACCCGGTGGCGTAACTCCACTCACCGAACTGGTGCGCACGGTTTCGGACAGCGCTCGTGAGGCCCACCGGGTGATCTTGTGGGACGAGGTGGGCGAGGAGGAGGGCACGGGCATCGTCCATATTGCCCCTGGCTGCGGCGCCGAGGACTTTCAACTGGCGAAGCAATATAGCCTGCCCCTGCTAGCGCCCCTGACTGATGAAGGCTTCTTTATCGAGCACTTTGGCCCGTTGGCCGGTCTGCACGTCGCCAAAGTGGCGGAGCCGATCTTTGCCGACCTGGAGCGCAAAGGGCTGCTCTATCGTATCGAGCCCTACACGCACCGCTATCCCACCTGCTGGCGCTGCAAGACCGAACTGGTCTTCCGCCTGGTGGATGAATGGTTTATCAGCATGGGCGAACGCTACGACAAACCGCGCGAGGAGGTGACGCCCGCCGAGAAGGCGCGCAGCCTGCGCTACCAGATCATGAATATTGTCGACCAGATCCGCTGGATCCCCGAATTTGGTCACGCCCGCGAGATGGACTGGTTGCGCAATATGCACGACTGGATGATCAGCAAGAAGCGCTACTGGGGCCTAGCCTTGCCAATCTGGACCTGTGATGATTGTGGGCACTTCGAGGTGATCGGCGATGAAAAGGAACTGAAGGAGCGCGCCGTGGCCGGCTGGGAGCAATTCGAGGGCCACACGCCCCATCGTCCCTATATTGACGCCGTGCAACTAGCCTGCCCCCAGTGTGGCAGCCAGGCCATGACGCGCATCCCCGACGTCGGCAACCCCTGGCTGGACGCCGGCATCGTCCCCTTTAGCACGCTCAGCTACCGGAGCGACCGCGCTTATTGGGAGCAGTGGTATCCGGCCGACTGGGTCAGCGAGTCCTTTCCCGGCCAGTTCCGCAACTGGTTCTATAGCCTGCTGGTGATGGCGACCGTAATGGATGGCCGCCCACCCTTCCGCACGCTCTTTGGCTATGCGACGTTGATCGCCGAAGATGGCCGCGCCATGCACAAAAGCTGGGGCAACGCCATCGAATTCAACGAAGCCGCCGACAAAATGGGCGTCGATGTGATGCGCTGGCTCTATTGCGCCCACAAACCGGAAAACAATCTGCCCTTTGGTTACAACCGAGCCGATGATGTGCGCCGTCGCTTTCTGATCCCTTTGTGGAACGTCTACAGCTTCTTTTTGACCTACGCCAGCCTTGACCAATGGGAGCCGGACGGCACAAACTTTGACCCCGCAGCGCCCGAAGGGGAGACGCCATCCAGCGTTAACCTGCTGGATCAGTGGATCCTGGCACGGCTCAACCAGGTGGTGGCGGACGTCACGGTGGCGCTGGAAAACTATGATGCATTCAGCCCCACCTTGACCGTGGAAACCTTTATCGACGACCTGGCCAACTGGTATCTGCGCCGCAGCCGCCGCCGCTTCTGGCGCAGCGAGCACGATGCCGACAAGCTGAGTGCCTACGCCACGCTCTATCACGTATTGGTCAAACTCACCCGCACCCTGGCGCCGCTGACGCCCTTTGTGACCGAGACGATCTACCAGTCGCTCGTCACTGCCGTCCATGCGGATGCGTATGCGAGTGTGCATCATACAAGCTGGCCCGTGGCCGACCGCGCCATGATCGACAAAACCTTGCTCGAACAGATGGATCTCGCCCGGCGCATTGCCAGCCTGGGTTTGAGCGCCCGCAGCAATGCCGGGATCAAAGTACGCCAGCCGCTGGCAAAGGTCCTTGTGCATTTGAGTGACCGCTCGCTGGCGCTCGATGAAAGCCTGCTCACTACGATCATGGACGAGTTGAACGTCAAAGCGTTTGAATCGGTAGCTGATGTGGGCCAGTTGGTCAGTTATCGTATCCTGCCCAACAATAAGTTATTGGGACCCCGGCTGGGCCAGGCTTTTCCCCAGGTGCGGGCGGCGCTGGCGGCGCTCGACCCCAACGCAGTGGCTAATCAGGTCAATACCAATGAACCGGTGCAGGTGACCGTGGGCGAGGAGACTATCGAATTGAGCCCAGAGGAGATTCTTGTCCAATCACAGCCAGCGGCTGGTCTGGCCGTCGCTGCCGACAAAGCGCTTACGGTGGCAGTGGACACCACGGTGACGCCGCAACTGGAGCAGGAGGGTTACGCCCGCGAACTGGTGCGCCATATCCAACAGTTGCGCAAGGACGTCAATCTGAATGTGAGTGACCGCATCGTCCTGCATATTTCCGACTCGGCATTGTTACAGCAGACCTTGTCGAACTTTGGGGACTACGTGTGCGCGGAAACACTCACGGTGGAGATTGTACAAAATAGCGCTGACACGGCCGGCCTGGTTCGAGTATCTTTTGTCCTGGGCGATGCTGAGGTGACGGTTGGGATTCGTAAGGCATAATAGCTCGACCCATTATAGCGGGAATCGGATCCCGCGGAGTTCGCACGTAGGCGTGCGAACTCCACAATTACCATTCAATCGTGAAGAGCTGGAATCATTTGCAGCAGGTGACCCGATGGCAAAACCGACAAAATTCAAAGATGTAAAACCCTCTGTCAACTACCCGGAGATGGAGGAGCAGATCTTGCAGCTCTGGCGCGACCGGGATGTCTTCCAACGCAGCATGAAGGAGCGCGAGGGGCAGACTCCGTACGTCTTCTTCGAGGGGCCGCCGACGGCCAACGGCCGCCCCGGCATCCACCACGTCTTGGCGCGCGCCTTCAAGGATATCTTTCCGCGCTACAAGACCATGACCGGCCACTATGTCCTCCGCCGCGGTGGCTGGGACACGCACGGCCTGCCCGTGGAGATCGAAGTCGAAAAGCGGCTCAAGATCAGCGGCAAACAGCAGATCGAAGAATTTGGCGTCGCCGAGTTCAACCAGCTCTGCAAAGCCTCGGCTATGGAATATATCCAGGAATGGGAACGGCTGACCGAGCGCATGGCTTTCTGGGTAGACCTGAAGACAGCTTATGTCACCTTCCACAATGAGTATATCGAGTCGATCTGGTGGACGCTCAAACAGTTCTGGGAGAAGGGGCTGCTCTACGAGGGGTTCAAGGTGGTGCCCTACTGCCCGCGCTGTGGCACGCCGCTGAGCAGCCACGAACTGTCGTTGGGCTACCGCGAAGGCACCATCGACCCCAGCGTCTATGTCAAGTTTCGCATTGTACAAGGAGCGGGCCGCTCCTTTGTACAGACCGGCCGCTCGCCCGAAGAGACCGAATATCTGCTGGCCTGGACGACCACCCCCTGGACGCTGCCCGGCAATGTGGCGCTGGCCGTGAGCGAGGATCTGGATTACGTCAAGGTGAAAGATGCCAGCGGTGATCTGCTCTATCTGGCCGATGCGCTGGCGCCGACCGTGCTTGCGCCCGGCTACGAAGTGCTGGATCGGCTAAAGGGCCGCGACCTGCTCGGCCTACACTATGAGCCGCTCTACCAGTTTTATCCTGTAGAGGAGGACTATGCCTTTGTGGTTAGTGGTGATTTTGTCAGCACAGACGACGGGACCGGCATCGTCCACATCGCCCCAGCCTTTGGCGCCGACGACCTGGAGGTGGGGCGCAAGTACAACCTGCCCATCATCCAGACGGTCAACGCCGCCGGCCAGTTCAAAGCTGAGGTGACACCCTGGGCCGGCCTCTTTGTCAAGGATGCCGACCCGGCCATCCAGCAGGATCTGGAGCGCCGCGGGCTGCTCTACAAGGCCGGCACCTACGAGCACACCTACCCCTTCTGCTGGCGCTGTGAATCGCCGCTGCTCTACTGGGCGAAGCCGACCTGGTATGTCCGCACCAGCCAGCTGCGCGACAACCTGGTCAACAACAACCGGCAGATCAACTGGTATCCCGAACATATCCGCGAAGGGCGTTTTGGCAACTGGCTCGAAAACAACGTCGATTGGGCGCTGGGCCGCGACCGTTTCTGGGGCACGCCCATCCCTATCTGGAAGAGCGATGCGCCGGGGAGCACCTATATGGAGTGCATCGGCAGCATCGCCGAGCTAGAGGAAAAGGTAGGGCGCAAGCTGCCCGACGTGGACCTGCACCGGCCCTACGTGGACAACCTCACCTGGCCCGCGCCCGACGGCGGCGCCATGCGCCGGGTCAAAGAAGTGGCCGATGTCTGGCTCGACAGTGGCGCTATGCCTCAGGCCCAGTGGCACTACCCGTTCGAGAATGTAGAAATCTGGCAACAACAGGCGCAGGCCGACTACATCTGCGAAGCCATCGACCAGACGCGCGGCTGGTTCTACACGCTCCACGCCGTCAGCACGTTGTTGTTTGACCGGCCGGCCTTCAAAAATGTCATCTGCCTGGGCCACATCCTGGCCGAAGATGGCAGCAAGATGAGCAAGAGCAAGGGCAACGTGGTGGATCCATGGGAGATGATGAACAGCTATGGCGCCGACGCCACCCGCTGGTACATGTACACCGCCAGCCCGCCCGGCAACAGCCGCCGCTTCTCCGGCAACCTGGTCGCCGAGACGGTGCGCAGGTTTTTGAATACGTTGTGGAACACTTATAGCTTCTTTGTCACCTATGCAAATCTGAGTACCTGGGAGATTGAGAGATTGAGAGATTATGGAGACTCCAATCTCTCAATCTCTCAATCTCTCAATCTCTTGGATCGCTGGGTGCTCTCCGAACTCAACCTGCTAGTGCAGGAGGTGACCCAGGCGATGGAGAGTTATGATGTGCTGGGCGCAACGCGACCGGTGGCCGAGTTTGTCGACAACCTGAGCAATTGGTATGTACGGTTGAGCAGGCGCCGCTTCTGGGATGGGGATGCTGACGCGCTGCGCACGCTGCACACCGTGCTGGTCACCGTTGCCAAACTACTGGCGCCGGCAACACCCTTTGTCGCCGAGGAGATCTATCAGAACCTGATCCTCCAGGGGAATGGCGCCGCACGCGGTGAAGCAGACAGCGTCCACTTGAGCCGTTGGCCGCAGGTAGAGACCGGGTTGATCGACGAGCAATTGAGCACCGACATGAACCTGGTGCAGAAGATCACCAGTCTGGGCCACGCTGCCCGCCAGGCAGCCAACCTCCGGGTTCGCCAGCCGCTGGCGCAGGTGGTGGTTCGCACACGCAACGACGAAGAGCAGGCCGCGCTGGAGCGTCTGCAACAGTTGGTGCTCGATGAACTCAACGTCAAGCGGCTACTCTTTGCTGACGATGCCGGCGACCTGGTCGATGTCCATGTCTTCCCCTATCCAAAACAGTTGGGCCAAAAATATGGCAAGGGCTACCCGCAGATCCGCCAGGCCATGAGCCAACTCGACCAGATGGAGCTGGCTGCCCGCTTCCAGGCCGGCGAGACGGTCGAGATCGCAGCCGAGGGGCAGCTTTATGCCGTGGCGCCCGAAGATGTCGAAGTCCGCTCGACACCGCGTGCCGGCTACAGCGTGGCGCAGGATGGCAGCTATCTGGTGGCCGTGACGACCGAACTGGACGATGTGCTGCTCCAGGAAGGTTATGCGCGCGAACTGGTGCGCCAACTCCAGCAACTGCGCAAGGACGCCGGGCTGGAGATCAGCGACCGCATCATCACCTACGTGGGCGATGCCGAGTTGATCCACGATGTGCTGGCGCGCTTTGGCGACTATGTGCGCGAAGAGACACTCACCGTCGAACTCGTGCAGGTTCACCCGGGCCAGGGGGATACGATTCCCACCCATCTGCCCAGGGCGAGCTTTGAACTCGGCGGCCATCCGGTCACAGTGGCCGTGGCGAAGAAAGCGTGACGGTATCCCTTGCCTGGGAATTCTCGATGAAACAGTTATTGTATGCCAGGATTTGGTATCGATGCGGGTGGGCCGTCGGTCTGGCCGTAGGGCTCTTCTTGCTTGTGGATCGCCCGGCGTGGGCGCAGACAGAGCGCCTACCGGCGTATCCTGCCAACACCGCTGGCAACGTGCTCTATCATCCCTACATCCCCAACGATGCCGATGGCGAACAAACTGTCGTCGAGGTGCTCAATCTGGCCGCGACAGTTGTCGAGTTCTCCGCCAGCTTCTACGACGCGACGGGCGCTCAGGTACAGACACTTGACGATGAGTTGGCGCCTGCCCAACTTCTACCCATCGACGTGGCGGCCCTGCCCAACTTGCCCGCTGGGGACCACACACTCACCATCAGCGCCACCGGGCCAATCGCGACGCTGGTGCGAGTCGCGACGCCGGTGCGAGCGGGTTCGACCGTGGGTGGAGTGGGTCTCTATCAAGGCATGGCGCAGGGCTGTGGCGATGCCGCATTTGGCCCCTTTTACGGCGACGATCCTGCTTCACAACTGGCGCTGGCAAATCCTGGTTCACAGGTAGCAGATGTGGGCCTCTCGTTTTACTACCCATCAGGCAGTCTGGCGATTACGACCACGGTCGAAATAACACCGCAAGGCATGGCGCTGATCCCGCTGCCGGCCCAATTGCCGGACATTTTTGTCGGCATGGTCACCCTGCGCAGCAACTGGCCGGTGGTCGGGCTGCTCGTCCAGCGACGCGCCAGGGATGGGATCGAGTTCATCCCCGGCCAGCCGGCGTACACGCTGGCTGCGCAAGAGAGCGGCCAGCCGGCCATTCACTACCCTGTGCCCCGTTTTCTCTATTATTCCGACCTGGGAGGCGGTACCCGTTCGACGCTCCTTTTTATCGGTGCATCCGCGCCGACGACGACAACGCTCGCAATCGACTCATTTTTTGCGTCCGGTGCGCTGTTAGACTCCATGCTGCCATATCAACTCACCGGCAAACAAAGCGGGTTCTTTCTACCCCCTGTGTGGATGGGACGCTTGCAAAGTGTGCTCGTGCGCGCCAGCCAGCCGCTCTACGTGGTCGAACAGACAGACTATCAAGGATCTTCCCCCTACGCCGTGGCCGGGTATGGGCAGGCTGACCCGGCCAGTTGCGCCAACTGGCTGCGCCTGCCTTATGTGGCTGCGCAGGAGAGGCGCTACAGTATCATCTACGTCCAAAATGTGGACACGGATGTCGCACCCGTTGCTGTCACTTATCGAGATCGGGCGGGTCTGACGGTAGCTGCAACGACCTATGAAATTGAAGCCAATGGCGTCCATGCCTTTGATCTACGCACCGTAGTCGACCTGCCGGCCGGCTTCGAGGGTAGCGCCGAAATCTTTACCCCCACTCGCCTGCTCTGTACGCAAGTAGATGAGTACGGGGTGGGTCAGCGAGTGAATGACCAGGGTGAGCCTCTGCAATCGTCCCTTTTTTTGCCAGCGATCTTTACCCCCTAACGATGCACCGATTTCTGGCGATTTTCAAACAACGCTGTCCGGTCTGTCTGCGCGGGCGAGTCTTTGCCTCCTGGTTTGACATGAACCGTGACTGTCCAGTGTGCGGCGTCCATTTCGAGCGCGAGACGGGCTACTTTCTCAACGCCATGTTTGCCGCCTATGCGCTTGGCTTTCTGCTGCTTGTCCCCTCGGCCATCTGGCTCTATTTTCAGCATGTCACCCTCGGTCTCTTTAGCGCGGTCATCATCTTTGAGATCGTGGTGCTCTGGCCGCTCATCTTCCGCTATTCGCGTATTCTCTGGCTGCACATCGACCAACTGCTGGACCCGCGCAAGCCGGTCCAGTAGCCTGGATTTGTCTCTGCTGTCGAGTTCTGCCCCTTTCTGCAAAACCCTAAGAAGCTGTTTGAAAAGGTCAACTTCACCTCACACCCCAGCCGTTCTCGTACTCGTTCTCGGCTGTTCCTTCGAGTACGAGTACGGGCGAACTTTTCAAACAGCCTCTAATCGTGACCGCTCGACATCTCTTTGTCCTCAATTCGAGTTTGTAATTACCCTGCCCTGAGCAGCATCCAAGCTAACATTGAGATATGACCTGTGGTATACTGCTTCTAAGAATCTATCCGAACGCAGATTGGCTGACTCATCCATGCGTATCTATCTCGGCCAGATTGGCTGTCGCCTCAACTATAGCGAAATGGAGACCCTGGCGTCGCGCCTGCGTGCGGCCGGCCACCGGATCGTGGCTGCGGCTGAGGAGGCCCAGGTCATTGTCTTTAACAGTTGTGCGGTGACCGCCGACGCCGTTCGCACCAGCCGCAAACAGGTGCGCCATTTTCACAGCGCCAACCCGGCAGCCCGCATCGCCGTCACCGGTTGCTGGGCGACGCTCGAACCCGCGGCCGCCGCCCAACAACCCGGCGTGGCGCTCGTGACACCCAACAACCAGAAGGATCTGCTCCATACGTTGCTCGAACCGTGGAGCGCCGAACTCGATGACCCCGCTGATCTGGCGCGCCTCCAGCCCGATGGGACACCATTCGGCGACCCGTTTCAACCTGCGGTGGGGATGGAAGCACAACCCCGCACGCGCGCCTTTGTCAAGGTGCAGGATGGGTGCAACAACAAGTGCACCTTTTGTATTGTCACCGTCGCCCGTGGCGAGAGCCGCAGCCGCCCTATCAGCGCCCTTGTGCAGGAGATGCAGCGGCTGGTTGAACAGGGTGCTAGGGAAGCAGTGCTGACGGGCGTCCACCTGGGGAGCTATGGGCGTGATCTGGCCGGCGGCGAACGCACCGATCTCAAGGCGCTCGTGGTGGCGCTGCTTAGCGAAACCGACATCCCTCGCCTGCGCCTGAGCAGCCTGGAGCCGTGGGAATTATCCGATGGCTTTTTTGGCCTCTGGCAGCGTTGGCCGGGGCGGCTCTGCCCCCATCTGCACCTGCCGTTGCAGGCCGGCACGGACCGCCAACTGCGGCGCATGGCGCGGCGCTGCACCACGAGCAGCTTTCGCCAACTGGTGCAGGAGGCGCGCACAGCCATCCCGGACCTGATCGTGACGACCGATCTGATCGTTGGCTTTCCCGGCGAAACCGACGAGGACTTTGCCGCCGGGCTCGCCTTTGTCGAGGAGATGTCATTTGCTCATGCGCACATCTTTCCCTTTAGCCCGCGTACGGGAACAGCCGCCGCCGGCTTTGCCGGACAGATCCCCTCTGTTATAAAAAAGGAGCGGTCACGCCGCCTACACGAGGTTATAGAGCGCACGGGCCGCACCGAACGCCAGCGTTTTCTCGGCCAGCAGCGCCCCGTGCTATGGGAAGGCGAAGGACAGCCGCTGGCCGACCAGCCGGGGCGGCTGTGGAGCGGTTTTACCGATAACTATCTGCGCGTGATGGCCGTTGCGCCCGGTGATCTTGACTTGCACGGTATGATCACACCGGTGCAAGTGGAGGAAGTCAAGGGCGAAACACTTTGGGGTCCGATCACGGCCGTGCCGGGAATGGCTGGCGTGTGGGGAGGAGAAGTATGATGGGCATCGCCGAGAAACTTAACGAACAGAGATTAAAGGCAAATTTCTATGAATGAACTGATGGCACAACTTGCAGCCTTGGAGCGCGAAGCCGAACAGACGCTCGCCCAGATCGACTCGACTGAAGCCAGCGAGGCATGGTATCGCGAATATCTGGGGCGCAACGGCAAGCTGACCGCACTCCTGCGCGGGCTGGGCCAGTTGTCCAAAGAGGAGCGCCCGGTGGCGGGACAGCGGGCCAACCAGGTCAAGAACGCGCTGGAGCAGTCCCTCAGCGCCCGGCAGGAGAAGATCAAGCAGGCTGAGATGGCGGCTGCCCTCAGTGCCGAGGGCATCGACGTGACACTCCCTGGCCGCCTACAGATCGTGGGTAAGCTGCACCCGACCACGATCACCATGCGCGAGATCATCGATATCTGCACGCAGATGGGCTTTCAGGTCTACGATGCGCCAGAGGTCGAAACCGATGAATACAACTTTGGGTTGCTCAATTTTCTGCCTGGCCACCCAGCTCGGGAGATGCAGGATACGTTCTTCACCACCAACCCTGATGTCATCCTGCGCACACACACCAGCCCCGGCCAGATTCGCGTCATGCGCGAGTATGCGCCCGAGCCGATTCGCGTAGTGCTGCCCGGCAAGTGCTTCCGCAATGAGGATGTAACGGCCCGTTCGGAGATGATGTTTTACCAGGTAGAGGGTTTGGTTGTCGGGCGTAATGTCACCTTTAGCGACCTCAAAGGGGTGCTGCTCAACTTTGCCAACCAGATGTACGGCGAGGGGCGGCGCATTCGCTTCCGCAAGGCGTACTTTCCCTTCACCGAGCCGAGCGTGGAGGTCGATGTGGATTGCATCCTCTGTGGCGGCAAGGGCTGTCGCGTCTGCAAGTACAGCGGCTGGCTGGAGATCCTCGGTGCGGGGATGGTGCATCCGGTAGTGCTCAAGAACGGAGGCTACGATCCAGCTGAGTTCAGTGGCTTTGCCTGGGGCATGGGGATTGAACGCCAGGCTATGCTCAAGCGGAGCATCGACGATATTCGCTATTTCTATGAGAACGATGCACGGTTCTTGGAACGAGTGGGTTAATCGCAAAATCGCACGCTCTACAATCAAAAAGGGGCCGGTCGCGACCGGTCCCTTTTTGTGTGTGTGGAGTTTATCGGCCCTTTTGCGATGGAGAACGCGGAGTTCGCACGCCCTCGTGCGAACTCCGCGAATCGGAAGAGCCGCTTATCTCAGATCCGATGGAAGGAGCGAAACGAGATCTTGTGGTCGCTCGATATTGATGGCGGTCTTTTGCTCTTGCAACCAGGTTTGGAACGCTTGCTGCCGTTCCTGCTGGAGCTGGAATTCGTCTTTGGGACGGTTGGCGTCCTTCTCCAGCACCTCAATCAGATGATAGCCAAACTGGGTCTTGACCGGCTCGCTCACCTCGTTGAGCGGCAGGCTGAAGGCGACCTCATCGAATTCCGGCACCATCTGGCCACGGCCAAACCAGCCGAGGTCGCCGCCATTGCCGGCATTGCTGGGGTCATCGCTGTATTCCTGGGCTAGAGCAGAAAAATCCTCACCGGCCAGCAGCCGGCTGCGCAACTCCTGGGCCAACGCCAGCGCTTCGGCCTCGGCAGTGCTGGTCAGGTCTTCCGTCGGCGAGATCGACGCAGTGCCGGTCAGGCCCTCTGTATCGGTCACGCCGGCAGGAGTGGTGACCTCTGCACTGGTAGTGAGTTCGTCGGTTGTGGTCAGGAGATCGACATCGGTCACGCCAGCGGTTGCGGTCAGCGTGGCTGTATCCGTCATAGCCGCATCGGCGCTGCTCTCAACATCGGTGGTGAGGGTGCGTAAGTCGGTCAACGGCACGGCTGCCGTGATGGGTTCGGTTTCGGTGATTGTATCCAGTGAGAACGGCGTCGGGACCGGTTCTTCGATGGCAATCAAAATATGGCGGGCATGAATTTGCTCTTCCGTAGCCTGCACCGTCTCCGCTGTCACCACCTCTTGCAGCTTCTCGGCCAACAGCCGCATCCGTACGACTTCGCGGTATTGATCCACGGACAGGCCACCCGCCGCTGTCAGGTTTTCTGTCAGCAGGTTGAGCCCTTCTGTATACCCTGTCTCGGAGATGATCGGACGGGTGGGCAGTGGTTCGGGCGTGGGCAAGGGGGTGGCCGTAGCCGTGACCGCAGCACTGGCGTCGAGCGTGGCCATGGGCGTGGGCGTCCAACTTTCCGCCGTGCTCGTGGCTGCGGCGGAGGCGTCGGCTGTTTCGGTGGCCTGTGGCTCGGTGATTGCCCCACGACTATTGGCGATCTCCTCGCGCAACGCGGCATCTACCTCTTCATCACTGACGGTAATGCCGCGTGCAGCGGCCTGTTGGCGAATCACCGCCTCATCGATCATCTGGTCGAGCACCTGGACGCCCAGCGCAAAGGGACTGGAGAGCGTACTCTGCAACTGCGTGATCTGCCCGGCGAAGAGATTCTGCCCGAACTGCGCCTGCAGTTGTTGCATCTGGGCCAGCTGATTCTGCAGCTGCCACCGCTCAAAGCGCATCCGCTGCCAGAAGTCGCGCGTAATGATCCGCTCCTCGCCCACGGTAGCAACCGGGCTGTTTGGCCGCACGCCATACTGGATGGTGGCCCCGATTATAACCAGAATCAGGGCCAGGCCAATGGCGATCCCCGCGCCAATGTAGAGGCGACGGTTGCGTTGCCGGTCACGGGCGCGCAGGCGGACTTCTTTGCGAGTTAATTCACGTTCTTCTGCGACCTGCCGCTTGCGTTTGGCCATGCCTTATCTGCGCCTCCGCACGATTCGCGTTTGGTCTGCTGTGTAAGGGAGCAGGGCAATGTGGCGCGCCAGCTTGATGGCATTGACGACGCGCCGCTGCACTTTGGCGCTGACACGCGTCTTGCGCCGCGACAGAATCCGCCCGCGTGGGTCAAGAAAACGGCCCAACAGAGCGACATTCTTATAGTCGATCTCATCGAGCCGCACTTCGATGTTGATCCGGCGCGAGCGGCCACCCACCTCATATTCGGGCGAATATTCTTTGGGGCCGGCGGTCTGTGTTGGTTCCGGCGCGGCTGCGGCAGAGGTTGGTTGAGGCGTTGTCTGCACCTCTTCGGCTACTTCTGTTTCCTCGACTGTTTCCTCGACTGTTTCCTCAACTGTTTCCTCAACTGTTTCCTCGACAACTTCGTCACTCGCGGCTTCGGCGGTCAATGTTGCTTCGCTGGCGGGTTCACCGCCTTCATTCGCCTCGTCTGTTGCGGCGGAGGCGTCGTCTACAGCTTCTTCAGCGGCTGCCGATGCGACTGGGGTCGCAGGTTCATCAGATGCACCCACTACCGGCGTCTCGACCGGTGTTGTTTCTTCTTCAGGGGTTGGATTGCGCTCTTCGCTCATGGTCTTATCCTTTCTATCCAGCTTTACTCTTCGTCTTCGTCACGAACAATCAGGTAGCGGATCACATTCTCATTGAAGCGTAGCAATCGCTCCAGTTCCTCCGTCCCGCTCGGGTTCATGTCGAAACGGTGCAACACGTAGTAACCCGTCACATGTTTCTGGATAGGATAGGCGAGCGTGCGCTTGCCCCACACTTCGGTTGCCTTGACTTCGCCCTGCTGCCCGGCGATCGCCTGGGTCAGCCGGTTCTGCACATCGGTGATGGTGTTGTTGTCCACATCCGGTTGGAGGACGTAGATCAACTCATAACTATGCAGGTCTGTACCGCTCATGTTGATAGATGCTCCTGTAGTCTTTCTCTGGAGATGCCCGCAGGACCGTCCCGCGAACAGAAAGAACGAGGGATCGACCAGTCTGATCCCTCGTCACAGACAATCGGTTAGTTTAGCACAGGAGGTAGGAACAGGCAAATCTTGCCTGCTTGCAGCCTGCAATTTCAAATTTGTCCACTATAGACCGCGGACTGGGCGGATTCGGCTGATTTTCGCGGATAGGATTTTGTATGAATCCGCGGGGCGCCCCCTGGGCCCCGCCCAATCCGCGGTCTATTGGCGCCGAAGTGAGAATCGCTCCCTCTCATCGCCGCAGCCCACTCCACCTTACCTGCGCATTGGGGTCGGCGTAGAGGGTATAGGCCAGCCAAGTGGGATTGGCAGGGGCCTGGGCGCGGATGTGAAGCCGGGCGGCGTGGAACGCCCCGGCCAGGGGCCGGCCCTCGATGAGTTGATCGTAAAAGTGGATGGCAAACTCGGCTGCCAGCAGGTCGTTGATCTCCCACAGCGCACCGACGAAGGCGCTGACGCCGATGTCGCCGACCATCCGCTCGGCCCAGCCACCCAGACCGGTGAGGGCAAAGGCGATCTGGGCGCCGTGGCAGGCGTTGAGAAAGACCAGGGGGCGCTCCATACGCAACGCTTCGGCGCGGGCGCCCGCCAGGTCGGAGGGGCGCAAGTATTCGCCACTGTCGAGTTCGAGGGGCGAATCATAGGGGTTGTCGGGCTTGAAGTTGCCGTGTGCGGCCAGGTGGAGCAGTTTGACCCGAGCCGTGCGCATCGTTGCCAGCACATCGCTCCGGGCCCCGAGCGGCTTGCCGACCTCTACGCCGCGCTGGCCCAATGTAGCAAAATAATCGATCTCTTTTTGCGAATACATGAGGTTGGATGCCGGCGCCACCAACCGGGCAGCGGTGATATCGATATGCGAGCCAACGCCGCGTTTCGTAAGCCAGCGCGCCACCTGAAAGGATTCGGCCAAGAAGCCATCTTGCCGCGCCTGATTGCTGGTGCGGTCGAACTCATAGGGCTTGACCAATTCCCAAGGGATCCACGGCTCGTCGCTGATCAGCAGGAGGGAACGCACCTTGCCTGTTTCGCGTAGCTGTTTGACCCGCCAGTATTCCTGTCGCAACTCGGGAGAGAAGAGCTTGTAAAACAGATCCTGACCGATGGTGACCAGGTCATCGAACTGGGCGGCTGTGTCGCTTTCGGACAGCGTATCAACCGGCCGCGCAGCCAGTTCGCTGAGTTGGATAAAGGTCTGCTCCAGGAATTGGTGCGGGTCGGCCGCCAGCCGGACTTCGCCCAGTTCACGGTCTCGATAGCCCAATTCGGCATTTTCGGCATGAAGCCGGAAACGCAGTACGCGAGTCTGCGGGTCAAAGAGAATGCGTAGTTCGAGGTCGGGTGGCTCTGGCGGATGTTGAGGGATCGGCTCCAATGGTGGCGTATCTGGCCGGGTGCGTAATTGGGGAGGTGTGTCGGCCAGCTGCTCGACAATCTCCGCCTCGAAGAAGGTGTTGAGCAGCAGCCGGCCGCGGTGATAAAAATCCAGCGTGACCTGGTGACGCCCGATTGTCTCGCCGGCTTGCAACAGAAAGACAGCCGGCTGCGAGTCGATCTCGCTGTAGAGACTAAAGATGCGGCGCAAGTTGCCGCTCTGCTCGGTAAAGCCGGGAGCGTCTACCACCACTTCGATCGCCTCGGCCTGATGAGGATTGGCAAACGAGATGTTCGCCTGGCTCGCTACACGGCTGCTTGCAGACTGTTCCAACGTCAGCCGCACAACCAGCGGGTGTACGGTGCGCGCCAACACCTGGCTGGGGAACTGTACATCGGTGTAGAACGCCCGCTGGGTGGGCGCGGCGGCGCTGCGCAGCGGTGCCGCTTCGAGACTGGACGGCATGACCGACTTTGCCACCAACGGAGAGACGATATTGACCTTGCGCAGCGCACTGCCGGCCACCTGGTTGATCTGCACCCAGATTGATTGCTCCCCGGTCGTTCCATCACCCTGCAACAAAAAGATCGCCGGCAGCGAGCGCCCCAGCGAGAACAGATCGATCAATCTCGTCCAGTCGCCGGTTGCCTCGCTAAAGCCGGGCGCTTTGAGCAGGACCTCTACTCGCACCGGCTGGCGCAGATCGACAAAGGGGATCAAGATGGCGTCGCCCTGTTGGGAGGCAGGGCGTGTGTCTGGCGTCAGATGAACCAGCAGTGGGATCGGCGCGCCGGCTGCGGCGGGCGGTGCGGTCGTCATGTGGAGTTGAAACGGCAGCAGCTCTGGCTGGACAACGGCAGCTTCCGGCTCAGGCGCCGGTGTGGCCAACGTAGTTATCAGGTCGCGCAACTGCTCATCAGTAAATTGAACGATGAGCCGGTAACTTGGACCCTTGCCAGCCTCCAGGATTGGGCCGGCAATGGCGGCCACTTGCGGGATGGCTTCCAACTCGTTGAGAAAGGCGATGATGCGCCCGGCGCGCTGGAGGGGGGGCGTCGTCGGCAATTCGAGCCGAAGCTGGCGGCGGCGCTCATCGATCTGCTTGCGCAGTTCGACAGGCAGGTTGAGCCAGTGGTCGAATAACAGATTGAGCGCCGCCGCCAGCGTCTCCGGGCTACGGCGTTGGTCAAAGACGCGCGCATCCACACTCACCTCCCTGTCCACACTGGTTTCCGTTTTTCACCAAAAGCGCGCATCCCCTCTTTCTGGTCTTCGCTGGCAAAGAGGAGGAAGAAGAGTTTTTGCTCGTAGGCCAGCCCGTCGCTGAGCGAGAGGTCAAAAGCCTTGTTGACCGCCTCTTTGCCCAATTGGACGGCGAGCGGGGCGCGTTCGGCAATTTGAAAGGCCAGGGTCAGCGCCTCGTCCAGATAGCTGGCGACGGGGGCCACCCGGCTGACCAGGCCCGCTTGCAACGCCTCCGCGGCCGTCAGGCGGCGGTCGTTGAGCACCATCTCCATGGTCAATGACTTGCCGACGGCGCGGGCCAGCCGCTGCGTGCCGCCGGCGCCTGGGATCACGCCGATATTGATTTCCGGCTGGCCAAAGCTGGCATTTTCGGCGGCGACAATGATATCGCAGGTCATTGCCAGCTCACAACCGCCGCCAAGACAGTGACCGCTAACGGCGGCGATGATCGGCTTGCGCACGCCGCGCAGTTGTGCCCAACGTTCGACCGAGCCCCGTCTGAGCATAGCCGTTGGCGAGGAGTCGGCCATTTCGTGGATGTCGGCGCCAGCAGAGAAAGCCCGCTCGTTGCCAGTGATGACGATAGCGCCAACGGTGGAGTCACTGTCAAAGGCGCGGAGTGCGGCGAGCAACTCCTCCATCAACTGTGTGCGCAGCGCGTTGAGCGCCTGGGGCCGGTTGAAACGGATCAGGCCGACGCCGGGCCGAGGCGTCTCGACCAGGATGTCCTGGTAGGGTGTTGCGGTGGGTATTGTCATTGCTTGCTCCGAATCCTGTGGCTGTTAGCAAAGCAACAAGTCGTTGTCCTAGCTTGGTGCATGTAGCCGGTGAACCAGACAGCGCAGCGGTCTAGCAGTATGGGTACTCCTATTATCCTCTGCTTTTGCTTCCTCGGCAAGTACCAGTTTTGTGCGGGGCTAACATAAGACAAGATGCCATCTTGCCCTATCACTATGTGGCTCAATTGACATAGAGGATGTCAGGGGTATAATTGACGCATGGATTTGGTCCGAATGCTGTCAGATTGGCGCCGTAGCTGGCCTCCAGCCGTGAGTAAAGCATGGCGCCTAGGGTGGTGGTTCGTAGGATTGCTTGGTTTCGGCATTGTGCTTTGGCGCTATGGGCCGGTGGTGTGGGCATTGTTGCGCGATGAGCAAGCTTTGCAACAATTTGTCGTAGGTCTGGGCTGGTTTGGCCCGCTTGCATTGGTGGTTTTCAATGCGCTCCAAATTGTGGTGGCGCCGATTCCCGGTTATGTCGTACAGGCCGCAGCCGGTTATCTGTACGGCCCGTTCTGGGGTGGGGTTTGGGGTGCCGTAGGGTTGTTGAGCGGCGCGACCCTGGCCATGTGGCTGGCCCGTCGCTACGGTCGTGGTTGGGTCGAACAGCTTATGGGCGCAGAGCGGCTGGCGCGTTGGGAGCGCATCACCCATAGCGACAGCGCCTGGTTCTGGTTTGTGCTCCTGGCCGCGCCTACGGGTGATCTGCCTTACTTTCTGGCCGGACTGGCGCAGGTAAGGTATCTCAAAGTTGTGCTGCTCACGCTTGCGATTCGCGTCCCAGCCACTTTTGTTGTAGCAGCTGTGGGCGCTGGGGCGGTAGGGCTGGTATGGTGGCAACTACTCCTGATCTTTGCATTGCTGGCCGCCCTGCTTGCCCTGTTTCTGCGGTTTCAAGAACCGTTCATGCACTGGATTGACCAGGCGGTTCAACAACGTTTATCCGGCTAGATCAAAACCGGATTGGATAAAGTGAGCGCATTTCTAATGACAGATAAGACATTGACCCTGGTGGAACGCATCGATGCCGACCTGACCCAGGCCATGCGTCAAAAGGACGAAACTGCCAAACAGGCCCTGCGCGCCGCCAAGACAGCGCTGACCGAAGCCCGAACTGCGACGGAAAACCGCCCGCTCACCGACGCTGAGGCGGTTACAGTGTTGCAGAAGCTGGCCAAGCGCCGCCGCGACACAGCCGCCGAGTACGAGAAGTTGGGCGCTCACGATCGCGCCCAGGCCGAGCTAGCCGACGTCGCCATCTTTGAGCGCTATCTGCCCCAGGCGTTGAGCGAGGCCGAAGTAGAGACCATCGCACGCCAGGTCATCGCTGAAACAGGCGCTACCTCGGCGCGCGAGCTGGGCCGCGTAATGGGGCCGGTTATCGCTCAGGTGGCCGGCCGCGCCGATGGCAGGTTGGTCAGCCAGGTGGTGCGCCGGCTGTTGGGCGGTTGACCAGGGCCGACCGCAGATTGCTGGTTTCCCCTGATAGCCGGGTGTGACGACCGGGCAGGGATCTCTCATGGCAAATGATTTTGGCAAGAATTTAGCTGTGAATGCCGCTACGAAAGTGCGGCCAGACCGGTGGCTCAACCCCCTGATCGTGGCGACTATGATCGGTTCAGTGGCGCTGCTTACAGTTGCCCTTTTGACCTGGCAGCGACCTTTTGGGGGGCAGCTTCAGTTGCAGGCGCGTGATGTCGCACCGTACGACATCGTTTCCCCGAGCGAGATCTCGTATGAGAGCTCCTTGCTCACCGAGCAGGCGCGTGAGCGAGCGGCGCAGGGCATCCCCGACCAATATGATTTTACTGAAGGGCGAGTGCGCCGGCAACAGGTAAGCCGTTCGCGCGAGATCCTGGAGTTTGTTACCATCGTTCGCAATGATCCCTATGCTACCCCTGAACGGCAGAATGATTATCTGCTCGCTATCAGCGATCTAAATCTTACGCCTGAGATGGCGTTGCATATTGAACAGCTTTCGCCGGAAGAATGGGAAGATGTGCTGGTGGAAGTGCCGCTGGCCCTGGACCGCGCCATGCGCGAAGAAATTCGTGATACAACGCTGCCGCTTGTCAAACGGCGTGTCCCTTCGCTGATCAGCGCGGACCTTAGCGAGGAAGCCAGCGTGGTGACAGCCGACCTGGTACGCGCCTTGCTCCGCCCTAATAGCTTTTATAACGAGGCTCGCACCGAGGAGTTGCGCGAGCAGGCGCGTAATGCCGTGCCTGTCCAGACCGTAAGCCTGGCGCGCGGCGAGACAATCCTCCGCGCTGGCGATGTTGTCCGCCCAGAAGACGTGGAAGCGCTCGTCCAGATCGGTCTACTACAACGGGAATGGGACCGGTGGTCGCTGGTACGGGCGCTTGCGATCACGATCCTTGTGTTGGCCGTCATCATCGGCGCCATCTACCGGCTGCGACCGCAGACATGGCACAACTATCAGGAGATGGCAGTTTTGGTCGTCCTGACGGTGCTCTGGCTGCTGGTCGCCAAATTTCTCATCATCCCCCACGATTGGCTGCCGTTTCTCTACCCTCTGGCTGCGCTGGGGATGCTGATCACGGCGCTGGTCGATCTGCGGGTGGCGATTATTTTTACGATTGGCTTTTCACTTATCGTTCACTTTCTCGGCAGTAACAACCCGACGCTCGTCACCTATATGTGTACTGGTTCGATCATCGGCGCGCTGGCGTTGGGCCGGGCAGAACGGCTCAGTGCCTTTTTTTGGTCTGGGTTGGCCGTGGCCGGGAGCAATCTGCTTTCGTACATGGCGCATCGTACCCTCTTTCTTGAGTTTGAACTGGGTACAGTAACGCTGCCCCTCTTCCAAGGGTATCTGGTGGCGGCTCTGAGCGGTGGCGTCTCGGCCAGTGTTGCGCTGGTGGGCTATTTCCTGTTGGGCAATCTCTTTAATATTACGACCAGTCTCCAGTTGACCGAGTTGAGTCGGCCCACGCACCCGCTGCTGCGCCAATTGCTGCTCAAGGCGCCAGGTACCTACCACCATACGATTGTCGTCAGCAACCTTGCTGAGCGCGCTGCCGCCGCCGTTGGGGCGGATGCGTTTCTAACACGCGTAGGGGCCTACTATCATGACATTGGCAAGACAGTGCGCCCTTACTTCTTTACCGAAAACATCGCCGACAACCCGTCACCTCACGACAAACTCGACCCGCTCACCAGCGCGCAGATCATTATCAGCCATGTTAGCGACGGTGTAGATCTGGCGCAGAAATATCGCCTGCCGTTGCGCATCCAGGATTTTATCCGCGAACATCACGGCAAGACCTTGACCCAGTACTTTTATACCCAGGCGCAGCGTACAGCCACTAACGGTTCAGCCGTAAACGAGGAAGATTTTCGCTATCCCGGCCCGCGCCCCCGCAGCAAAGAGACGGCCATTCTCTTGCTGGCCGACACTTGTGAAGCCGCCGTCCGCGCTGTACGTCCAGCCACGCGTGAAGATCTGGAGCGGCTGGTGCGTAAGCTCATCGACGAACGTACTAGCGAAGGTGAGCTGGATGAGAGCAACCTGACCTTCAAAGACCTGCAAACGATTCGTGAGGTCTTCCTGCAGGTGCTCCAAGGCGTACATCACCCGCGCATCAGCTATCCGGAACCGGTTACGGAGCAAGAGGCGCCACCAAACGGGGATGGCGTTGCGGCGCCTGAGACGAACGGCACGGGCGAGAGTGGGGAGAGAATTGTACCAAGGGGTGCGCCGCTGCCACCGGGCGGAGTGGAAGAAGATGCGATCCCTGCTGTCGTCGTACAAGGAGCCGAACGCGCCCGCCGCGTTTAGACCCTTCCTATCCCGGTCAGATGATCGATCCACATCTGTTATGAGCACCGACTATGTGATCCACTTCGACGTTGATGACAGCTTTCAGGCAGAGGTTGACCAGACAACCATCACGGCTGCCATCCAGCACGTATTGCGTCTGAGTGGGGTGGTGCGGGCGTCGCTCACGGTGGCTGTCACAAGTGATGAGACGGTACAGCAGTTGAACCGTGACTATCGTGGTATCGATGCGCCCACCGATGTCTTAAGTTTTGCCCAGGAGGAAGATGCGGAGGAGAAGTTGGCGCTCCCGCCTGAACTAGCTAACGAATTTGCTGACTATCTAGGTGATATTGTCATCGCTTTCCCCTACGCCGAACGCCAGGCTGTCCAGTACCAGAATGACATCAACGCCGAACTGCGTTTGTTGGCGGTCCACGGTACGCTGCATCTGCTCGGCCACGACCATACTACCCCAGAAGAGGAGGCCGCCATGTGGTCGCTACAGGAAGCGGCTCTTGCCCAGTTTGGTGACCACGGCCTCTCTCACCGCAGCTACGAACCATGAAACGACACTCCACATCAACGGCGTCCTGGCCGGCCAGTGATTCTGCTGCGCACCGTCGGCTGACCGGCCGCGACCGCACCTATTGGGCCAGCCGTCTCTTTAGTCTGCGCGCTGCGCTTTCTGGCGCCGCCCACACCCTCCGCACCCAACCTAACGCACGGATTGAGGTGGTCGCTACCCTGTTTGTCTGTCTGGCGGGCTGGTGGTTTGGTATCAGCCCGGTCGAGTGGGCAGTGCTGGCGTTGACCTTCTTTCTCGTGCTGGCGTTGGAGGCGGTCAACACCGCTATCGAAACAGTGGTGGACCTGGTCTCGCCCCAATACCACCCGCTGGCCAAGCGCGCCAAAGATGCCGCCGCCGGCGCCATGATCTTTGTCGTGTTGGGCAGCATCTGTGTTGCACTTGCGATCTTTGGGCCACGGCTGTGGGCACTCTTCTGAAAGTCGGGCACAGATGAACAGCGATAGATACAGCATCCGTAAGGTGGCTGTCGGTTCGCTCAACCCGGTCAAAATCGCTGCCGTGCGTGCGGTGGTGCGGCGAGTCTGGCCGGGGGCTGTGGTGGTGGGGGTCGCAGTAGATTCGGGCGTGAGTCTCCAACCGCTGAGTGATGAAGAGGCGATTGCCGGGGCGACCCAGCGCGCTCGCCTGGCCCGGACAGCCGGCGCTGGCGATCTGGGGGTGGGTCTGGAAGGCAATACCGTCGATACCGGCTATGGCATGTTTACGACCGGCTGGGCCGTCGTGGCGGATCAAGACGGAACCGTCTCTTTAGGGTCAAGCGGCCGTCTACCCTTGCCAGCCCTGGTGGCGCAAGCTGTGCGCCAGGGACGCGAGTTGGGTCCGCTCATGGACGAACTGGCAGGCGAGACCAACACCAAACAGCGCCAGGGTGCGGTGGGCATCCTCACCAACGGGTTGATCACACGCCAGGCCGCGTTGGAGATCGCGGTACTCTATGCGCTGTCCCGATTTCTCAATCCACTCTACCAGGCTGATGGGTCATAGGGGTGGTCGGAGCCAGGTTTCGTGGACGTGGAGCCATTCCACGCCGTGCGGGGCGTCCAGCCGTCGCTGGAAGAGCGCACTGCTCAAACGAACGGTTTGCGAACCGGGTGTTTGTTGCCACTCTTCATAGGTTGCCAGGGCAAGCTGGTTCGTACGGTGGCGCAGCACGGTCTGTTCGGCCCACAGTTGAAAATCGGGGCGTGTGCCGTACCCTTTCCATATCCAACTCAGGACCGTCGCCCGGTCACTCAATTGCCCATCGGGCGCGACCAGGCAGAAGTGTGGATGCAGCACGCTGGTGACGCGGGCAAAGTTTGCCTCGGTCTCAGCAATGCTGCCGGTGAACCAATCCTGAAAGAACTGGTGTAACGCCTGAATCTCGGAAATGATAATGTCTTCCATACTCGCCCCCTGCTAGGGTGCCCGCCCGTGGTGATGAACAGCGACGCATCGGTAGGCATGCGCCACTTTCCCTACTCCGCCACGCGCTCCACCGCGGCCATGACCTCCTTCAGCACCGGCTTGTTGGCAAAGGTGAGGACTTCACTAGGTGTGTCGCGCAGCTTTTCTGTGCTCAGGTTGACCCCTTCATAGACCAGCAGGATCAGGTTGCGCCGGTTGGCGGCGCGCACCTTGGCCACCTTGCGCGCCAGATACTCGGGATGCCAGAAGCCGACGATTTCCACCAGGGCGCGGCGTCCATCCTTTTTGTGGGTAAAGGCAAAATCGGGCACCATGACGGTGTCACCCAGGAGCAGCACCTCGTCTTCGCGCGTCAACTGCCAGGCCCTACGCTCATCGCCAAATTTGGCCTGAAACTCAGCGGCAAAATCGGCCTCCAACCGGCTGTCGAACTCGCCGCTGCGCCGGAAGTGGCCGGCAAGCGCTGCCGTGTGATCCAGCCGGTAGTGTAGCGGTCGTCGTTTGGGCGGCAGACGTACGGAAGCAGTCATCGACCAACGGTCGCTCAACAACAACGCCGGCAGAAAAGCGGCAAACTGGCGCCCATAGCGCGTTGTCGTCTGCACAAAGGGCGAGATCGGACCATCGAGCGCAACGGCATAGCCGCCGTCGTTGGGAGTCGCCCAAAACATGAGTTTGAAGAGCTTGAGATAGCGCCAAAAGTCTTTGAAGTTGTCGTAGATCTGCACAGACATAAAGTCTGACCAGTAAAGGGCAGCGCGGGCCAGTTCCAGATTGTAGCGGGCGATCAGCGTAGCGGGCGTCCAGGTCGGGCCGGGATCGGTAAGCAGATGGGCGGCGGGCCGGTCGGCATAGAGCGCCGCTTCGATCTGCCGGCTCGGAACCTGATACTCAACGGCAGTCTCGCGCAGCACCAGTTCGCGGGTCTTGGGGCGCAACAGATCGGCGGTGTCGAACACCGGGCCCTGCGCAAAGAGGCGGGCACGCATCTCGTTGGGCTGTGCTGGTGTGGCGGTGGCAGAAAAGGTCGCCCCGTCGGTCAGCACCTTGGCCAGCCCGCGGATGACCATGTAATCGGTGCGGCTGCCTTCGTACCTCTCCAGCACCTGCGTCCACGCTGCCTGCGGCTGGCCCACGTGGGCGTGGAGCAGCGCGATCAAATCTGCTGCGGTCTGCTGCCAAATGTAATCGGCGCCATCCAAAAACTGGATCTGCAAGTCCTTCCCTCTGGTGCGCAGCCGGGCGCGCACCAAGTCACCGGTTAACATAATAGATATCCGAGACACAGAAAACATCCAAAGAGAACAACCTCCGTGTCCTCCGTGACTTCTCTGCTCTCTCTGTATTGCCCAATTCGTATTTTCATTTAGACACTGATTCCACGCGGGCGGCGGCGTTGCGCCCGGCCCACATCCACCGTGTTGCGGACGATCACCTCGTATAACACCGCCTGCCGGTTGCCAACCTTGCGTAGCACGCGGCCCAGGCGCTGGATGTACTCGCGCGCACCGGCGCTGCCGCCCAGCACAATCGCCACCTTGGCTTCCGGCACATCGATCCCCTCGTTGAGCACTTTGGAGGTGACGAGGGCGCGGTAGCGGCCCGTCTGAAAGCCCTCCAAAATTTCCTTGCGTTCCGCCGCTTTGGTTTCGTGGGTTAAGGCAGGGATCAGATAGGTCGCCGAGATGCGATAGACCATCTCGTTGCTCTCGGTAAAGATAAGCACCTGTTCGCAAAGATGCTCACGCAAGAGCCGGTCGAGAGTGGCAAATTTCTCTGTGGCAACAGCCAACAGACGCTGGATCTGCTGCCGGGCGAGGAGGGCGCGCCGGGCGTCGGCATGGAGTGCGCTCCGCCGTTGCAGTTCCAGCCACCACCGTGGCCCGTAGCGATAGAGCTGGTGGGCGCGCAGGTAACCGGCATAGAGCGCGTGCTGCTCATCGTACTGCTGGCGTTCCTCTGGCGTCAGATCGACCCGGATGCGGACGGTGCGATACTCTGCCAGTTGTTGGCCCACCAGCTCTTCGATCCGTTTCTCGTAGACGATGGGGCCAATCAACTCATCGAGCCGCCAGCGCCCGTCGCTCTGTTCATGTGGCGCGGGATAGGTGGCAGTCAGCCCCATGCGGAAAGGCGCCGGCGCCATAAGCGCCGCTTCGCCCCAACTGGGCGCCGGCAGATGATGCACCTCGTCGAAGATGACCAGCTTGAAATGATTACCCGCTGCGGCCAGCAGGTCGCCAACCGAGTGATAGGTGGTGACGGTGAGCGGCAGGATACGCTTTTCACCGCTGTAGTAGACGCCCACCTCGGCCGCAAAGGCATTGACAAGCCGGGCATACCACTGGTGCAACAGGTCGATGGTCGGCGCCACCACCAGCGTGGAGCGATCCACCCGCTGGATGGCGTGGCACGCGACAAAGGTTTTCCCAGCGCCGGTGGGCAACACAACACTGCCCAATCGTCCGGCAGCTTCCCAGGCAGCCAGGGCTGCCTGTTGGTAATCATGCGGTTGGCGGGAATCGTGCAGGGTGAGATTCAGGCGCTGCCAGCGGGGTGTCTGGTCGTGAATGCCGTGTTCTTGCAGCCAGTTGGCCAGCAGCGGATAGCGATAGCCTTCGCACCGCCAGCGCGCCTTCACCCAGCGAAAGGCCGGATGAACGGGCGTATGCTGGTCGATATCGCTGAGCACAAGTGTGCCACCTTGGAAGAAGAGCGTCGGCGCCATCTGCGACCATCCCCGGCAAAACGACAACAAAAGGTCGCATTATTATAGCCGATCCGCAGGGGATAGCGAATTAAACGTTCATTTAGTGCAACCCAATGGTTCCCAATTGCTTGCAACGCCGCTCCACCAGCCGGAAGATGAGGTAGCCGAGCGGGACCATAACTAGCATAAAGAGGAGCAGGATCGCAATTTCATAGGGGATAGGGAGGAGCGTCGTCGTGCCGATGAGCAGACCACGCACAGCATCCAACCCATAGGTGAGGGGCAGCGCCAGAGAAATGGGCAGCAGCAAAGCCGGCAACGCCTGCACCGGAAACTGGCTGCCGGAGAGGCCAGAGATGAGAAAATCGGAGACATCGATCAAGGTATTGGCGTCGCGCAGGATCAGCACAATGGCGGCAAAACCAAAGCCAAACCCATAAAGCGCCAGCAACATAGGCAGCGCCACCCCAATGGCCTGGAGTACGTTGCCGCTGATGCGAAAGCCAAAGAGCCACCAACCCAGCACCAAGATACCGGCATTGACCACTGTCGTCACGGCTAGATTCGAGATCGTCTGGCCGACCAGAAACGAAAAGCGCGGCGTTGGGGCCAGCCAGTTGCTCTCCAACACGCCGCTGTCCATCTGGTTTTTGAGCGAGTAACCAATCCCCCAAAAGACAGCGCCGATGTAGCTGGCGAGCATGGCGCCCACCAGGATAAAGGACATGTAATCCGTGGTGCCGGTGTAGTTGGCAAAGCCGACGTTGCCTTCCCCCGTCTGAAAGCTCAGCCCCAGAAAATAGACCGGCGTCAACCAGATGATGGGCTGCACCACCTGAAAAACCGCATTGAGCGGGTAGCGCAGAAAGTGCAGCCAGTTGACCCAGCCAATGGCAACCAGGGCGCGAAGCTGAGAAGACCAGGTGATTTGTGAGAGTATGTGTACATTCATGGCCAGGTATGCCAGGGATTGAATTCCACGCCTAACTGTCAGGGCTCTCGGTGTACTGGGCTAGATCCGATCCCGTTCATCGGCTGGCTCGATGTCTGCTACTTTGCGCATTGCGGCCACAAACTTTGTTCTGTCACCGCGCTTCGCCCGTTCTTCCAAATATTCCTGTGTGGCCAGCGCCGACACTTTTTCGGCCAGCGCCAATGTGATAAACTGGTTGATCGAAATTCCCTCCTGCTTGACCAGCTTTTTGACAACCTGGTGCAGAGAATCTGGAATTCTGAGGCTAATTGTCGTCATGGTAGTCTACCGATCCGCTGCAAAAATACTTTGGGCGTTACAACTTCAACCCCAAATTGTTCACAACCAACGAAGTGTCGCTCGTTAAATGTCACTATGTACTGGCACCCGCTAGCTACCGCCAGTTCCAACACCATGTCATCTTTCGGATCGCGTAGGAATGGGCGCCACAAATAGAAGATTACCCGTCTATTCGCCACCCGGCAGACATAATCCAAAATGTCTTCCAGATCTTGCTCACTGAGTCGCATCTCAGCCAGCAGCCGCTTGGCAACATCCTCATATTCTGCCACTAACGGGACCGACAAGTTGATCTCAAACAAGCCCCTGTCAGATTCCATCAGTAGCAAGTATGCGGCACCCCTTTGTGAAAACAAGGCAGATATAAACGCGCTCGTATCGATGACAATCTGTACAGGTTTCACATTGGTAGTATATATGATGCCACTTCCAATGTCAACGACAAAAAATATTTTAGATCCGGTGTCATTAAAGCTCAATACCGCCCCAGCGTTCCCGTGCGCCGCGCCCGGCGTTCGGTGAAGCGGAAGAGCAGATATGCCACCGGCAAGATGGTAAAGGCAAAGAGCGCCAACATGCGCAACTCCGGCAGGATCTCGAACCAGCCGGCGTCGTTGAGCGCCACGGCGCGGATAGCCTGGATCGTGTAGGTCAGCGGCAGCCACGCCGCCACCGTCTGCATCCACTCGGGCAGCACCGCCAGCGGATAGGAGGCACCGGTAAAGATCATAAAGATGCCGCGCACCAGAAAGACCAGCGCATTGGCCTCCTGAAAACGAACCACCAGGCTGCCAAAGGCCACGCCAATGCCATAGACCGACGGGATGGTCAACAGCACAATCAGCAACACGAGCGCTGGGTTGCTCCCCACCAGGTTGATGCCAAAGAAGAGTTGATATTCAATCACCGCCAATGTGAAAAAGAAGAGCGATATGGCGAGTTTGCTCAGGCTCGGCCCCACCAGGATCGAGAAGCGCCACACCGGGCAGAGCCAGTTGGACTCCAACGTGCCACGCATCTGTTCGTTGCGCAGTTGAAAGCCAATGTCCCACAGCGTGATGTTGATCCACATGTAGATCGACAGGCCGATGACGATAAAGGCAATGTAGTCCACCGTGCCGGCGTAGGCGGCAAAGGCCGGCAGCGAAGAGCCATCCGGCCCGCTGAGCGCCCGCGCTGTAAAGATGGCGCTAAAGGGAAAGATGATGGGCCAGATGAGAAAAGCCACGATCGCGCTCGGGTAGCGAAAAAAGATCGTCCACTCCTTGCGCGCCATGACCAGGAGGATGCGCACTTCGGACGAGAATGAACGGGCGGTGAGGGTAGCGTGCATGATACGGCTCTCTGCGATCTTCAGGTGCAAGGCGCTTTGCAAGCGCCTTGCACCTCGGCGCCTATTCGCGTAACTGTTTTCCGGTCAAGGCAATAAATACATCCTCCAGCGTCGGCTGGACGATCTGCATATGGCGGATACGCCCGTCCCGGGCGCCGATGACGTGGATCAGTTCGGGCAGGATGTTGCGGCTGTCGGTGGTGTGGAGCGCCACCGACCAGATTCCATCCGTCCCTAGATGGCGTGTGGCGACGTTCTCCACCCTGGGCAGGCCGGTCAGCGCCGGGGTGGAGGCCGGGTCGAAATTCTCGACTTCGAGTTGCATCACATCGAGCCGGTTGATCGACTGTTTGAGCACAGTGGGTGTGTCGAGCGCAATGACCTTGCCCTGGTCGATGATGCCGATGCGGTCGCAAAGCTGGTCGGCCTCTTCCATGTAGTGGGTGGTCAGGAGGATGGTGTGCCCCTCCTCCTTCAACCCCTGGACGATCTCGCGCAGGTTGCGCGCCGACTGTGGGTCGAGACCGATGGTGGGCTCGTCGAGCAGCAGCACCGGTGGTTTGGCCAGCAGCGCCTTGGCGATGGCAATCCGCTGTTTCATGCCGGAAGAGTAGCGTTCGACCAGTTCGTCAGCCCGTTTGGTCAGTTCCATCCGCTCAAGCAGTTCGGCGATGCGCTGCCGGGCCACCTGGGGTGGGATGTGATAGAGGGCCGCAAAATAGGCGAGATTTTCACGCCCGCTCAACTTCCAATAGATGCTGCGCTCGCCGGTCATCACCGCGCCCAGGTTTTGCCGCACGCGGTCGGCCTGGCGCACAATATCATAGCCACAGACTGTGGCTGTGCCACTTGCCGGTTCGAGCAGCGTGCAGAGCATCTTGATCGTTGTCGTCTTGCCGGCCCCGTTCGGGCCCAGCAGCCCAAAGATCTCGCCCCGGCGGATGGTGAATGAGACCTTGTCAACCGCTGTGAGCGTCTCAGTCTTCGTGCCGGAGGGCAATACTCTGGTCCACAGACTTGCTCCTTCTTTGATCGTCTTCTTTTGATAGGTCTTGGTGAGGTCGTGGACCTCGACAATAGGAGTGTTCATGTCACACGATGACCGCGTCAGGGCGGAATTTGATGCCGGGCATCGAGACGCCGGTGAGGTCCAGCCCGTTGATCTGGACGCCCTGGAAATTCGCCCCTTGCAACACGGCCCCGGTGAAATCTGCTTTGGGCAATACAGCATCCTGAAAATTGGCGCCCTCAAGCATGGCGCCGGTCAGGCTGGCGCCGCGCAAGTTGCTATTGCGAAAATTGGCGCTGGCCAACATGGCGCCGGTCAGGTCGGCGCCCTCAAAATTGGCGCCGCGCAGGTCAGCATCCCGCAACATAGCGCCGGTAAAATCGGCGTTGCGGAAGTTGGCGCCCTCGAATTTGGCGCCCTCAAGATTAGCGCCCATAAAACTGGCGCCGTCGAAAATGGCGCTCTGTTTTGGCGATGCGCTTGGCTCGTCGCCTTCTTCATCTTCATCGTTTACCAGCGACACCAGGCGCGGTCTTGAGGCCGCATCAGGCCGCGGCTCACCTTCGCTCTGATCGAGCGACCCGATCAGCCGGGCTGCCTCATCCACTGAGATCTTCCCTTCCTGCAACATGCGCAGGATCGCCATGCGTTCATCGTTCATGGGTCTACTCCTCGGCTACAATGGTCGTCACAGGCGTCTGCGCCCGATAGCGGGCCATGCTGACGCCGATCAGCGCCTGGCCACGCAGGTCGGCCCCGCGCAAATCACAACGCTCCAGGTTGGCGGCGATAATCACTGCCCCGCGTAAGTCAGCGCCGGCCAGGTCGGCGTGGTCCAGATTGGATGCGGCAATTTTGGCGCCTTCGAGGTTCGCCCCGACGAGATTGGCGTTGTCCAGATTGGCGGCCACCACCCAGGCATCTTGCAGATTGGCATCACGCAGATCCGCACTGTCGAGATTGGAGAACCAGATTTTGGCATTATCGAGGTGCGCTCCCTCAAAGCGGGTATTCTCCAGGTTGCAGAAGAGACCATAGCGGAAAGCCCAGCTAAAGAGCGGCGCTACTCTCGGGCTGCCCTGCGGGGGAATCTCCTCCACGGGAATCGAAACCGGTGTGTGTCGGCTTACCGGCACAGCAGGTTCATCTGTAGAGAGGGCAGCAATGAGACGGGCTGCTTCCTCGACGGTGATGCGGCCTTCTTGTAGCATCCTCAAAATCTGCATCCGTTCTTCGTTCATGACCTCGTTCTCCTCTGGTGAAAGAAATGGACCGCGGATTGGACGGATCGGCGCGGATAAAATTTGTGAAATCTACGAAATCTGTGGATCGTTTTTCTTTGTAGGGCGGACATCATCCGTCCTTACCGCAACTGGGCTAGACGTTCGGTGGCTTCGCTGGCGTCGATCTCGCCGCGGTCCAGTTGCTCCAAAATCTCCTTGCGGCGGTGCTTGACCTCACTCTCGTCTTCCTCCTCCTGAGGTGTATCCACTTCAAAGCCGAGCGCCTTGATCAGGTCGTTGAGTTGGGTGCGGATGGTCCAGTAGGAGATGCCGAGCTCGCGCTCCATCTCCTTGACATTGCCGCGGCTCTTGACAAAGGCTTCGAGGAAGTTCTGGTGTTCGGGGGCCAGCTTGCAGAACCGGCATGGTTGGTAGCGCCCGGTGATGACCGTTTCGCAATTGGTGCAGCTCAACCGCGTCACTTCCAGGTCTCCGCCACATGAGGGGCATTTCTCTAAAATTTTGCGCATAACTCTCTCCTTTTTGGTGAGTATACCAAAATTTTTGAATTTGTCAATAGGTTTTTGGAAAATTGGTCAAAATTTTTGACTGGGCGTCCCACACAGGCGGGGACAGATAAGAACCGCGTCTTTCTGTGCATCCGCGGTTCTTATCCTCCCTGTTGGGCAAGCTGTCGAACAGAGACGGGCGTACTCTGTACTTCTTGGAGTAGCGCTAGAGAGGAGACTGACGTTTTCGGCTTTTGCTACAACTGGGCCATAAACTGGAAGATCGCATCCGGCGCGCCGGGAAGACCTTCGTGGGCGTAGTCGGGATAGATGAGCATCGACTTGGGCGCCTTGATCTTGTTGTAGGTCGCAAACTGGGTGGAGGGCGGGCAGACGGTATCCGAGAAGCCAATCGAGAGCAGCACGTCACCGCGGATGCGCGGGGCGAGATATTGCACGTCGATATAGCCCAGTTTTGTCCAGACCTCCTCCGCGCGCTCGTGGCGCGGGTCGAAACGGCGGAACCACTCCTTCAACTCGGCGTAGGCGTCTTTGGCCTGGTCGATCTCCCAGACGCGTTGATAATCGCACAGGAAAGGGTAGACTGGCGCCACGCGTTTGACCCGCGGCTCCAGCGCGGCGCAGGCCAGGGTCAGGCCGCCGCCCTGGCTGGCGCCGGTAGCTCCGACCCGCTCCGGGTCCACATCGGGCATAGCCATGACGATGCGCGCCAGTTGCGCCGTGTCGAGAAAGACCTGGCGGTAGTAGAGCCTCTCCGGCGCATCATCGACCCCGCGGATGATATGCCCGCGCAAGGTCCAGCCCTTCACCGGGGTATTATCTTCCGAAAGACCACCCTGACCGCGACAGTCGAGCGCAGCCACGGTATAACCCAACGCCACATAGCCCAACTTCTCCACCCACTCACCCGAGCTGCCTGAATAGCCGTGAAAGAGCAGCACCGCCGGGTGCGGTTCCGTTGCATTTCGTGGCCGCAGCAGCTTGGCATGCACGCGGGCGCCACCCACGCCGGTGAAATAGAGGTGGCTGCACTCGGCAAAGGGCGTCTGAAACTCTGCCGGTACGCTCTCGATCTGCGGGTCGAGCGCATGCATCTCCGCCAGCGCCCTGTCCCAGTACACATCAAAATCGGCCGGCCGCGGGTTGCGCCCCTCATAGGTCTGCAACCGCTCAAAAGGCATGTCAAACAATAAGGGCATGGTAACCTCCTTTTTTGAACGTAGAACGCAGAACGCGCGCTCCATGTTCTACGTTCTATGTTTTCCCGTATAGATCATCAGCACCCCAAACATTGCCAGGCTGAGTACCAGGCAGCTGAGGGTGGTGAGCATGGTGATGCGCGGGCCACTCGACTCGAACAACTGGCCGATAAACCAGGGGAAAAACATGCCCCCGGCGCTGGCGCCGATAAAGAACCAACTGGTGACAAAGCCGGTGATCGTCATCCGCCGTCCTGCCCAGGTGAGCATCACTGGGAAGATAGCGGCCATACAAAATCCGGCGCCCGCCACCCCGATGGAAAGGCCAACTGCCGAGGCAGGCCACAACAGCACAACCCCCACACAAATGATCCCGCCGATGAGTTTGGCCGTGAGCAATGTACGTGGCCGCACGCGTGCCGTGATGGGAATAAAGACCAGCCGGCCAAAGGTAAAGGCAAACCAGAAGAGTGAAGTCCAGTAGGCGGCGGTCAATTCGGTGGCGTGGCCGGTAGCCAGCGCATATTTGTCGATCCAACCTGAAAAGCCACCCTCAATCCCCACATAGAGAAAAAGAAAAAAGGCGACCATCCCCGTCAGCACATAATTGACGCCGCCCAGTTCGGGGTCCGCCCGCTCGGCTTCGGGTGTGGGACTTGGCAGCCGCGCCAGCCAAACCAAGACCGGCGCCAGCAGCAGCCCCAGCACCCAGTAGGCCCAGGTAATGTCGCTGGTAAACCCGATGGACTGGGCGACGATGAGCGGGGCGATGACTGTGCCGACGCCAAAGAAGAAATGTAGTGCATTCATGTATGGCCCCACATTGGGCCGGCGCAGCCAGACGATGAGCGTGTTGACGCCCACGTCAAGTGTCCCTTCGCCCATACCCAGCACGAGGATCACCGCCGCCAGCAGCCAGAGCCACGGGACGACCGGCACCGCCAGCATCGTCACCAGCATGAGGGCTAGCATCCCAGCGAGGATGGGATGGCCGGGATAGCGGTCATAGAGCCGGCCACCCACAAACGAGCCAAGCAGGTAACCAAGCGCACGAAAGGTAAAGAGCACGCTCACGGCGTTGAGCGGCGAGCCAGTGTGGGCGGCCAGGCCGGTAAGCGTTGGCCCCAGCGAGGCGGTTACCATCCCCAGCCCGATAAACGAGGCATAATAGGCAACGGTGATTGCGCTCTGGCGCGCCGGGGTGGAAGAGAGTACGGTTGTAGTTGTGGTCATTGGACGCGCCAAAAGATGAGTAGTTTTGAGAGTTAGAGAGTAGAGAGATTGGGGAGATTTGCGGAGATTGGGAGATTGACCAATCTCCGCAAATCTCTTCAAAGCTCCTCCAATCAGCCCAAATTAAATCATCTCCACGCGCGCCCCTTGGGCCGCCCGGCTTGTGTAGACCTCAGGCCAGACATTGGCCGCTTTGGGATATTTTTCGTAGATTGTATCAGCTACTGTCTGTTCGCTGCCCGACGCCACCAGCGCCACCGCACAGCCTCCAAAACCGGCCCCGGTGAGACGAGCGCCGTAGCAGCCGGGAGCGCTGCGCATCGCCTCGACCATCGCATCCAGCGCCGGGCTGCTGACCTCATAATCGGTACGTAGACTCTCGTGGCTGGCATTCATCAGTTGCCCCACCTGCGCCAGATCACCCTGTTGGAGAGCTGCGACCGTCTGCAATACTCGCTCATTCTCGCTCACCACGTGGCGGCAGCGTCGATAGACAGTGGATGATAGCAACGCTTTATGTGCTTCGAGTTGTTCGCTCGTCACATCGCGTAGCGCGCGGATGCCGGGCGACACCGTTTGCAGCGCAGCGACGCCGCTTTCGCACTCCTGGCGGCGCTGGTTGTAGGCGCTGCCGGCCAGCGAGCGGCTGGCCTTGGTGTTGCCAATGACCAGCGTTGCGTTCTCAGGGAAGGGAACCAGCTCATAGTCGAGGCTGCGACAGTCGATGAGCAGCGCATAGTTCTCGGCGCCCAATAGGCTGATAAACTGGTCCATAATCCCGCAATTGACACCGACGAACTGATTTTCTGCTCGCTGCGCTGCCTGGGCCACCTGTGGGCCGCTGAGCCGGTCCATCTGACCGGCGGCGGTCATCAGGGCCATGGCGGCGGCAATCTCCAGCGCGGCCGAACTGCTCAGCCCGCTCCCGCGCGGCACGTTGCCGCTGATCACCCCGTCGAGACCAGCCAGGGTGAGCCCCTCTTCTTGCAGCGACCAGGCCACCCCTTGCACGTAATTGGTCCACAACATAGACTTGTTGTAGACCAGGTTATCTAGACTGAATTCGAAGCGTTCGTCATACTCGGTCGAGAAGAGCCGCACCTGCCGGTCCGCCCGCGGGCGCAGGGCCAGGCGCACATCACGCTTGAGCGCCACCGGCAAGACAAAGCCATCGTTGTAATCGGTATGCTCGCCGATCAAATTGACCCGCCCCGGCCCAATTGCGACATGGGTTGGCTCGGCGCCAAATTGTTTGACAAAGGTCTCTATCAATGGCGGGTTGCGCCCTTCAACTTGATTCACAGCGACTCCTTCTTTCATACGTGGGTGCGTTGCACGCACAGCGTGCGATGCACCTGCGTTTCCGGCTGACACTAAGGTGCATCGCACCTAAAAGGTGCAACGCACCAGTCTGACGGGCGTTTTAAGCGGCCCCTGAGAGTACAGAATAGAGATTCAAGTTGCCCTCTTTCCCATCAGCATAATAGTGGGCTCGCACGGTCAGGCCGGCGGCGGTTGCCAGGTTGGCCATCTCGACTTCGTCGATCTGGTGGACATAGCGCACCGCCTCTACGCCCTGTCGCCACGGCAAGAGCGCATCCCCCGGCTCCACATCCGCAGCAGAAAGCCCGACCGTCTCCCAGGCCACGAGCTTGCGGACAAAGCGTTCGCTGCTCAAGAATTGCCAGTTCGACAGGATCAGCACCCCGTCCGGCGCCAGCAGCGACGCTAGCTCGCTCAACAACTGTTGGCGCAAAGCCAGACCCGGCAGATGGTGCAGGACGGCAAAGCAGACCACCAGGTCAAAGGGTGATTCCTCACCAAGCAGGTGCGACCAACCAGG
>QEUW01000335.1 GCA_003577005.1 Chloroflexota bacterium | reverse complement strand
GACCTCCGGGAGGTGACCGGAGACAACCTGATTTGTCGAGCATTTATCCGGTCACCTCCCGGAGGTCTTATCGAAATGTAACGTTGTCGAACTATTTACGTCTCTTCCTATCAAGCGGCGAGAAACTCCTCGACCTTTTTCTTGACTTCCTCGGCAGCGGCATCCAACGCTTGTTGGATGCCCATCTCGTTACGCAGGGCGGCTTGCACATAGTTGCCGATGATGCCCATCGTCGGCGAGTCGAGCGCCTGGGGCGTTGTCGTGCCCCACCCTTTGGTCGGTAGCTCTTGGAAGGCGGCGAGCATGGGGTCCTTCATATACTCGGCCTCAGCGGCGATCGACAGGCGCGGCGGTGATTCATTGTTGGGTGTCAACATCCCGGTCATGATCTCCTTGGACTCCATGTACTTCATGAGCTCCCAGGAGCCATCGGCATCGCGCGTATTGGTGCCGATTGCATAGACGTTGGGGCAGACATATTGCAGACGTTCCTTTTTCATCAGCGGCGTGCCGACGCCAAGCAGGTCCAGCTTGTCAGCCTGGTAGAGCTTCCAGTTGCCCACTTCCCACGAGCCATTGTTGTCGGTCGAAGCCACACCGTCGGCCAGGGCTGAGAGATTGGGTGTCTTGGCCGACATCCCGGTGAGCGGCGAAATTTTGTAGGTGTGGACCAGGTCGTAGAGGAATTGCAGCGCTTCCGCCCCTTCGGGGCCGTTAAAGACGACATCATTTGGGTCCCAACTGCCCCAGGGCACGACAAAGTTCGAGCCATTCTGGATGACCAGATACCAGAACTCGAACCAGGCGCTGCCGGGGTCCGAGGCATCCATCAGATAGCCGGCGCGGGTGATGTTGCCGTCGGCGTCGGTCTGGACGAGTTGCGAACCAAATTCGACCAGGTCGTCCCAGGTATCGGGCGGCGTCTCCGGGTCCAGCCCCACTTCGGCAAAATGGTCTTTGCGGTACAACATCGTGCGAATGTCAAGGACATAGGGCAGCCCCATCAATTTGTCCTCAAAGAGCGAGATAGCCACCATATCGGGGTAGAAATCGGTGAGTTCGTCCTGGTAGTCGGCGGAGATAAAATCGTCAAGCGGGAGAAATTGTTTGCGCCGGGCATAAGGCCCCACCCAGTCGCTGCCGGTTTCGACCAGGTCGACCGGCAGGTTGCCGGCAAAGCTGGTCAACAACTTCTCGCCCAGATGACCCCAATCACTCATGTCTACCGTGACTGTATAATTGGGATTCGCCTCTTCAAAGCCGGGAATTGCGGTCCCCTCAAAGTAGTCGGTGACCTGCTCGATCATGGCGAGTTTGATAAAGCGCAGTTCGGTGACCTCGCCCGCCGGTGCGCCAGCGGCCCCCGTCTGTCCCGCCGGCGCCGGTTGGCAGGCTGCGACCAGGGCGACGGCAGACGTCGTAGCGGCCAGACGCAGAAATTCACGTCGACTCAACGGATGATCTTGCATGGGTGTCTCCTCGAATGTGGGTGCGAAACGGTGCACAAAGGCCGTGCACGGCCAACAAAAGGACGAACAGCGACGCTAGATACCGAATCCGTCTGTTCACTTTGGGTAAATCACAGCGGCGGCTCGCCGCAGAGTACACAATGTAAACAACCGGATCTCGAACAATGTGCCGTGGCAGCGATGGATCATCCAATCTCGGAATCAATTGCCAGTGTTGACTCAGCGGAAACACGACGCGGGGTGCAAATCTCGCGCAAAAGAGCAGGTTCTGCTCTTTTATCGTACCATGAGGCGTTACCCCCTGTCAAAGAGGTTTTTTGTCGGGTGCGTCCAGGATTGGGGGCGAGAATTTGGCGACACGAGCATTCCGGAAAAGGGCCAGCGAGCCTCTGGTTATGCTCAGCGGCGCCGGCCCTTTTCCGGGATGCTTGTCCGCCGACGCTTCGCCCCCAATCCTGGACGCACCCGGGCAGGTTGGGCTGTTTGACATTGCCGAAAACATCAGGTACGATAGCTATACTCTTTACCTGCAAACTGATTGTACTGCCTGGCCGACCCACCGGTTGGTTCTGCTGACCAGTTTCGAACTGGTGTCTACGCCCCTGTACTTGCTCTTGTAGGGGTAAAGAACGCTTGTCCGCTGTTGACAACCGAACTAGAAGGAGGCAAGCAGAAGCTGTAGACACTCGCCGGCAGCGTCGGTTTTGCTCGTCACACATTCTCCCCATGCAGCTTTTGATCAATTCACAGCATCAACATCAGAAAGGAACCAAATGAGAGCGAAACAACTTCTATCCCTATTGGCCGCGGCATTCGCAGTGCTGCTGGCAGCCTGCGCCGTCCCGGCGGCTGTCCCTGCACCGGGTTCAGATGTGCCTGCGGCGGACGCAGTTTCATCCGAACCGCTGGCGGCCGGTCTACAGGCGGTGCCGCGTGAGAGAACCTTGATCATCGGCTTTGAAGGTGGCCCCCACGCTGCGCCCGAGCAGTCTGGCCTCAACCCCGGCGCGACCAATTCACAGGGCCATCACCAGGTGATGATTGAGTCGCTCTACTATCTCAATTATCAGACGGGTGAGTTGATCCCCTGGTTGGCCGCCGGCCCCGCCGAGTTCAACGAGGATTTCACCGAGGTAACGATTACCCTGCGCGATGGCGTCAAGTGGAGCGATGGCGAGCCCTTCACCGCGGAAGACATTGTCTTCACCATCGAGATGCTCCAGGCGAACCCGACGCTCTCTTATGCGGCCACCGTGGTCGATGTGACCGAAGCAACGGCGGTAGATTCACAAACCGTCTTGATCAAGCTCGCCAACCCTGACCCGCGCTTTGTGGTCAACGCCTTTGGCGTACGCATTTGGGGAGCCGTGCGCGTCGTGCCCAAACACATCTGGGAAGGCCAGGACCCCAACACCTTTAACAACTTTGACCTGGAACGCGGCTGGCCGGTCTGGACCGGGCCGTACCGGCTGGTCAAAGCGACCTCGACCGAGTTTGTCTTCGACCGGCGCGACGATTGGTGGGCGGCCGAGACCGGCTTCAAAGAACTGCCGACTCCGGAGCGCATCATCTTTGTCGAGGCCGGCCCTGACGAGCGCAAGGCAGCGGCCCTGACCGCCAATGAAGTCGATGGACAACCCAGCCTGCGCATCGACACCTTTGCCGACGTGGTGGAACGGAACCCTTACGCCATCGGCTGGACAGAAGACGGCACCCGCGCCTGGATCGACCCCTGCCCCGGTGTGCTCGGCTTCAACGCCCGCATCCCACCGTGGGACGACCCGGATATGCGTTGGGCGATTGCGTACGCCCTGCCCAACCAGCGGATTGGCGATGCCGGCACGGGCGGTCAGGGGATTGTCTCGCACTATAACTTCCCCGCCTACCCGGCGTTGCAGGCCTGGTTGACCGAAAACCAGGACCTGATCGACCAGTACGATTCGACCGTCTACGACCCGGAAAGAGCTAAGCAGATCATCGAGAGCAAGGGTTATGTCATGGGGGCCAACGGCTTCTATGAGAAGGATGGGCAGCCCTTGCAGGTTGACATCCTGTTCAAGACCGAAGAACCGATCTTGCCAGCCCTAGTCGTCTCCGCCTTCCAAGACGTGGGCATCGACGCTGCCCCGCGTGCCCTGGCCGGGGCCGCTTACTTCGATGCCCGCAACACCGGCGACTTTGAAATCGAAACGCATCATGTCGCCTGTGGCAGCGTGGTCGAACCTTATGATGAACTCAACCTGCTGCACAGCCGTTGGATCAGGCCTATTGGCGAGCGGGCGTCGAACAACATCTGGGGGTGGAGCAACCCTGAGTATGACCAGATCGTCGAAGAAATGCAGCAGCTCGAACCAGGCGCACCACGGCAGCACGAGCTTTTCCGGCGCGCGCTCGAGATCCGCCTGCAAGAACTGCCGATCATCTCGCTGACCCAGCAGCAACGCGTGGTGCCCTATTCCACGCGGTACTGGACCAACTGGCCCACCGCCGAGAACGATTACCACCACCCGCCCAACTGGTGGCAGAATTTCTTGATGCTGGTGGTTGAGATCGAGCCGGCGACGTAAGTATTTTGGTCTCTCCACGATTTGGCGGGAATTGCGAACTCCGCAATTCCCGCCAAATCGTGGAGAGACTGTTCCATCGAACGAAAGAACCACATGAGCGTTCAATATGTCCTCAGACGTCTCGGTATTTTCTTGCTGATCATTTGGGTTGCTTCCACCATCAATTTTGTCATCCCTCGATTGGCCCCCGGCGACCCGATCGCGGCGATTCTAGGTCAAATGGAGGTGCAAGGGGCTAAGGTTGAGAATAGCGCCGAGATCATCGCTGCATTTCGCGAGCGCTTTGGCCTGGATGACCCGATCTATGTGCAATATCTCAAGTACTTGTGGTCGCTGGTTCGCTTTGATCTGGGTTATTCTATCGCCTTGTTTCCGGCCAAAGTGACCGATATTGTCAGCAACGCCCTTCCCTACACCATCGGTTTGCTGGTCGTCAGCACGCTGATTACTTTTACGCTGGGTGTCTTTGCCGGGGCGTTGCTGGTCTGGCACGCCACCCCGCGCCTGGCGAGGCTCGTGATCACCTTCTTTATGATGCTGGCGCCGATCCCCTACTATCTGCTGGCGATTGTCTTTGTTTCGGTGCTGGCCTTTTCACTGGGTCTCTTCCCCTACAGCGGCGTGGTTTCGGTCGGTCGCTTGCCCAGCCAGGGCTTTGACCTCAGCTATATCATCGACGTGATCTACCATTCGACGCTGCCGGCGCTTTCGATCATCATCGCCGGCGTCGGCGGGTGGATCTTGGGCATGCGCGGCATGATGGTGACCGTGCTCGGCGAGGATTATCTGACGCTGGCCGAAGCCAAGGGGTTGCGCGAACGGCGCATCTTCTATGCGTATGCCATGCGCAACGCCATGCTGCCACAGTTCACGGGGCTGGCCATCAGCCTGGGCTATGTGGTTTCGGGTGCAACCATTGTTGAGCTGATCTTCTCGTACCCAGGCATGGGCTATCGCCTCTTCCAGGCGATCAACACCAACGACTTTCCTGTGATCCAGGGCATCACCTTCTTTCTCGTGGTGTCGATTGCCGTGGCGATCCTGGTGATCGATCTGATCTACCCGAAACTCGACCCGCGCATCACCTATAACAGGAGATAAGGCATGGCCGTAGTATCCGCACCGGGCGTTTTCCAGGAAGAACTGCTCGTCGAAGCGCCAGTGCCACGCTGGGCGGGTCTGCGCTATTGGCTCGGCAACTGGAAGCTGACCATCGGCCTGGTCATGATTATCGGGCTGACCCTCTTTAGCATCATCGGCTCGCTGTTGATCGATTTTGACCGTACGCGCGTGGCGGCGGGTGACTTCAATGCCCGGCCTTCGGCGGAATACCTCTTTGGCACCGACAACGTGGGCCGCGACATTTTCGCCCTGATCGTCCACGGCATCCACCCTTCGCTCAAAGTGGGGCTGATCGCCGGGGTGATCGGCACTGCGGTGGGAGTGGTGTTGGGGATCGTGGCCGGCTATTATGGGCGGACGACCGATGCGGTGATCAGCACGGCAGCCGACATTTTTCTCACCATCCCCTCGCTCTTGATTCTGATCGTGCTGGCCTCCTATATCCGCACGACGACGATTGAATTTACGGCGCTGGTCATTGCCATCTTCTCCTGGGCCGGGCCGACGCGTCTGATGCGTTCCCAGACGCTCAGTTTGCGCGAGCGCGCCTTTATTCCGCTGGCTAAGCTCTCCGGCCAGAACGACTTTGAGATCGCCATCAAACAGATTTTGCCCAATCTGTTGCCCTATATCATGGCCGGCTTTGTCGGCGCGGTGTCGGGGGCGATCCTGGCGCTGGTCGGCATCCAGATTTTGGGGTTGGGCCCGCTCTTTACGCCCAACCTGGGCATGATCTTGCAGTCGGCCTATCAAGGGGCGGCTATCTTTCGTGGCATGTGGTGGTGGTGGCTGCCGCCAACGGTGACGCTGATGATCATCTTTATCAGCCTCTTTTTGATCAGCGTGGCGTTGGACGAACTGGCCAACCCCCGGTTGCGCGAACGCGCCAAGTAGAAGCCATCTCAAAATCGGTTGTGGGGCTGGAACTCTCCCGGCTAGAACTGGTTTGACACAGAGATTTTGAGATAAATTCTAATGAAGGATGATGATGACCAATCATGAACCTCCTGCGCTCCAGGTTGACAACCTGCGCGTTTATTACTGGACCGCCCGCGGCCCGGTCAAGGCAGTCGATGACATCAGCTTTACGATCAACCGCAACGAACGCTTTGGCTTTATCGGCGAAAGCGGCTGCGGCAAAACTACGACGATCATGGCGATCTTGCGGCTGATCAAGCGACCGGGCAAGATCGAAAGCGGGCGCATCGTGCTCAACGGGCGCGACCTGGTTGCCCTCGACAAAGAAGAGATGCGCCAGGTGCGCTGGAACAAGATCTCGCTCATCCCGCAAGGGGCGATGAACTCGCTCAACCCCATCATGCGCGTGCGCGACCAGATCGCCGATACGATCCTCACCCACAAAGGCTCTGTTGAGACGCCGCTCCTGCGCGAGGAGATCAATGGCCTGCTCGATATGGTCGAGTTGCCGGCCAAAGTGGCCGATATGTATCCGCACGAGTTGAGCGGCGGCATGAAGCAGCGCGTCTGTATCGCCATGGCCACGGCCCTCGAACCCGAACTGATCATCGCCGATGAACCCACCAGCGCGCTCGATGTGGTGGTGCAGAAGGCGGTGATGCAGACGCTGATCGGCGTGCAAGAACGGCTGGGCGCTTCGATGATCCTCATCGGCCACGATATGGGGCTGACGGCGCAGGTGCTCGACCGGGTCGGGGTGATGTATGCCGGCAAGCTGGTCGAGGTCGCCCCCATTCGCGAGCTCTACCGCCGCCCCCAACACCCCTATACGCAGGCGCTGATCTCGTCGTTGCCTTCGGTGCGCGAAAAGAAGCGGGGTGGCGGCATTCCGGGGCTGCCCCCGTTCTTGCTCAACCCGCCGCCGGGTTGCCTCTTTCGCACCCGCTGCCCGCACGCCTTTGAACCGTGCCAGACGATCACGCCGCCATTGCGGGCAGTACAGCCAGGGCATCTCGCCGCCTGTCACCTCTACGAGCCGGAGCTGCAACCCGGCCTGCCACAAAGCCATGAAAGCTGGAAGCAAGCCAATGTCGACACCCCTCTTTGAATTGCGCAACCTGACCAAAGTCTATGGGGGGGGCCTGCTCAGCAGCCGCTCACAGCGCGCCCTGGACAACTTCTCGCTGACCTTTGCTGAAAAGCCCGCCAAGATCACCACCATCGCCGGTGAGAGTGGCAGCGGCAAATCGACCCTGGCCAATCTGGCCCTGGACTTTATCCACCCAACCGAGGGGCAAATTCTCTACAGGGGGAAAGACATCGCCAGGATGTCGAAAAGCGAGCGTTTTACCTTTCGCCGCGAGGTGCAGGCGATCTTTCAAGACCCCTTTGGCACCTACAATCCGTTTTACAAAGTGGACGCTGTGTTCGACACGGTGATCGGCAAGTTCAAGCTGGCCCACAGCAAAGCCGAGGCGACCAAACAGATCCATGAGGCGCTTGAGGTCGTCGGTCTGCGCCCCAACGAGATTCTGGGCAAATATCCCCACCAGTTGAGCGGCGGCCAGCGCCAGCGCATCATGGCGGCGCGCGCCTTTTTGCTCAAGCCGCGCATCATCGTCGCCGACGAGCCGGTTTCGATGATCGATGCCTCGTTGCAGGTGCGCATCCTCGACATCTTCCGCAACTTGAAAGAGACCTACGGCATCTCATTTCTCTATATCACGCACGATCTTTCCACTGCCTACCAGATCAGCGACGAGATCTATGTGCTCTACAGCGGTTCGGTGATGGAGAATGGGAACGTCGATCACGTCATTCAGAATCCCCAGCACCCCTACACCCAGTTGCTGGTCAGCTCGATCCCGGTGCCCGACCCGGACATCCGCTGGCTGAGTCGCAGTACCTCTTCGGCGGCGGAGCTTGTCGCAAAGCCTGCCGGCAACGGGTGCAAGTTTTATCAGCGGTGTCCCTATGGCATGGATCGCTGTGCGATCGAGTCGCCGCCGGCCTATCAGGTCGGCGAGAATCAATTCGCCGCCTGTTATCTCTATGCCGATGGCGAGGTCGAGCCAGCCGCGCCGGGCGACCGCTTGGCCGTTGATCCCCATTAGCGCAAGCAGCCAACAGGTTCCACTCCTGCAACTTATTGGGTTAGGGACGCCCCGTTCCTGAGCAAGTAGAGGGCGGCCTGGGTGCGGTTGGCGAGGTTGAGCTTCTTGAGCACCCGGCAGAC
>QEUW01000334.1 GCA_003577005.1 Chloroflexota bacterium | reverse complement strand
CTGGCAGCCCGCCACCTTTTTTGGCGGTCTGACCGACGCTTCGTTTGCGCAATTAGAGGGGCGAGGCGCACCGGCGCTGGATGTTGGCATCCCCGCCCGTTATACGCACATGCCGGTAGAAGTCTGTTCATTGGTCGATGCCATCCGCACCTGCGATCTGCTGGAGGCGTGCGTAAGGCATCTTTTGAGCACAGATTTCATAGATAGACGAGAATAAACTCAAAAGTTCTTCGTAAATCATAACGACACTATCTTTGCAGATTGAATTCAACACAAAGACGCAGAGGAGCAAAGACGCAAAGCTTAACCTGTAGCAATGCTTGGCGTCTCTGCCCCTTTGCATCTTTGCGTTAAAAATGCAAACATAGACGTAACGATTCAGTTTCCGGCGTATCCTCGTCCTCCGCCTCGTACTCGACCAAGACTTTGGAGAACGAGAACGAGCAAGAGTACGAGTACGAGGCGGCTGAACAGCAATCGTAAATCTCTGCAATCTGTGTTAGATATTTTCTCTCCCATCCACTTTTGGTATCCTTTTGATCACACCCTGGCTCTTATTGATGGAGCACCAGCAGCGACTGTTGGTGAGCAGAACCGGCGTGGGCGCGTCCAGCGTTTGGCGAAATGTGTTTTGTGCGGATGATCAGGGAGAGAAGATGCGCAACAATATCGGCGTCAAGGGCGCACGAGAGAACAACCTCAAAAACATTGACATCGAGATCCCGCGCGAGAAGTTTGTCGTCCTCACTGGCCTCAGCGGGTCGGGCAAATCGTCGCTAGCCTTCGAGACCATCTATGCCGAGGGGCAGCGCCGCTTCCTCGAATCGCTCTCGGCCTATTCGCGCAAGTTTGTGGCCCAGTTGAAGAAGCCCGATGTGGATTTTGTCTATGGGCTGTCGCCGGTCATCTCCATCGAGCAGAAGTCGGTGAGCAAGAACCCCCGCTCCACCGTGGGCACGATGACCGATATCTTCGACTATCTGCGTGTGCTCTACACCACCAGCGGTCTGGCCCACTGCCCTTATTGTGGTGAAGCAGTGCCGGTCCGCTCCGCTGTACAGATGGCGGAGCATGTGCTCTCGTTGCCCCAGGGCACAGCGGTGGAGATCGATGCACCCATCTTTAAGATGTACGGCGAAGACTATCCCTTTCTCTTTGGCGAGATTCGCACACAGGGCTATCGCAAGCTGCGCGTCAACGACGAGTTGATGGACATGAGCGAGGGTATCGAACTGGACGAAACTCTCGAATATGATCTGGAAGCGGTGGTCGATACGATTGTCGTCAAGCCGGAGATCTTCAAGCCGCTGATGGTCTCGATCCAGAACGGGTTGCGGGTGGGCGAAGGTTTCTTGCGCTTCCGCATCCTCAACCCCAAGAGTGAGGAGCAGGTCGAGCGTTTCTACGAGGGCTTTGCCTGTCCCGAACATTTTGTCACCGCCGGGGAGCTGGAGCCGGTCTATTTCTCGTTCAACGAGCCGCCGGGGGCCTGTCCCACCTGCCTGGGGTTGGGCACCAACCTGCACGTTCACCCAGACCTGCTCATCCCCGACAAGAGCCGTAGCATCGTGGGCGGCGCCTTTATCGACGAGGCCTTCCGCTACGACAAGAACTCGTGGGGCGGGCGGATGATGTACAGCCTGGCCGAACAGTACGGCTTCAGCCTGGAAACGCCTTGGGGCGACCTGCCGGCCCATCTGCAGGAGATCATCCTCTACGGCAGCAAGGGGGCGAAGATCACCATGCAATTGCCGCCCGGGGCAAGGGCCGGCGAACAGAACCATGTCGGCAAACAGTTCCCCTTTGAGGGCATCATCAACCAGATCGAGCGCTACTACCGCCACTACCGCCGCCAGAAGGTCCACAACAGCTGGATGGAGGAGTGGCTCAAACGGGTGATGGTCGAGCGCGACTGCCCGGACTGCCACGGCGCCAAGCTCAAACGCCAGCGGCTGCTGATCACGGTCGGGGGCAAGAACATCATCGAGATCGGCGACCTCACGCTGGCTGAGTTCAAGGAATTTCTAGAGATGCTGCCGGCGCTGCCCCGCCAACCTGCCGCGGGGGCGCAGATCGTTCGCGAGATCCTCACGCGCGTCGACCTGCTCATCGACATTGGGTTGGACTATATGAGTCTCAACCGCCGCGCCGCCACGCTCTCCGGCGGCGAGTCGCAGCGCATCCGCCTCTCGGTGCAGATCGGTTCGGAGCTGATGGGCATGTTGTACGTGCTCGACGAGCCGAGCATCGGGCTGCACCCGCGCGACAACCGCAAGATGATCAACACGCTGAAACGGCTGCGCGACATCGGCAACACGGTCATCGTGGTCGAGCACGACGAGGAGACGATCCGCTCGGCCGACCACATCATCGAGATTGGGCCGGGGCCCGGTGTACATGGGGGCGAGATCGTCGCCAGCGGGCCGGTGGCGGAGATCGTGCAGAACCCGCAGTCGCTGACCGGCCAGTATTTGAGCGGCATCCACAAGATTCCTCTCCCGGACGAGCGGCGGTCGCCCAACGGGCGCTGTCTGGTGGTGCGCGGGGCGCAACAGAACAACCTCAAGAATATCGACATCGCCATCCCGCTCGGTCTCTTTGTCTGTATCACCGGCGTCTCCGGGTCGGGCAAGAGCACCTTTGTCAACGAGATCCTGTACAAGAAGCTCTTCCAACATTTTCATGACAGCCGTATTCTGCCCGGCAAACACAGTGGCGTAGAAGGGTTGGCCCATCTCCGGGATGTAATCAACATCGACCAGACACCGATTGGCCGCACCCCCACGTCCAACCCGGCTACCTATATCGGGATTTATGATGCCATCCGCCAGCTCTACGCCAGCACGCCTGAGAGCCAAGCGCGCGGCTACACCCCCGGCCGCTTTAGTTTCAACAAAAAGGGGGGCCGCTGCGAGGAATGCCAGGGCGCGGGGATCATCATCACCTCGCTCCAGTTTATGGCCGACATCGAGGTGCCCTGCCAGGCGTGCAAGGGGAAACGCTACAACGAAGAGACGTTGGAGATCGCCTATCGCGGCAAGAATATCTCAGAAGTGCTCGAGATGTCCATCGAAGAGGCGGCCAGCTTCTTCAAAGACGAGCCGCTCATCGCCCACAAGCTGGGTGTGCTCAACGACCTGGGCATGGGGTATCTCAAGCTGGGCCAGTCATCGACCACGATCTCTGGTGGCGAGGCACAACGGGTCAAGCTGGCGCATGAACTGGGCAAGATCAAGCGCGGCGGGCGCAACTTGTATATCCTGGATGAGCCGACCACCGGGCTGCACCTGGCCGATATCCAGCGGCTGCTCGACAGCCTCAACCGGCTGGTGGATGCGGGCAACACCGTGCTGGTCATCGAGCACCATCTCGATGTGATCAAGACGGCGGACTGGGTCATCGACCTCGGTCCCGAAGGGGGCAAGCACGGCGGGCAGATCGTAGCGCAGGGCACACCGGAACAGGTGGCGCGCTGTGCGCAGTCGTATACGGGGCGGTTCTTGCAGCGGTATTTGAACGGCGGTGGCAAGATGTAGACAAAGAAACAGCGCAATCGCTTGGTGGGACATCGAACCGAGCCGCCTTTCGCCCTATGCGCTTGCGCTGTGCCAAGACTCAGACAATCAATTGGTGTTGAGCGTGTTGAGCGTCTGGGAAATGGAGATAAAGAAAGGAGATGGAGAGCCATGATAACGAACGACAATACTCATCTCGAACCCAAAACATCCTTTGACAGCCAACTTCTTGAGTTTGACTTTCCAGGCCTACAGATAGGCGTAGCCGAATATACGGAAGGGCCAACCGGCTGCACCGTTTTCTACTTTCCGAACGGCGCGGCTACCGCCGTAGATATACGCGGCGGTTCAGTAGGGACAATCGGTAACTATGAATGGAATCACGCCATCTGTTTAGCCGGCGGGTCCCTCTATGGGCTGGAGGCCGCTACGGGAGTTGCGGCAGAGCTATTCGCCAGACGCTCCTACTCAACGAATTTTGAAGATATTGCCCTTGTCTCGGGCGCCATTATCTTCGATTATCCGCCCAGAGATAATGCAATTTACCCCGATAAAGACTTGGGCCGAGCAGCGGTCAGATCGGCTCGGGCGGGTGTTTTTCCTATTGGAAGACATGGGGCAGGTTGTTCTGCGTCGGTTGGCAAAGGATTCGACTTTACGCAAGGCGAACGTTCAGGCCAAGGGGGTGCGTTTCGCCAGTTCGGGGTGACGAAAATCGCGGCCTTCACGGTAGTCAATGCGATCGGCGCAATCGTCAATCGGCAAGGGCAGGTGGTCAGAGGCCATTTGGACTCAAGCACAGGTTTGCGTCACCACAGTATCGAAGATCTCGAACGACGACTTGCCAATGCCGAAGAGCTAAATCCTCCACCGGGCAACACGACCCTAACGGTCGTGGTCACAAACCAGAAGATCGCGACGGGTTCGCTCCGGCAGATCGCCAAGCAAGTGCATACGTCAATGGGGCGAGCGATTCAACCTTTTCAAACGGCGTTTGATGGAGATATATTGTACGCCGTCACAACCAATGAAGTTGAACACCCGCGTCTAGGTGAGATCGCCTTGGGGGTCTTGGCATCGGAGACTGTGTGGGATGCGGTTTTGAGTATTACGGATACTGCGTAGAGTCAGATCCCCTCCAATACATTTTCCGGCCCGCGTGACGCACTCCCTGGTCGCAGGAGTATTCTGTATGTTGCCACCTAGACGTCCCATCGCCATCCATCTTGGGGAAATTCTGCAAGAACTTCTTGATGACAATGGAATCACCCAGTCCGCACTGGCGCGGCATTTGCAGGTGACCCAAGTAAAGGTCAATGAAATTTGTCGCGACAAACGTGGGATTACACCGGATATGGCGATGAAGCTTGGCAAAGCCTTTGGCCAGAGCGCAGCTTTCTGGCTCAATTTGCAACAGAATTGGGAACTCAGCCAGCTAAACGAGGCGGATTACGCCGATATCACACCGATCTTGTCGCCTGCTTAGGAGATCTGCCCGCGCTCTAAGGAGAGCAGACTCGATGGTGGGGATCTAGCGAACTGTGCTCTACATTGTTTGTGCCCCTTTTGACAAAACTTCAGCATAATAGTCGATTGATTCGCTCCGCCAACCATGATAGAATCATCCCCGCACTGATACCTCATCGACTCAAATCCATCCATCCGCCAAACTACGGAGCCAACTTACTTGAACACGATTCGCAAACTGGCCTGGGCCTATGCTGCGCTCTTTACGGGCGTGGTCGCCTTAGGCTACATTCCCGGCTTGACCGACGAGCAGGGCGCCCTGCTCGGCCTCTTTCACATCGAGTTGAAAGATGACCTGCTGCACCTGGGGTCGGGACTCTGGGCGGCCATTGCCGCCTGGCATTCGACCCGGGCCGCGCTCTTTTATTTTCGCCTCTTTGGGCTGGTCTATTTCTTTGATGGTGTGGTTGGGCTGCTCTTTGGCCAGGGCTATCTGGATTTAGGCATCTTCTTGTACGGACCAACGCCGCTCGATCTGGCGACGCGCATCGGCGCCAACATCCCCCATCTGCTGATCGGCGGCATTGCTATTCTGATCGGTTTTGTCTTCTACCGGCGCTGGGAAAAAGCATAAGATGCGCGCTCGTCTTGCCCGCCTGGGGCGTCTGGCGGCGTCGTTGCTTGCGTTGCTGGTGATTGCCCTGCTCGTCCAACTGGCTTGGGTGGTCGTCGTCTGCCAGCCCTTTGCTGCGGTGGAGCCGGTTGCAGATGCGGCCCCATCCCTCCTCGCCGCTGCTGGCTTCCCCGACGCCGTGCGCCCGCCGGATCAGAGCTATCTGACGCTGCCCGAATGGTATATCGTCTACAGCAGCGAAGAGTACGCCACCTTTATTCAGGAGCACCCACCGAGTCGCTTCCCCTACTTTGCCGCCATCGGCCAGTATTGGCAAAGCTATCGCGAGGTGTGTGGGGTCACGCGCGGCCGGTATCCGTTCAATACGCTCTACCACTTCACCCTCTTTGTCATTGGGCCGAGCTTCACTGTCGAAAACGCCGTGCGCGGCCTCTATGAGAAGAGCATCGGGTGGGGCGCCGAGTGGACCAGCGGAGGCGAGCCAACGGCGGAAGAAGTGCTGGCCCGCAGAGTGGCGCTAGACTACGGCAATTTTCTCCATACCATTCCCTGGTTCGAATATCCCTTTGGTGACAGGCTGCGCGAGCTGTGGGCGACCACCGGCCTGTGGGGTCCACATCCCATCCGCAAGTGGGAACGCAAATGGGCGCTCACTCTGGAATATGGGGTCAAGGCGCTCTATGGGCGTCTGATCCGCGGCGGGGCAGGGGTGACCTATGCGCCGGAAAAGCTGGAGATCCTGGCCGTAGTCGAAGGGGTCTCCGCCGAGATGGACGAGCGACACGCTGACCTGCGCATTGTGCAGCCCCTCGATAACGGGCAGACCATTGTCGCGCTGCCTCGTTATGAGCCTTTTACCCAACTGGCGCCGGTGCTGGTGGAAGAGGGTGTGCAATTTGTGGAGATTGCCGGCAACTCTACGATCATGTTGACGGCGCTGGCCCCCCATGACTGGGTCTACGACCTATCCGCAGGCGAACTGCTCTTCGCCATGCCCATCCTCACCGAGCCGGAAGTGAAGCGGGTGGCGATCAACGCACCGGTCTCGTCGCTCCATCGCATATTGGCTGAGCTCGCGCAACGTGGGATCAAACTCGAACATCTCTATGATTACTGACTCACCTTACGCAGACACAGCGATAGCCAAGCATAACACAGAGAGCGCCGAGAAGCCACAGAGCACACGGAGAAACTCCTGATGGCGCCACCCAGAGGGTTCCCGGCCCACTTCGTGATGCCGCAGGCGGCGGCCTCCTCCGCGCTCTCTGGGGGCGCCCTCTGGGCCCTCTGGGGCCTCTGTGTTCCTGCTGTACCTGTGTAAGGTGAGTTACGAACTTACCTACGCATCTACAGTCAGGTTGCACAAAGAGAAGCACTCTCTGTAATCTCTGTGCCTTCTCCGTGTGCTCCGTGTTGCTGCTTTTCTAGCCGCCAGTTGGCGATTCACGCGCTGGCAAAGCTGGGTGCATACTTTTCATAGAAGGTGTTTGTAAGGCGCAATTCCGGATCGTATTGTTGCTTGGCCGCAAAAAAGACCCGAATTTCGGGGTACGATTGCTCCAGTTGTTCGGCAGTGTAGTGCAACTGGTAGGGTAAGAAGAAGCGCCCACCCATTTGGATCGTGAGGTCGATCAACTGGCCCGTCACCCTGCGCATCTTCTCATCCCCGGCGGAGTCTGTGATCTGGTTGATGTAGAGGACGACCGAAAAGACATCCACCGGCGCATAGTTGAGGAAATTGTCCTCCTGGTGGACCACGCGCACCGAGGCGTTGAGCAAATTCACCTTCTCTTCCTGCACAATTTGGCGCAGGCCATCCACAAAGGCGACAAAGTTTGCGCGTGGAATAAAGTACTCGTGCAGAATATCGGTCTCGCCACGCAGGTTGTTGCGCAGATAGGGCACCGAGTCGTGCATAGGTTCGTTGCGCGAGACCAGACAGCCTTCGCCATCTTTCATGGCCTGGTTGCGCGTCACCGAGCAGGATTCGAGCCGGGGTTCGATGTTCTTTTCTGCGAACCACTTGAGCCGCATGGGGAGGCTGCCCGTCTTGGAGAAGTTCAGCACAAAACGGCGCAACTTGACGCTGGAAACCTCGCCCAGCGGCGGAATGACAGCATCGGGCACATCCTGCTCCTCATAGGTGTAGAGGAGCAGCTCGCGCAACAGGGATTGTGGCGCGGTGGAAAGGTGCCCGTACATCAACCCCAGTTTCTTGTTGGCCGCCAGTTCGTCCCTGAAGAGCGCCGGAAAGTCCTCGTACGAAACCACCCGGCGGCCTGTCTGGTAGATGACATTCTCGGTCACCTCCAGCACTGCGTCCAAGATGATGCCAAACAGTCCATAGCCGCCGACGACGAGCCGGAACAGCTCAGGATCAGCGGTGCGGCTCAGGGTGCGCACAGACCCATCCGCCATCATCACACGCATGGAACGGATCGTCTGCGCAATCGCGCCCACCTGGTGGTCCATCCCATGCGCGTTGACCGCGATCGAGCCGCCCACGGTAAAGATGTCGGTCGATTGCATAGCTTTGACGGCGTACCGGGGATGGAGGAGGTTCTGGATCTCATGCCAGGTGGCCCCGCTCTGTACCGTGATGAGCTTGTTTGGCTCATCCAACTCGATGCGGTTGAAGGAGCGCATGTCCAAAATGAGGGCGTTGGGCGCAAAAGCCTGCCCGCCCATGCTGTGGCGCACGCCAGCGGGGGCAATTTTTAGACCCTGCTGGCGCGCAAAGAGGAGCGCCTGGCGCACATCCTCTTCGCTTTGAATGCGCACAATCCCGTAAACAGGCGTCCGGTTGAGACAACTGGCGTCGCTAATAAAGCCGGCCTGCTGCGCCCAGTCGAGGTCGGCGGCTGAGGGTGGGAGCGCGCCAAATTCAATGCCAGCGCTCTCGCCAGTTCCTGGCGAAATGAGCGGCGCACAATCCTTCTCGCCCGTTGGGTCGGCGGATAGTTCGAGCACTTTTGCCGTCGAAAAGCCTGCTGCGGTCAGCGCCACACCGCCGGCCAACGCTGCACGTCGTGATACTTTGTGTTTGAAAATGTCCATAGATGAGGAGGTAGGGTTTGGTTTTGATGCGCCTTATTTTGCCATACCTGCACCAACTCCCCAATCCTTGTTATCGTCGGTATCCGTAAGATCTGCGCCATCTGTGCAAATCGTTAGCGCTGGAACACACCCGCAATGCAAGCAATGTCAGGGCTTCACAAGAGGGGAGCCAGAACCGCGGATTGGCAGAAAGACACGGATTTGTGTTTGATCGGCGAGATCCGCGTCATTCTGAAAATCCGCGGTTCTCACCGATGCTCTCGACTTTCGAGATGCCGTGAGTTGGTGTCTAGACAACTTGATCATTTGGCGCGATAATGAACGTATCTTCAGCTAGGATACGCTTGCGTTCAAGCAGAACACAGCCCGTGATCTGCTTCCCCGAACAACGATGCCAGGTCTCCAGATTCAGCTTTTAGGCGATTTTCA
>QEUW01000333.1 GCA_003577005.1 Chloroflexota bacterium | reverse complement strand
TGTTCTTTGACTACTTGCACAGACGAACTTCACCATCCTTTGCCTGTTTGATAGTTTGGCCGAAGCCGATTCTATCACTGACTTTTATCATACCAGAGCCCAGAGAAAAGCTCTGTGCGCTCCGTGGCTGCTCGGCGTTCTCTGTGTTCCTGCTGTTGCTGCTGTGAAAATGGTAGACGGATTTTCAAAGCAACCACAGTATAGATGCAACCGCTTGCATTTCGGAACCAGTATACAATACGGGCAAAGAGTTCGCCACTTCACCCACCGCTCAGCTGCCCAATGTTTAGCCCTTCTCTCTATGCTAGCTGTCCTTACGGCTGTACGTCGCCATGACCGCTTCCAGGCGGTCCAACGGAATGGCATGCGCCATCCGCCCGTGAAGGCCCGTTATGGTTTCCGCCGCCGTCAGCGCATTGAGGATCGCCTCTTCCACCGCGTCGGCAACAGCGTTGAAGAGCAGGTTTAACTGACCGTTGGGCATCATCCGCACCGGGATCGGGTGCTCGCTTGCTACCGGGACAAGGTTTCCCGTGGCAAAGGCAAGAAAGAGATCGCCGCTACCGTTGTGACCGTTGCCACCGACTCGCGCCAGCCCCACCGTGGCGCGACGGGCCAACCGTTTGCACTGGACGGGCAGCAACGGCGCATCGGTTGCCACCACGATGATGATCGAGCCATCGCTCGCCGGTGTGTCCTGCGGGCGTGGTACTTCGGTTGGAGGGATAAGACGCCCCACCGGCACACCATCCACCCGCAGATGTTCGCGCCAGCCGTAGTTGGCCTGCACCAGCGCGCCAAGTATATACTCACGCTCCGCCAGCACAACCCGCCGCGAGGATGTGCCAATGCCCCCCTTAAACTCGTGGCAGATCATGCCGGTGCCCCCGCCCACGTTGCCCTCTGTCACCGGGCCCGGTCTGGCAGCGGCGAGCGCGGCATAGACGTGCTCCTTTGTCACATGAAATGCTTTCATGTCGTTGAGCCAGGCGTCCGAGGTCTCGGCCACCACCGGCAGCAGCCAGTCCGAATCAGGGTGGCGCTCCAGCTCGTACGCCACCAACGCATCGCGCACAACGCCCACCTGGTTAGTATTGGTGATGGCAATCGGTGAGCTGAGCAGGCCACTCTCCTCCAGCCAGTGGATTCCGGTCATTTCACCATTGCCGTTGAAAGAGTAATAGCCAGCATAACATTGGTCCTGAAAAACATCGCCAGCGCGTGGCACCACCACGGTCACACCGGTGCGGGCAGTAGACGGATCATCGAAAATCAAGGTTGTATGTCCAACCCAGACACCCGGCACATCGGTGATAGCATTGTGTGGTCCGGTGGGCAGATCACCGATGACAATCCCCAGGTCACGCAACCGTCGTCGGCTCATAGCTTCTCCTTTGGCAGTGGAAGGGAATGCCCTGCAAGGGTCCTGTAACTCTCGCTCTATACGCTGTTACCATTATAATCAGAGGGGGTGCGGGTTGTCCATGTACACCTAAGAGAGGGGATGCGTCGGAAAAAAATGGGGGACAGGGTAGACCTTCCCGGAAGGGGGCCAAAACAGCCTGGCCGAGAAGCCATCTTGCGCCCCCTTCCGAGAAGGGTGTCACGCAGACCTGCCCCTGGGCGCCGTAGCCCGACCCCTCTGCTGTACACGCTGGCGCCCAGGGACAGTCACCTGTGCATGAAAATTTCGGACGCACCCCAAAAGAGGAGTTAGAAGTAGAACACAAGTCAACCTTGAAAATCGTCGTCGCCGGTGCGATGCACCTGCAAGGTGCGTTGCACCTCAGGAATGCCCGGCGGCCCAGGTGCATCGCACGCTGCGCGTGCAACGCACCGACTCTTTTCAAACAGCCTCTAAAGATTTCTTTGGCCGTACGTAGATAGCATAATGGTAGCAAGACAAGGGGGAGACTTTTTGACTACACGAATCAATCGTTTTACAATCATTGGCGCCCCTCTCGACTGCACTGGTCGTTTCACTGGCGTCGAACGAATGCCCGCTGCCCTCCGCCGCGCCGGGTTGGGCAATGCGGTCACCGCCGCGGATGCCGGCGATCTCGACATTGCCATTAGCGATCCCCATCGCAACCCGGCAACCGGTATCATTGGGTTTGCCGATCTATGCGCTGCCACGGCGACTATCCGCCGCGCCGTGGGCGATCTGCTGCGCAGCGGGCAGCGCCCGCTTGTGCTCGGCGGCTGCTGCTCGTTGCTTATCGGCGTCGCCGCCGCGCTGCGCGATGTGTACGGCCGCACAGGGCTGGCCTTTGTCGATGGCCATCTCGACTTTTACGACGGTTCATCGTCACCTACGGGCGAAGCGGCTGATATGGAACTGGCTATCCTGACGGGGCTGGGGCCAGCCGGACTGGTGGATATTGCCGGGGCGCCGCCCTTGATCAACCCGGCTGATGTTACCGTGCTTGGCTTTCGCGATGAGGCTCAGGCCGCAGCCAACGGTGCGCCAGACCCGCGCACGGTTGCGCCAAAGATGGCGCTCTATGATGCGGAGACCCTCCGCCGCTACGGTTGCGCCGCCGCAGGCGCCGGAGTCGAAGAACGGTTTCGCTTTGACCCCGGCCACTTCTGGCTACATCTGGACCTTGATGTGCTAGACAAAAACGAATTGCCGGCTGTGGACTACCCCATGCCGGGAGGGCTGACGTGGACGGAAGTTGCGGCGCTCGTGCGACCGCTGGCCCAGTCGCCCGCCCTTGTGGGGTTGGATGTCACCATTTACAATCCAACACTCGACCCGAATGGTGAGTACGCACGCCAGATTTTGGCGCTGTTACAAGCGATCTTGGATACCTGACTTTATCATGAAGAACTGTACATTCACGGCCGCCGGTCACTGTGGCCAAGCTCTTTGTGGGGCGCCACCCGGTCGCGCACAAGCTGTTTGAGCTCTTTGATATCAGGAAAACGCCCCTCTTCGCCGCGCGACCAGATGCGGGTCTCGCCAACAAAGACCTCAAAGACGCCGCCGCTGCCGGGGATGAGCGCAACCTCGCCGATCTCTTGCTCGAACGTTGTCAGCAGTTCCTGCGCCATCCACGCGGCGCGCAAGAGCCAGCGGCATTGGGTGCAGTAGCGGATCGCCACGCGCGGGGTCTGAATCACAAGCTCACTCCTGGCGTTTAGCCTGGACAAGATAAAGCGAAAAGCGCTACACAGAGAACGCAGAGAAGACACGGAGAGCACGGAGAACAACTTCTAAGATCTTCTCTGCACTCTCTGTGTCTCCTCTGTGTCCTCCGCGAACTGCTTTTCCTACACGACAAACATCTGCTCGCGGGCAGGGCCGACTGCGACGTGGGAGACCGGCGCACCGGCCAGTTCGCTGATCCGTTTGATGTAGCGCTGTGCTTGCGAGGGCAGGTCAGCCCAGCGCCGGCACTCTGTCGTCGAAGTCTGCCAACCTTCCCACTCCTCGTAGACGGGTGTGACCTCGTTGAGTACCGGCGTATCCGGCAATGTGTCGGTGACGATATCGCCGCCCGGCAGTCGGTAGCCGGTGCAGATCTTCAGCGTAGCAAAAGTGTCCAGAACGTCCAGCTTGGTAACGGCGATGCTGGTCATGCCGTTGAGCCAGGCGGCATAGTTGATCGCCACACCATCGAACCATCCACAACGCCGCGGGCGCCCCGTGGTCGCGCCATATTCCTGCCCGATCTCGCGCAGGCGGTCACCGTCAGCATCTTTCAACTCCACGGGGAAAGGGCCATCACCCACGCAAGTGCTGTAGGCTTTGACCACACCGATGACCCGGTCGAGCGTGCGCGCCGGCAGACCTGCGCCCGAAGTAGCAAACGCCGCCGTCGGGTTGCTGCTGGTAACATAGGGATAGATGCCCCAATCCAGGTCGCGCATGACACCGAGTTGCCCTTCGAGCAGGATGTGACGCTCCTCGGCCAGCGCCCGGCGCAGCACCGGCACAGTGTCGATGATGCGATGCTCCAACTGCTCGCGAAATTCCATGCAGAGGGCAAAGAGTTCCTGCCCATCGACCGGCTTGCCGCCCAGGATGCGGATCCGCTCATTGGCCGTGCGCAGCGCATTGTCCAGCCGGCCTTCCAACCAGTCGGGCTGGAGCAGGTCGCCGATACGCAGACCGGAGCGCGCCGCCTTGTCGGCATAGGCAGGACCGATCCCGCGGCGGGTGGTGCCGATGGTGTCGAGACCACGCGACTCTTCTTCCAGCGCATCGATGAGCCGGTGATAGGGCATGACAATCTGCGCCCGGTTGCTGATCCAGAGGTTGTCCAGAGCCACGCCAGCAGCCTTCAGTGTCGCCATCTCTTCGAGCAACGCCTGGGGGTTGACCACACAGCCGGAGCCGATGATATTCATGGTGTTTGGGTTGAAGATGCCGCTGGGGATCAGGTGCAGCGCATGTTTGCCATATTCGTTGATCACCGTGTGGCCGGCATTGTCGCCCCCCTGGAAGCGAATCACCACATCGGCCTGTTGCGCCAGATAGTCGATGATGCGCCCCTTCCCTTCATCTCCCCACTGAGCGCCGACGACTGCTGTCACTGGCATGGTGTAAGTCCTCTCTGAGGTGATCAGTTATCAGTTAACAGTAATCAGTTGACAGTCATTCATGCAGGACACTGTTAACTGTTTACTGATCATTAACTGATTACTGACTACTGATCACTGATTGCTGTTAACTACGAATGGGCTGCTTATTTACATCCATGAAAACCACTCTCTACTTCACCGACTCGCCACCATCCACCGTGAGCACGGCGCCGGTAATAAAGCGGGCCTCGTCGGAACAGAGAAAGGCGGCTGCGCGTGCAATATCCTCCGGCTGGCCGATCTGGCGCAGCGGGATCATGGGGATCTGGGTATCGAAGAAGTCGCTGGGCATGGCGGCAAAGACCTCGGTCTGGATCAGCCCGGGGCGGATGACATTGGAGCGCACGCCGTGCTCGGCCACTTCGAGCGCCAGCCGCCGGCTAAAGCCTTCCAGCCCGGCTTTGCTGGCCGCGTATGCCACATCGTCAAACTCACCGGCGACAGCGCTGATGCTGCTGATGTGCAGAATAGCGCCTCGGCTGGCGATCAGGTGAGGAAGCGCGTGATGCACGAGCTCAAATGCAGCGTCCAGGTTGACCGCCATCACCTCGCGCCAGATCTGTGACGCCATTTCACCCACACTCACACCGCCCGAGCGCGCCGCATTGTTGACCAGCACATCCAGCCGCCCCAGCTTCTCCACCACTGTACGCACGATGGCGGACACATCGACGGCCACATCCCCCGGCACGGCAACTACAGTGTAGCCGGCGGCGTTGAGCCGTTCTGCCGTGGCGTTCAATACCTCAACCCGGCGCCCGCAGATGGCGACGGCGGCCCCTTCTGCGGCAAGCTGTTCGGCAATCGCGGCACCGATCCCCGTGCCGCCGCCGGTAACAAGTGCGGCTTTGCCGGTAAACCGCGCGCGCGCTTGGTCACTCATTAGGTTCCTCGGTTGCCTGGTTATTTGGTATCGAGGTCATAGAGCCGCTCGGAATCTTCAACAGCATCTCCGCCGAGCGCGACAATGCCACTCAGCTGAGGCAAATGGTCGGCCGGTTGCGGTGCAAGTTTGGTCTTTAGTCTTGGCACCGGCGTTTGCAACAGACGCTCTAACACCGCACGCTGCTCTACTTCAGCAAGCGATTTGAACGCCAACCAGAATACTTCGGCCACTGCCTCAGGCGAACGTGGATATTCCAAGGTGAGTGCCATCAGAAACTCCTGCTGGTTATATCTCAAACCCGGCGCGACGACCCCTGCGGGATCTGATAGTTGGGCGCCTCTTTGGTGATGGTGATGCTGTGCGGGTGGCTCTCCTGGTAGCTAGCGGCGCTGATGCGGACAAAGCGCGCCTTCTGCCAGAGATCAGGGATGCTGGCGGCGCCCACATAGCCCATGCCGCTGCGCAGACCGCCCATGAGTTGGAACATAAAGTCGCGTAGATGGCCCTTGTAGGGCACCTGCCCTTCGATCCCTTCAGGCACCAGTTTACCGCCGACATCAGGGCTGGCGTGGTCGCCCTGGCCGGTCTGGTAGCGGTCGCGCGCCCGGCCCCGCATGGCGGCCAGGCTGCCCATGCCACGGTATTCCTTGAACGAACGCCCCTCGTGAATGACGATCTCGCCCGGCGATTCGTGGAGACCGGCCAGCAGACTGCCCAGCATAACCGCTGATGCACCGGCAGCCAGCGCCTTGGTGATGTCGCCACTGTAGCGAATACCACCATCGGCGATGACCGCGACACCGAGTTGCTGCCCGGCTTCGGCGCAATCGGCAATGGCGGTCAGTTGGGGCATCCCGGCGCCACTCACAATGCGCGTCGTACAGATGGAGCCGGCCCCGACGCCCACCTTGACCACGTTTGCCCCGGCCTCAGCCAGGAGGCGTACGCCATCGGGCGTCACTACGTTGCCGGCCAGGATGACCACCTCGGGGAAACGGCTGCGTAGCGCCCGGATCGTTTCGACCACCCCTTTACTGTGGCCGTGAGCGGTGTCGATGGCAACGGCATCAACGCCGGCTTCGACGAGCGCTGCGGCCCGCGCCAACCCTGCTTCGCCCACGCCGATGGCTCCGGCTACCAACAGCCGTCCCCGCTCGTCTTTGGCGGCCTGGGGATAGGCTTCGCGCTTGAGGATGTCTTTGTAGGTAATTAACCCTTTGAGCAGACCGTGGTCATCCACCAGGGGCAGCTTCTCGATGCGGTAGCGGTGGAGGATCTCCTGCGCCTCGGCCAGTGTGGTGCCGATGCGGGCGGTGATGAGCCCTTCGCTGGTCATATAATCGCGGACGGGGCGACCATAGTCGGCGGCAAAACGTACATCGCGATTGGTGAGGATACCGACCAGCCTGCCCGCCTCGTCGGTGATGGGCACACCACTGATGTGATAGCGGCTCATGAGCGCTTCGGCCTGGCCCAGCGTGGCATCGGGTGTCAGGGTGATAGGGTCAACGATCATGCCGCTTTCGCTGCGTTTGACTTTATCGACCTCTTCGGCCTGTTGTTCGGGCGTCAGGTTGCGGTGGATCACACCCAGCCCACCCTGGCGCGCCAGGGCAACCGCCAGTTCGCTCTCCGTCACCGTATCCATCGCTGCGCTCACCACGGGAATATTGAGCGCCAGCCGCTCGTGCAGGCGGGTATGCAGGTCCACCTCAGAAGGCAGCTTTTCGGCATAACCCGGCACTAGCAACACATCATCGAAAGTCAGCGCTTCTTTGACAAACAGTGTATCCGCCCGCGACCGGCCATTTATACCGTTGATGGTGGGCTGGCGCCGCGCCCGCTCCCGAATTTCCATCACCATTGCGTCGTCTCCTCGTCTAAGCTCTCACACGGGTCGCCGGGCTTCATTGTATCACTTGTCAAAGGGTTTACCAATAGAGAGTCTAGAGAGATGTGCTTTGCGCCAGCGGGCAGACAGGGACACAAGTAGGCAGGTAGACAGGGAGCACGGCATGTCTACCTGCCTACTTGTCTACCCTAATTATCTTACGACAGCGATTGCTTGCGCGCTCGCTTCTACTTCATACGTCTGGAGAGTTCGGCCTCTATATCGGCCAGTTGTAGATCACGAGCTGCCAGCAATACGAGGGAGTGGTAGAAGAGGTCAGCCATCTCAGAAACAAGGCGTTCATTGCCCTGCCCCTTGGCGGCGACGATCACTTCGATGACTTCTTCGCCCAGCTTTTTGAGGATCTCATCTTCGCCCTCGACAAAGAGATGAGCAGTGTAGGAGCCACGGGGCGGATTTTTCTTTCGGCTCTCGATGGTGGCAAACAGGTCGTGCAGAATTTGGCTCATGGGATTGGGTGTTCTGGTTTGGGTGCTTGCGCTGAACGGAAGAAACAACTCACCGCGCCAGTATGGCAGGCGGGGCCGGCTGGATCGACCAGGATCAACAGGGTATCTCCATCGCAGTCTATGCGTACCTCCATCACACGCTGGACGTTACCGCTGGTGGCGCCTTTGTGCCAGAGTTCCTGGCGGCTGCGACTCCAGAAGACCGTCTCCCCGGTGACCAGCGTCTGGCGCAGACTTTCGGCATTCATCCACGCCATCATCAACACTTGCCGGGTCCGAACATCCTGCACAATAGCCGGCACGAGGCCACTGGCATCGAACCTGACCAACTGAAATAGTTCGGTGGCGGAGATCGCTTCGCTCATGCCGCACTCGCAAGCGGCATGCGCACAGGAACCCCCGCCCGGCGTAAATGCTCTTTCACCTCCATGATCGAGAGTTCTTTGAAGTGAAAGAGGCTGGCGGCGAGCGCGGCGGCGGCTCCGCCCTCCGTCAACGCAGCGACAAAGTGGTCGGGATGGCCGGCCCCCCCGCTGGCGATCACGGGGATCGTGACGACATCGCTGATAGCGCGGGTGAGCGACACATCATAGCCTTCCTTGGTGCCATCGCCATCCATCGACGTCAGCAGGATCTCACCGGCGCCGCGGCGTTCGACCTCTCTGGCCCAGCTTACGGCGTCGATCCCGGT
>QEUW01000332.1 GCA_003577005.1 Chloroflexota bacterium | reverse complement strand
TTGGAATGCTCGGTCTCTTGGAAGGCGAGGTAGGTGTCGCAGATGCGGCGGATGTCCGCTTCGGCGAGTTCGCAATTCTTTTTGCCCAGGTTCTTGCGCAACGGTTTGTACCACTGGGTGGCGTCGATGAGCTGCACGTGGCCCTGGCGGTGGGCGGGTTTGCGGTTGCTGATCACCCAGATATAGGTGGCAATGCCGGTGTTGTAGAACATGTTGAGCGGCAGGGCGACGACAGCTTCGAGCCAGTCGTTTTCTATGATCCAGCGGCGGATGTTGCTCTCACCCTGGCCGGCGTCGCCGGTAAAGAGCGAGGAACCGTTATGCACCTCGGCGATACGGCTGCCGAGAGGGGTGTCATGTTTCATCTTGCTCACCAGGTTGGCGAGGAAGAGCAACTGGCCGTCGCTGGAGCGGGTGACGAGCGAGTATTCGGGGTTGCCGGCGTGTTCGATGAGGAAGCGGGGGTCCTTGAGCCCCTCTTTGCCGCCCATGCGTTCGAGGTCGCTTTTCCAGCTCTTGCCGTAAGGTGGGTTAGAGAGCATGAAGTCGAAGGTGCGCGAGGGGAAGGCATCATTGGCGAGCGTGGAATGTTCGGGGCCGCCGACGATGTTGTCGGCGGCTTCGCCTTCGCCTTTGAGCAGCAGGTCAGCCTTGCAGATGGCGTAGGTCTCGGCGTTGATCTCCTGGCCAAAGAGGTGGATGGCCACCTGTTTGCCATGTTCTTGGGCGAGCTGCTGGAGCGTTTCCTCGGCGACGGTCAACATGCCACCGGTGCCGCCGGCGCCATCGTAGATCAGGTAAGTGCCGGACTCGATCTGGTCGGCAATGGGCAGGAAGATGAGGCGGGCCATGAGCCGGACCGCGTCGCGGGGTGTCCAGTGCTCGCCGGCCTCCTCGTTGTTTTCCTCGTTGAAGCGGCGCACCAGTTCCTCAAAGATGGTGCCCATAGCGTGGTTGTCGAGGCCGGGCTGCCTGACCGAGCCATCATTGTTGAGGACAGGGTGCGGGCTGAGATTGACGTCCGGTGCGAGGAACTTTTCGATGAGCGTGCCGAGGGCGTCGGCGCGGGAGAGGCGGGGGATCTGGTTGCGGAACTCGAAGTTGTCGAGGATTTCCTGGACGTTGGGCGAGAAGCCGTCGAGATAGGCTTCGAAGTCGGCGCGCAGCTGTTGTTGGCTGGCGCGAGCGCGCAGGTCGCGCAGGGTGAAGGGGGAGGTGTTGTAGAAAGCCTGGCCGGCGGCCTGGCGCAGGGCGGCATCCTGGTTGGTGATGCCGGCGTTGTCGAGCAGCAGCTTCATGTCGAGCACGGTTTGCTTGCTCGGTTCGAGCACCGCATCGAGGCGGCGCAGGACGGTCATGGGGAGGATGACGTCACGGTACTTACCGCGCACGTAGAGGTCGCGCAGCACGTCATCGGCGATGCCCCAGATGAAGTTGGCGATCCAGTTGAGTTGGGTTGGATCCATGGTCCGTAGTCTGTGGTTGCGTGCGAGATTGGGCGCACAATGGGGCTGGCGTGCGGAACTGAGAACACCCGCAGCGGTTTTGGTCACGGCTGAGGGTGTGCGGCTTGCCAGGAAGTGTGGTAGACTTTGACCAACGCCTACTGTTGGTGCCTCAGCAGTGGGTGGCCGGCGGGTGGTTAGTCACCTGACCGGCATTTTTTGTTGACAAGAGTATAGCACGGGTTCGGGTCAAATAGAATCTGACATTTGTCTTACAATCTTGTGAATTTTGGATGAATTGGACTACTTGACTTTGCGACTAGCCCAGTCGCCAGGTTATTGGGCTTTTTGCGCGGTGGAAAGCATCCGATGGAACAACTATAACACAAGACCAAGATGCCAACCTATTTCGTTTTCTGCGTTTCTTGCTTCTCGTAGACCGCGAGGTATGTAATCGTAGGTTGTCCTAGACCCAGGCAGCCGGGCTGAGATACTTGAAACACGGAGTGAAAACGATATCCTTCTGAGGCGCGAGCATTGAAGCGTTTTGCCAAAGCTGTGAGATCGTTATTCGAAAACTGTGCGCCAATCGGCTCGACGATGTATTGCATATTTGTCCCTTTCTGTATCACTCATGGCATATCCATGCCGCCAGCGCCCGGGCGGCAGCGATAAAGGCGGCTGATTGTGAGCAAGCTGCCCATGATAAACCCGCGGCGGCGAAGGGCGAGTTCCGCGTAGCGAGAACAACTTGGTTCAAAAACGCAGCGCTGGCCAAGCCGCGGCGAAATTCTGACACGATACCACCGCAGCAGCCGGACGCACAACCGTAACCAGGATGGGCCAAGCGGCATGGGCAGGGTATCGACCTGTGAATCCAGAGGGGTCGTCCCTACAAATGCGCGCAATGCTCCTGCTGCGAGTGTTGCATCACCGCGAAACTCAATCGTCATTCCGTTAACTTCGACAGTGCGCTTTTCATCCACGTGGTATCTCCAAACCTCATCTTGCTTGTGAAGGTCCGTCCCGTCTCACTCGGACTTTGGCGGTTCGAACAAGTCAATTTCGATGGGGGATTCAAACAGTCCACCGCGGTAGATCACCTTGCGTATGGCAACGTCATTGGGCACCAAAAATACCAGCCCACCTTCGGCGTTGTTGCCAGGTGCGATCTCGACATGCCCCAGAGGGGTCGCCCAGTAAGAATAGGTGGTATTGTGGTAGGCGAACGTTCTTCCATTTTCCATGACAACCGTAACATTATTGGGGTTTGCCGCGATGGTTACGCTTCTACCATTTACAACGCCGAGCCCGAAGGCGACAAAGCGTCCGTTGTTAGGGGCCGCAGTGTAGTCAATCCTGTTTGTATATCGAAAATCACCAACACAGACGCCGATCCTTCCATTTTGGCCACACCAGGTCCCTTTGGGTGGTACATTGACATACGCTTGGATTGTGGCTGTAGCTTGCGCACCTCTTTCGGCAGCGGCCGTTCGTGTTGCATTCGGTGTTGGCGTTTGCGTTGGCGTCGGAGTCGGCGGCAGGGTGGGGATGGACGCAGGCAAACCATCGACCAGAAAGGTGGCGACCCAGCGACCATCATCCAGTTGCAGCCAGTCGCCAGCATCATTGCTGCCGGCAATCACGATCGTTTCGCCATCGTATTGGGTACGTCTCCTACCTGCGAAAATCCACCGGGAGTCACCTGGATTGAATCTGTAACGCATGAATATAGATACCCCTCACCATCGATGCTGCTCCACTTTGCTAGGCGATCCGCCAGTGGAACCCAACCTTCATCAACGAGTGCGTCACACACCCGGTTCGGATCGTTGAACACGTCCAGACCGCTGCTTGACGGTGTGGCCGATGATTGATTTGCGGCACCATGGACTGGCAACCTAGACAGCTCGGATAGATCGTTGGCAGGATCGACCAGGAAAGCAGCAATCCACGCTCCGGTATCCAGCAAATACCAAGAGGCATCCTCATTGGTAGCAACCACCGCTAGATTCTGCCCAGCCGGCACTGTAGCGACCGCTTCATGTTCTGTGGATGGCCCGGCTCGCAGATTCGCATTTCTGTTCGCCGTGACAGTGATCGTTAGCAAGCCCACTGGAGATGCCAAATCTGGTGTCACGGTTGGCAATTGAGCCTGTATGGCAGCAGAATTTGCCGTGATCGCTGCCACCGGAGCCAGGTGTGATAGAGAGCTATCTATATCCAACTGCGCAGCATGGAAGAAGAGGTGGATCGGATCTGTAGTTACTTTTGCATCAAAGATAAAAAAGGTCGTTTGCGGCTCACCGCTGACACACTGAGGAAGGATGTAACCAGGAAAATCTGACTGGTAGAAGCGATTGACGGACCGCATGTTATCCATCTGGTAAACCGAAGCCCCAATATGCAACTCGACGTCTGATCCACCGACACAGTGCGTACTACTGCCTGTATCAAGTGCTGAAAGGAGACCTGTAAAGACAACAAAGATGTCTTTGGTAGGGCGGGCGCCATCCGGTAATGTTGTCCAGAAATCGATCCGCTCTAAAGAAAATTTGACACCTTGGTTGCTGACTTCACCCATGCGAAAGATGGAACTGGCCTGCGACGGCAACGGCAGTGAAAATGAAGATGGCGTACCGGCAATGGCAGCAACTGAGGCGGGGGTAAAGGTCGCAGTAGGCGTCGCCGTCGGCGTAGGTGTTGAGGTCGAAGTGGGCGTTGCGGTAGGAACAGGCGTAGCTATAGCGAGACTGAGTTCTGTAAGCGAATGCGATAGAGGTACTGCCTGGTCCTCGTAGATAAGTTGAGCTTTGTTACCATTGACGGGTGCAAAGAAAGGCAATAAAAGAGTTCGGCTCTCACCTTGGGATAGACACAAACTAAAAAAGCCTGAGCCAGGAGAATCTATCCCGTACGCAGCGCGGGTCGTCGTGCGCTCTGCTGCTTAATAGCGAATATCACCAAGCTGTAAGACAAAATCACTGCGCAGTAAACAGTCAGAGCGATTCGTGGTGGTGGCTGTGCCCACAAAGACGACATAGCCGTCCCAAAAATCTATCCGGCGCAGCTTTGCGCTAACGCCATCATGGTGAAGATCCAGCTCGATGGCCGCAGATGGAGCCTTTGCTTGAGGTAGATCTTGTGGCAAAGGGGCAGCGGTTGCAGATGGGATCCCAGGTAATTGAATGGCAATCGCTGTTAGCAGTGCAACAAGGATCTGGAAAGAACCGAGGCGCATTGAGTTCCTACCTTTGCATATCACCCAACTTGTGGTTTGGCTGCTTTGTCATCGCCGCTGTGTAGCCGCCCAATAACCCTCCGTCTTGAGATCTGCTGATGAATACGTACTTACTTCTCTACAGAAGCGCAGGGTCAATGGGCAAGTAGATTTGGAGCTTACTTACTTTATCGTCAGGAAGCTCCGGAATCCTTCGCGTTGTGCTAAAAAAGAGCCAAAATCCTGCTCAGCTCGCTATCCACCGACCGGGCAGTAATCGAACGATCTCGTTTCGTGCTATCATGTGCCGCAGCCACCGGTCTGAGGCTGTAGGCCGCTGCCCCTCATCCTATTGATCGGGTTCGCCGCCTGCAAACAATGCCAGCCACTGTCTTTGAGCTTCGGTCAGCAAGAGTGTCTGATTGTGTTGGGTTGGATAGATCTCGGCCTCTTGCCAGAGGTGCTGGGCAACACTGGTGGCAATGCCAATCTTGACTTTGCGTGCTATTAGCCTAGCATAGAGGTGAGCAGCATCAAAGAGAAAGACGTAGTGGATCACCCGTGGACGAGTTGTGTGGCGAGAGGAGATGGCTGCCGATTTGGGGCCAGCCAGCACCAGATAGTAATCGGGCAGCGCATGCGGTGTGATGTCGAGGAGACATTCCCATTTCCCATACCACTTGATGTTGACAGAGCGTTGAGCAAGTGGACCGTCCGCAAAGTAGCCATCGATGCTTTTGGAGGTAGCTGATGCGGATAGTTCAATCTCAAAGATGTTGGCTGCCAGATATTCACCAATATGCCCCAGCTCAGCCGGTCGTCCGATCAGCCAGGCGATTTCATTCGTGATCGCATTGTGCTGTTTCAGTAATGCTGCCAACTGGCTTAACTGGTCCATGCCTTCTTCCACTCTTCCACCGCAGCGAGATAGAAGTTCCAGTACTGCCGAATCTTGACAATCTGCCGGGCAGGATGGTGCATGAGGAGCCACACGGTCGATTTTTTCCCTACATTGACCTGTCTCACGGCCGGGAGATCATTTGCTGAAAAATGGTCGCCGAGCAACAAGATGCTCAAGATCTCGTTGGTAGCGTTGCCTTGCGAGATCAAAATCTCAGGCTGCAAGATTGCAAGTTCGCCCCTCAAGTAGGAATGACTGCAAATCTGATGGACCTTCCTATGAGCCTGGCGTTTAGCCACGTGATTCATAGAACACTTAGCCACGTTAACGTGGGCGAAGTACGGCGAGATGTTTTCAATCGGACGGCCTGAGTAACTTTCTTCAACAACTGCCGCCCCAGCTTGGGCTTTGTAGCCGAACAGGCATAAGAGGTCTTTGACGATTATTTATGTGATTGCCCAATGAGGATTGGGGCGATTCGAGCTGTAGTTATCGGTTTCGTGTTTTGCTGTTATATACGTTGTAGTCCGCTGGTGGGGCTGAACAAAATTCCCTTGATTGGGGGGATCGAAAGAGACTACCACAATCCTCGGATACTCAGTTCCATAACGACTCCCGACCATGCTCATCTTGGCTTCGGTCATGTCATTTTGGCAAGCAAAAGAGCGGCAAAAGGCTTGGTGCTGACAATCGAATTGTTCCGGGTGGATGCCCTTTTGTTGGTAGTAGTCCGTTAGCTGATCACGGATGAAATTGCTCATCAATCATGGTCTCCTGAATTGTTCCTCACTGCGTTTTCTTGCGACGCCGAAACCGAACCCACTGCTGGCTCTGATCGACCGTATCAACCTGCCAGCCAGCCACAAGCCACGACTGAGCATAGGGATGATAACCATCCGATGACGGGTTCGCCCACCAGGCACGATGATGTGTGGCACTAGCTGGCAAACTGAAACCCAGGAGAATTTCGATTTGACTGAAACTCAGGGTCTCTTCTCCGCTGTGGACAGGTGCATTTGCCAGCCATTCACGGAGTGGATCATACTTGCTCATCGGTATTCTAGAATTGATACCCATACTCTTTTAGCCGCTGGGCCGCGGTAGCCTTTTGCTCTTCCGTAAATAGTTCAGTAAACTCTGGTCTAAGTATTTGGGCTTCCAAGGTTAGATCAAGCCGTCTGCATTCCCACAGACGCGTAAATCCTTCGGATGGAATGTTTGTTGCAAGCAATGTACGTGCAGTGGCTAGACCACCGTGCTCAAGCACCATTTGAAGAAAACGCGTTGCCCTATAGTTGCATTCATCTATTGCCGTTTGATAGAGAGCAATCATGGCTTGCTCGAATTTATGTTCTGGCTCTGTCAGTGTGTCCATTGTCTTTCTCTTATAGCCCATGGGGCTGCTAACCAGTTTCTACCCATCGACGATGAGCCGGTTCCTCGCCAGGAGTTGCTGTTTCTGGCCGAGCATCGCCTCTAGCTCGGATAGCTCAGCAGTCCGCATCTTGTGGATCGCTCGCATTCGCTTTTTCCGAAGCAGCAAGGTAAGAGCAATGCAGCCGAAGAAACTAACGGGGATCCCAAGACAGGCAAGGGTGGCGAGCGGGGTGGCGGGGTACAAGCCGAGCAGGATCGTCATCAAGCTGGGCAGGACGAAGGTGAGCACCGGCGCCCACTTCTCCAGCGGAGAGGGGGGCAGCCATTCATCGTCGTCCCACTCTGCAAGCATGGTGAAGGTTTGCTCCAACGCAGCCGCTTCCTTGGTGAGCCTGGCCACGGCCAGTTCGGCGGCAGTCTTGTCCACGCCGCCACGAATGTGCCGAATATCCTCAGCAATGGGGGCGAGGTAGACCAGCCCCCCTTCGCGGCGCACGAGGTGCTCGTTGCCGCAATAGGAACAGGCAAAGCGGTCAATCTCTTTGGTGATCTGGAGCGTGCCCCCACAGGATGGGCAAGCGAGGGTGACAAAATCAGATCTCTGTGACCTCTGATTGTCTGGCTGCGGTTGCGGCCCGGTCGCCTCGACGTCCGGTGCTGTTCGTGGCACGACACGCCGAACCCGGTTGCGCTCAAACATGAGGGATTCCTGTCCAAGTTGAATATCAATTTGCGATCCTAGGACAAGAGACTTCTTCTTGTCCACCGTCTGCGGTTTAGTTGGCAACTACGTCATTTGGTTGCGTGTCGTATTCACCCGAGCAACAACCGCAAGGTGGTGCTTGTACCGGCAAGAATGGAAGTGGCTTAATCGGTGTAGCGGCGGGTCCAGGCCATGTGGAGTTTGCCGATGGCGGTGTGTTTGGCACGTTCGCCTCGCCGATCGTAGCCGGCGGTGGTGGAGACGCTAGCGTGGCCCATGAGCTTTTGGACGGTAGCGATGTCAGCGCCAGCGTCGAGGAGGTCGCCGGCGAAGGTGCGGCGAAGATCATGAGGGCTGAAGGCTTTGACACCGGCCTGGTCCGCTCGTTTCTGGAAGATCTTGTAGATGGCGGCCTCGCTGATGCCCTGTTGTTGCATCTTCCCACTCTTGAGAATGACAGTGAAGAGTGGCCCCAGCCAATCTCCACGCAAGTGGAGCCAGTCGGCGAGGGCGTCGTTGACGCCGGCGGCGACCGGGACGGTGCGCTCTTTGTTGCGCTTGCCTCTGACCCACAGGACCCCAGTAGTGGGCGAATGCAGTTCGCCCCTACGGTAATCCTCCACTTGTAGGCCGGCCAGTTCGGCCCGGCGTAAGCCGGCCAGCACGCCTAGCCCCACCAGGGCGGCGTCACGGACGCCGGCTGGGGTGCGGTCGGCGGAGCAGACGCGCAGCAGGGCGGTGAACTCGCCGGGCGCCAGGGCCCGGCCAGCGGCCTGGTCGGGTCTGCTGCCGGGGATGGCCTTGATGCTGATGGCTTTCATGTAGGCGTCGGTGTCCAGCTGGTCCAGATCCCAGGCGGCGCGCAGGGTGCCACGCACCGCTGACAAGACTTTGTTGCCGGTGGCGGCGCTGCG
>QEUW01000331.1 GCA_003577005.1 Chloroflexota bacterium | reverse complement strand
GCGAGCCTGGCCGCGGCCATTGGGCGCTCGTTCACCTTCGGTCTGTTACAGGCGGCCAGCGAAGACGAGGAAAGCGAGGTCGTGCGCAACCTGGACGAGCTGTGGCAACGCGGAATTGTCCGCACCCAGGGCGGCCAGGCCTATGACTTCAGCCATGACCGCATCCGCGAGGTGGCGTATGGGTCGATCAGCCCGGTGCAGCGCCCCCTGCTGCACCGGCGGGTGGCGCGGGCGCTCGAACGGGTCTATGCGGATGATTTGGATGCGGTGAGCGCGCAGTTGGCAGCACATCATGAGTATGCCGGTGCGCCGGAGCAGGCAATACGCTATTATCAACGCGCAGCTGATGTTGCCGTCCACCGGTTCGACCACGCTGGCGCTACTGAATTGCTCGATGCCGGTTTGGTCTTGCACAAGCAGTTGCCCAAAACGGCTCAGAGGATGGATCAGGAATTCGCCATGCTGCTGGCGAAGGCTGAGAGCCTAGCGGTTTTCCGCGGGTTTGCAGTGCCTGAAACTGCCGGAGTTAACATGCAAATTGAGGCGCTTTTACCTCAGATCGACCAGGCCAAACTAAAGTTTCGAGGTCATCAACGGCTACGCCAGTTCTTTGGCGCATCGGGGAAAATGGACAAAGCGATTAAGCATGCCGACCAGTTGCTAAATCTAGCACTCCAACTGGAAGATCCGTCGCTCGTTTGCTGGGCTTATCAGGGCAGCGGATTGGGTCACCTGCAACTTGGACGTCTAGCCGTTGCACTCGATCATCTTCAACGCGCAGAAGCATCATATAAAGAGGCGCTAGCGATATATCCCGAACCTGTGCATATGGTTTCGATTGCATCGGCGGTTCCTAGCAATCTCGCCTTTGCACTATTACTCGTAGGCTACCCCAACCGCGCAAGTGCTAAAGTCGCGGAGGTGGTCGCGCTGACGGAGCGAGTGGGCGATCCCATGCAGCTATCAATTGCATTGTTTTTTGCATCATTAGTTGAGCGGTACATCCGCGCCACCGAGCGAGTGGCTAAGCACGCCGGGCGGATGAGCGCCCTAGATGTCCAATACGGCGGCATTCAGACTTCGCGCATTGAAGATTTGGTAATCCAGGGCTGGGTATTGGCGCAACAGGGCAGACTCGACGAAGGAATTGCTCTGATGCGCAATGGTATTGATGAGTTCAAGGCTGCCAATCACACCATGTTCCAGACCCACCGCCTGGCCTGGCTGGCGGAGGCGCAGATGCAGGCCGGCCAGTGGGAGGACGCCGCCGCCACCCTCGACGAAGGCTTTGCCATGTCCGAGCAATCCGGCCAGCGCTCGGGCGACGCCGAGTTGCACCGGTTGCGGGGGGAATGGCTGGTGCAACACGAGCGATATGCCGAGGCCGAAGCGTCATTCGACCAGGCCATCGAGATTGCCCGTACCCAAGCGGCCAGGTCATTCGAGCTGCGAGCGGTAATGAGCCTCTGCCGTCTCTGGCAGCGGCAGGGCCGGCGGGATGAGGCTCGCACCCGCCTGGCCGAGATCTACGGCTGGTTTACCGAGGGGTTTGACACGGCGGATCTGCAAGAGGCGAAGGCGCTCTTAGTGGAGTTGGCCTACTGATTCTGCGGGCTTGTCAGTGTATCATGCGAATGCCAATTCTGTTTGACGAATGCACACGTCGCTGCTAGAGTGATGGTCTGTGAGTTTGGATGTAGAGGTGAGCAACAATGGGAGCTAGACAATCGACAGCCGAAGCGGTTCTGTCCTGTGTTGAGCAAACGCAGGTCCAGCGCACGGAGCACCCCCATATTGTGCGTATCCCCGGAGTCTGTGGGGGTGAGCCGGTAATTGAAAACACCCGCATCAGTGTACGCTTGATCGCAGGGTATTACAAGGCGGGGATGACGGTCGAGGAGATTCTCCGCGACTATCCCCATCTCGCCGCGGCGGCTGTATACGATGCCATCAGCTACTATATTGACCATCAGGCCGAGATTGAAGCGTTGATCGAAGCAAATCGAATCGAACATGTGTTGCAACGCACTGGATTACAACTTGGGAAAGATGGAATCATCTCCCGACCCAATCAGGCCTAAGCCAGACCGCCGTGGCCATCAAATTGTACCTGAAAGATTTCGTTCCTTTAGCTGACGCTTTCTACGAAGAGGGTCGTGAATTCCCCGGCCTCATCGTCTCACCCCAGCTTCAAGGTGATCAATTCCACCTGTTGCTCCGCCTTGTCCTCAACTTGCTAAATCGAGTCGATGAGACTGCTATGCGGAACACCATCCGGTTCTTGCAAGAATTCCACTGATTCAAAGCGCAGCTGTTACGCGACAAACTCATAGACAGGTGTTTCCAGTACACGGACCGGTTTGCGTTGGCTCCAAATCGTCTGCTGCAACCGTTCCACCGTCTGCGGTGCAAAGTATTGTTCACCTGTCTCCACATCGACGCGGGCGGGTACATTCTCGATAATATAGAATTTTCCATCTTTGAGCAGCGTATAGGTGACTGTCTGTTCATCGAGCCGCCCATTCCGCTGACGATTTGGCATCGTTGCCCCCTCCTCACCTGGCAAACTCCCTCTGTATCCCTGCGACAGTACCCATGTTGGCATTATAGCGAGGTGGGTATAGTTGGCAAATTGTGCATCTGCATCATCCCAGTTGTCAACATCATCCGGCTGGGCCAGGATAATCGTGTGATATGTAGGGATCAGCCGGGATCGCCTGGGATCGTTTTTTCCTCATTTCTTCGCCAATATTGCCCCTCAGGCTACCCATTTCGGATCGCTTTTGGAACAACACCTTTACTATTCTATGGTTGTGACCTCTCTACTTGCTGGATCACTCGTATCGGCACATGCATTGCTTCACCGTACGATTGTGGATCACTGATGTGGATCACTGAGTGTACGACAATAGTCAGAGTATACACTTATTGAACAGGAGATTTCGTTATGGCATCTATTACACGTGCTCGGCTGGATGTTTCCAGCCACTCAGACCATACTGAGACAGTTACCGTAAGCGTGACAGTCGCTTGGTCACACTTTGATCGCCAGCACAAGGATGTCCCACATCTGCTCAGAGGATACCTTGTCGAGCGAGAGGACGAACTTGATTTTTATGCCATTAGTTCTGGCGGTAAATTGGAGCGTCTCCGCCGCGGAGCTACAGATGATCGAATCATGAATACACCCTTTCAGCAGCTACAGATTACACCTGAAGGCGGCGAATATTACGAGTTGACCAGCCGATTTGACATCGGTAAGTACACAAGACATGGGGGAAAGGAAAATCTGGTTGCCATTGTCACCTTGTATCCTAGAGATGCCCCCCCAGACATTGCGGTGACTAATCAAGTCGATATTGATGTTAACTGGTAATCTACCGCTAAAAACCCATGGGGGTGGCGCTCCGTCCAATCGTAAAGTGCATCGCACGGGCGGCAAACAGGCTAGAAGTATAGGAGAACAATTGTCCGTGCGACGCACTCCTCGGTTTTCTGTGGTGCTACCGATGTACCGGTTGCTTTGTCTTATTTATGCAAGTGACAATTCTCGATTGTGCATAGGAGAGTGACCGACCGAATCCCTGACCACCCCTTCCGGCGCACCCACCTCTTCACCTTGCGTCTGTGGGTCGAACCGGTGGCTGCGGACCAGGCCGAAATCCGCGGGCGGGTGCAACATGTGCTCACCGGCGAGGCGCTCTACTTCCGTACCTGGCCGGCGCTGTTGGCGTTTGTCGAGGAAAAGTTAGCGGAACTGGAAGCAAAGTATCCTGATTCAGGAAAGGAGAACCAACCGTGAAACGTGTATCGACCGTATTGGCCATCATGGTTTGCCTGGCGCTGCTCGCCGGCTGCGCGATGGCTATCGACCCCAACTTCCAACCCCAGACGGGCAGCCAGCCGCAGATGAACAGCCCGCAGATCGCCCCTGAAGCCGCCCGGTGGCAGACCTGGGTGCTCGCCTCCAGCGACGCGCTGCGCCCGCCTCCCCCGCCGGGCGCAGCCGCCACCGGGGCCGAACTGGCCGAGCTGCAAGCGAGGGTTGCGTCCGCCGCTGCGGATGACCGGGCGCAGATTACCTACTGGGATGCCGGCTCGCCCTCCTATCGCTGGATCGAAGAGATCGTCAACAAGTATAGCGCCGGGCCACCCAACCCGCGCGTGACGCGCAGTTTTACCTTGCTCAACGTCGCCATCTACGATGCCATCATTGCCACCTGGGACGCCAAGTATGCCTACAACCGGCCTCGCCCCAACGGTGTACAGACCCTGATCGCGATGCCCAACAGCCCCTCCTATCCGTCTGAACATGCCGCGGCCGCCGGCGCCGCTGCGACCATTCTTGGCTATCTCTTCCCAGATGAAGCTGATCTCTTTGCCGCCAAGGCCGAAGCAGCAGCGCAATCACGGGTTTTGGCTGGCGTGAATTACCCCAGCGACGTAGAAGCGGGCTTATCTTTGGGCCGCGCCGTGGGCGAAAAAGTGATCGAGTGGGCGATGAACGACGGCGCCGACGCCGAATGGACCGGCGAAATCCCAACCGGCCCCGGCAAATGGGTGGGCCAAAACCCGGTGACGCCGTTGGCCGGCGCCTGGCGCACCTGGGTGATCGCCTCCCCCGCTGATTATCTGTCGCCTCCCCCGCCGGCCTACGATTCGGAACAGATGCTGGCCGACTTGACCGAGATCAAGACGATCACGCGCACCTTCCCCATCGTCTCCAAGGCCATGATGTGGCACTCTTTTGATGCCGCCTATCCTTACTGGTATCGCCATGTCAACACACGGCTCTTTGAACAGCGGTCGGACCACGACGCACCCCGTGCCGCGCTCATCAATGCTGCCCTGGCTATCACCGCCTACGATGCCAGCGTCGCCTGCTTCCATACCAAATATACCTATTGGCAGATCCGGCCGCCTCACCTGGACGCCGAAGTGGCGGCGCTCTTTCCCGTTCCAAACCACCCAAGCTACCCGGCCGCCCACGCTTGCGTCTCCAACGCTATCGCAACGACCTTAGGCGCCTTTTTTCCGGATGATGCCGAGATGTTGCTGGCGGCGGCCAAAGAAGCGGGCGAATCCCGCATCTGGGCCGGCATCCACTACCGCAGCGATGTCGAGGCAGGTCTTGCCCTGGGCGAGGCAGTGGCGCAGGCGGTGCTGGAGCGGATGAACCAGATGATTCACCGTTGAGGGTTGTGCGACCGTCACCGCGTCAGGCATTTGAACAGGTTAGGGGCTGGCGGTGCGCTGTGCATGACCGCCAGCCTCTAGTGCATCTGCCGCCTGGATCGCCATCGGGTTGCTAGCGCGCGACCCGCGGGTACAGACCATTGCGACGACCGGCCACGTCGCGTTCCTCGAATCTTTCGTTATTACCCCTATTCTAAATGCACCCCTCGTTGATTTTGCCCGTTTGACGGATTCTGCAAGAACTCGTATACTATCCCCTTGCAACGATCTGGCTGGACAGCATGATACACTTCCGCCCTCAGCCGGCTAACTTCATGGATGTTCGATACCACCCTGCCTTGGATTGGTAGCTGCTCCCCCTGTAGTAGTGGGTCGAACCTATGAATTAGCCTTTCCATTCCAGCTATAGATTTGATTCCTTAGCAGTCTTAACGTACCGGAAGGAGGTGAGTACTCCCGCGTAGCTCCTTTGACCAGGCCGACTCAGACCAGATGACCTTGAATTCTCTTTGCACGTCTGTGTCTGCCACCTATCATTTAGACCTCGAATCCGGAGGACATAAGAGGAGATTGAATCAATGAAACAACGTCTGTTTGCACTCTTGGGGCTTGTGCTTGCCCTCTCTCTGGTGCTAAGCGCCTGTGGCGGTGCTCCCGCCGAACAGCCGTCCGCCCCGGCCGAACCCGCCGCGGTGGAAGAAGCCCCGGCCGCCCAGGAGCCAGCGGCGCAGGAAGCGATGGCCGGCGAGGCGATCAACGAAGCACCCATGTTGCACGAGAAAGTTATGGCCGGGGAGCTGCCACCGCTCGACGAGCGCATCCCGGCAGAACCGCTGGTTATCGAGCCGTTCAACGAGATCGGCACCTACGGCGGCACCTGGCACCGTTTTGATACGGCCACCAATGGCAATCACGTGACGATGGCCATGTATGGTTATTCACCGGTGCATTGGGTCAAAGACGGTCTGGACAAGCGGCCCGGTCTGGCCAAAGGGTGGGATTTCAACGACGACAAGACCGAGTACCACCTCTACTTCCGCGAGGGAACCCGCTGGTCAGATGGCGAACCTTTCACCGTGGACGACTTCCTCTACTGGTGGGAGGATATGGTGCTCAACCCCGACCACTCGGATGTTCCGCCTGACTACCTTATCTCCGGTGGGGAAACCGCCGAAGTGACAAAGGTGGACGATTATACGTTGCGCTTCAACTTTGCGGCACCGTCTCCCCTCTTTTTGGATCGCCTGGCGATGTGGCCCAACGGCATGTTGCCGATTGGCGAGCGTCTCTTTGTCCCCAAACATTACGCCAGCCAGTTCCATCCCACGTACAATAGCGACGTGACCACCTTCGAGGAGCACGACGAAAAGATCGACTGGCGCGTCAACCCTGACACACCGGTGCTCAACCCGTGGATGCCCGTCCAGTACGAACCTGGTTCGCGCCTGGTGTTGGAGCGGAACCCCTACTATTATGCGGTCGACACCGCCGGCAACCAGCTTCCCTATCTGGATCGGGTCGATGTGACCTATATCGAAAACCTGGAAGTCTCCAAGCTGCGGGTGACGGGTGGCGAGCAGGAGATCTGCGGTCGGCCGTGCAGCAGCCAACCGTTGAGCGAACTGGGTGTCTTCCGCGATGCCGAGGCCACGGTCGGTCTGAAGACCTATTTGTGGGATGGTGGCGGCGGCACCGGCGTCATGGTCTACCCGAACTGGACCCACCTGGACCCGCAAAAGCGCGAGCTGTACCGGGACCGCAACTTCCGCCTGGCGCTCTCACACGCCATTGACCGCGGCAAGATTCAGAATATCGTCTACTTTGGCACCGGCGAACAGACCACGGGCACGATGAGCCCCAAGGCGATCGAGTTCACCGCCAATGAAGAAGGTCGCCAGTTGTACGAACAGTGGCGCGACCTGGCTGTCACCTACGAACCGGAGAAGGCCGCTTCGTTGTTGGATGAGGCCGGCGCCGTCGACGCCGATGGCGATGGCTGGCGCGATCTACCCAGCGGTGACAGCATGACACTGCGCATCGACTGCTCTGCCGGCGCCATGCAGAGCCGCACCAATTCCCAGGCCACTGAGATCATCAAAGAAGGCTGGGAAGCCGTCGGTCTGCGCGTGCAGATCAACGTGGTGCCTGACGAACAGATCGGCATCATGCAAGACAACTCCGAGATCGACATCCGCGGCTGCTGGGGCGTAGGCGATGGCCCCAACTTCCTGGTCTTCCCCAACTGGGTCGTCTGGGTCGGGAACGACCGCACAGCCCCGTTGTACGGCGCATGGTACAGCGTCATCGGTACGGCCAAGGAAGGCACCGAACTGGATCTGGATCCCCTGGAGCGCAACCCGCCGCGCGAGGAGCCAGGCCCCGATGATCCGGCATGGCGTCTGTGGGAGATCTACGACGCTGCCCGCACCGAGCCGGACGATGCCAAGCGATTGGCCCTGAGCCAGGACATTATCCGCGTCCACATCGAGGAAGGCCCCTTCTTCATCGGCACCGTGGGCAACGAAGTGGTGATCATTACGGCCCTCGAAAAAGTGGGCAACTTCCCGAGCAAAGAACAGTTGGGGCAGGGTGGTTTTGTTGGCCCGTGGATCATGTCCTACTTTGGCGCCGTCTACCCTGAGCAGTTCTATTACAAGGAATAGTGTCACCGGGTGAACTGCACGGGCGCGGTTGTTTCCGTGCCCGTGTGAGATTGTCGAGAGAGTAAAGAGATTGGGGGAGATTCAGGGGATTTGGCTTCACAAGTTCCCAATTCCCTCAATCTCCTTAAATCTCCGTACCTCTCAGTGTTGTACCAAACCATACGCTCGTTTTGTAGGGTTGTGTTGAAAAGGCAAGGAACCTTCGAATGCTCGCTTATCTTGCCCGTCGTTTTATCTACATGATTACGACGCTGGTCTTGATCTCGGTTGTCGGCTTCTTTATCATCAATCTGCCGCCGGGCAGTTATCTGGATGTCTATCAGGCCCAGCGCCAGAACATGGGCACCTTTACGGCCGAATCCGAGTTAGAGGCGATCAAGCGTCGTTATGGATTGGATCAACCGATCTACGTCCAGTATTGGAAGTGGGCCACCGGCTTTGTCCAGGGCGATTTTGGACGTTCCTTTCAGTACAACCGTGAAGTAAAAGACCTGATCTGGGAGCGGCTGGGCTACACGGCGTTGATTGCCACGCTGACACTCATCTTCACATGGGTGGTTGCCATCCCTATCGGTATCTACGCTGCGACCCATCAATACAAGCTCGGTGACAACGCTGCCACCTTTGTGGGTATGGCCGGGTTGTCGATCCCAGATTTTATGTTGGCGCTGGTGTTGATGGTGGTAGCGCAACGGTTCTTTGGCTTTTCGGTCGGGGGCCTCTTTTCGCGCGAGTAC
>QEUW01000330.1 GCA_003577005.1 Chloroflexota bacterium | reverse complement strand
CTGGGCGCGCCTCTTTGGCCTCATCATCACACCGCTGGGGTTGATCCTCCAATGGGTGGTGGCCTCGCTGCTTGTCTTTGGGGTTGCGCGCGCCTTCGGTGGCCGCGGCACGCTCAACCAGACAATGGGGGCCGTGGCGCTCATTGTCGCTCCGCAGGTCTTGCTCCTGTGGCAGATCATTCCCTTTGTGGCGGTCAGCGGGCTGTTGTTGGCGGTGTGGGGCTTATTGATCCTTTACCGGGCAGTCGAGGTTGCCCATGACCTGCCGTGGAAACGCGCAGCAGTGGTTGCCCTCATACCTTATCTGTTACTGCTGCTTCTGCTTGTCGTCGGCGTGACCCTTGCCGCTTTGACGCTCTGGATCGGAGGTGGCGCGTGAGCAGCGATAGTTATGTGGCCCTTCCTGGCGACGCCAGTACGCGCGAGGTGTGGTCGCTGAACAACTGGTTACCCCGAATCGAGCAGGTGCGGGCTGCGCTCCAACTTCGCATCGATGAGGTTATCGGCGCTACCGGCGATGAAGGTGAGAACGAAGCCGATCTCGCTACCACCAGCATGCGTCAGGGGATGGGTCTGGTTTTTGTCCTGGGGGTACTAGCCGGGGCCCTTCCCTTTGTAGTCAACTGGATCAGCGCGACCCGGGCCGGCACTGCGCTTCCGCTGCTGCGGCTGGTGCAGAATCTGAACGAACAGGGCGACCAGTGGGCGACTCTCCCACTGCCGCTGGACATCTGGGTCGACACCGCACGCACCCTGGCCGGTGTCGACCCCCGCGCCCCAGGTTGGCTGGTCGCATTTCTGAGCGCATTGGGCGAGTGGATCAACTGGCCGCTCAACTGGTTGGCGCTCTGGCTTGTCTATGGGTTGGGGGTCTTGGTGGTCAGCAAATTGCTTGGGGGACCAACGACGCTCCAGCGCTTCTATGCGGCCACCGCTTACGCTTTTACACCGCTGTTGCTTGCTGCGCTTAGCCCAATCCCTTGTTTGGGGGCGCTGGCAACGTTTGTAGGCATTGTCTGGATGGTGGTGATGTATATCCATGCCGTCTATGTCGTCACCGGGTTGGATATGGGCCGCGCCATCCTCAGCGTCTTCTTGCCGGCTGCGCTCGTGGCGGTCGTTGGCGTGATCATGCTAGGGGCGACCATTCTTTCGCTGTTGCAGCTACTGATCTAGAACAAGGAGTAGCCAGATCAAAAACCCTTTGCTCCGGCCACTCCTTGTTCTATCCTCTCCATGCGGCCAGCGCCAGACAGACCCACCCGGCGATAAAAGCGACACCGCCAATGGGCGTGATAGCACCCAGCCAGCGGATGCCGGTCAGAGCCAGCAGGTAGAGGCTGCCAGAGAAGACCACGATCCCGGCGACAAAGAGCCACCCTGCGGCCACCGCCAGAGTGGCGTGAGGCCAACGCGCCACCGCCGCCACAACCCCAATCAGCGCAAGCGCATGATAAAAGTGGTAGCGAACCCCTGTCTCAAAGGTCTGCAACAATTGGGCTGAGATACGCGCCTCCAACGCATGGGCGCCAAAGGCCCCAAGCGCAACTGCCAGTCCACCCAGCAGTGCAGCCAGGGTCAGAAACAGTTTCTCCATCTTCGCTGCCCGATCCTTCCACCGTTCATATTTCTAGGGTTATGATTATAGATGTATGTTCTGTCAGCGTCACTTCTTTTTCCCCTCCCTCGCTTGTGGAAAGGTCTGGGGTATAATGGGTCTGGTACATCATAATGGCAGACGGGTACGCTGGCAAGGCTGGCGCCCAACCAGGTCGAACCAAGGGAACTGATCATGACAGAAAGAACAACGGTCACGCCTCCAGAGTGGCAACAGTGGTGCGACGCTGCCGCTCGCCAGGCCCGCTCTGCTGGAGAACTGTTGCGGCGCATGTTGGCGAGCCCCCGCCAGATCCAGAGTAAGGGATTTCGCGACCTCGTCACCGACGCCGACTTTGCTGCGCAAGCGCTCATCACCCAAGGGTTGCGCCAGGAGTTTCCCCATCACGGCTTTTGGGCCGAGGAAGAAAACAGCGAGCTCCCCACCGCCGGCCCGGTGCGTTGGATGGTCGACCCGGTGGACGGCACGAGCAATTACAGCCGCGGCATCCCCAATTTCTGTGTTTCCATCGCCGCAGCCGTAGATGAAAAAGTGGTAGTTGGGGTCATCTACGACCCAATGAGTGACGAGCTATTTAGCGCCGTACTCGGCGGGGGTTGTACCGTTAACGGCCGGCCTGTCACGGTCAGCCAGACAGACACGCTGGCCGAGGCGGCCATTGCTATCGACTACGGCCGCCGCAAGGTTGTCCGCAAACGGGCCATCGCCGCCATGCTCGGCTTTGTACACGAAGTGCGCAACATCCGCTCGATTGGCTCCGCCGCACTCACCCTGGCCTGGGTGGCGGCTGGCCGGCTCGATGCCTATCTCAGCTTCGAGCTAGGCGCCTGGGACATCGCAGCCGGCACGCTCATGATCCAGGAGGCTGGCGGCCAGGTGAGCACGGTTGAGGAAAAGCCGCTTGCGCTTGTCGCCAGCACCACTTGCGCCGCCAGCAACGGCCTTCTACACGAGCCACTGCTATCACTCCTGGGGGAAGCGATTTAACCGAACCGGCGTGGCGTGAGCCGCTATCCCGCGTTAACCTGCCCGGGCAACTGCGTACCTTCGAAACCTAGCTACCTGCCGGCTTCAAGTGCCACGGCAGACCAGCTACCAGCAACAGCACCTCGTCGGCCTCGGCAGCCACGCGCTGATTGGCCCGCCCCAGCGCATCCTGATAGAGGCGGCCCAGCCGCGTTGGGGGCACCACGCCCATTCCCACCTCATTGCTGACGACCAACCATGTGGCGGCAGACCCGGCACAGACCGCCAGGAGCCCATCGATTTCGGCCAACACTGCGGCGTTTACGCCCTCTTGGTTCGCCTCTTCGGGCAAACCGAGCAGCACATTGGCCGCCAACAAAGTGAGACAATCTACCAGAACAATATCGTACGCTGCGCCAGCCAGCGCCTGCTGCACTGCTGTGCCGGTCTGCAACGGCGCTTCGAGCGTTGCCCAATCTTGCGGCCGTTCTTGCTGGTGGCGGTCGATGCGCGTGCGCATCTCTTCGTCAAAGGCCTGAGCAGTTGCCACAAAGAGGACCTGGCGCCCATGTTGGCGCGCCCATGCTTCGGCAAAGCGGCTTTTGCCGCTGCGGGCGCCGCCCAAGAGAAAGATCAGTCGTGTCGCCATATCAGCTTATCACCAGCGCAGCCAGGCAGATCAATTCGGTCAGCTCGCAGACGGCGCCATAGACATCGCCGGTCAGACCACCGCCAAGTCGATGGGCCGCCCAATGACCAAAGACGAAGGTCGTCAGCAACGGGACAAACAACAAGAACAGGGGGCGGGCATTGACCAACCACGCCATCCCGGCCAGCACTACCCCGGTGATCAGCGTGGCGACCACTAGCTGCCGCCAGCTCAGCCCCGCGCGGAAGTAAGCACCCATGCCAGTAGGCCGCACATAAGGAAAGCAATACGCAGCCAGTCCCATAGCCCAACGCGCTACTACAGGCGGCGCCATTAGCGTGGCCGGTGGCGCCGATTGAAGCAACACCCATTTACCCAAGAGCAGCAACACCAGACCCACGACCGCCCACGACCCGGCGCGGGGATCTTTCATGATTTCCAACCGGCGCTCTGGCGGCGCAGTTGCTAGCAAGCCGTCGCAGGCGTCGCCAAAGCCATCCAGATGCAGTCCCCCCGTAAGCAGAACCCAGAGCAGGAGCACAACAAAGGCGGCAATGCTGGCAGTGGGCCACGGCAACGCTGCGGCTAGCCAGAGCACACCCCCGATCAGCAGCCCAACCAGAGGAAAATAAGCGAAGGCCGCGCCCGGCGCCCGGCCTTCAGGGTAACGGAAAGGCAGAATCGTCAAAAAGGCAAAAGCGGCGCGCATATCAGCCAGCATTGCGGTCGCTCACACCAGCCTCGTCAAAGGTTGCCATTTCATTGAGCGTACGCATGGCTGCCTCGATCAGGGGAAAGGCCAGCAGCGCGCCTGTCCCTTCGCCCAGCCGCATCCCCATATCGAGCAGTGGCTCCAGCCCCAACCATTCGAGCGCGATGCGGTGCCCAGGTTCGGCGCTGCGGTGGCCGGCAATGAGATAGTGGGTCACGTCCGGCGCCAGTTGAGCGGCAATGAGCGCCGCCGCAGTGCTGATCAGCCCGTCGATCACCACCGGCACACGCTGCGCCGCTGCCCCTACCATCAGCCCGGCCATGACGCCGATCTCAAAACCGCCCACTTTGGCCAGAGTGTTCTGAGCCACCGGTTGATGCCGTGCGAGCGCCGCTTCAACCGCAGCGACTTTCCGGCGCAGCCCGGTTTCATCCACACCCGTTCCCCGGCCAGTGACCTCGGCGGCGGAACGCCCAGTGATGGCTGCGATGATAGCGGCGGCGCTCGTAGTGTTGCCGATACCCATCTCGCCAACGGCCAGCAGGTCGAGGCCGTGGTCGATCTCACGCCGGGCGACAGCGATCCCCCGTTGGATCGCCTGTTCCGCCTGGGCATCAGTCATCGCAGGGCCTTGGGTGAAATCGGCTGTACCTGGTGCGATCTTTCCCTGCACCAGGTTAGGGTGTGGGTCCAGCGCGCCGCAAACACCCGCATCTACGACAGTCACGCGGGCGTTCATCTGCCGCGCCAGGACATTGACCGCTGCGCCTCCGCTCAGAAAGTTGAGCACCATCTGCCGCGTCACCTCTTGCGGGTAGGCGCTGACACCCTGGGCAATAACGCCATGATCTCCGGCGCAGACGACGATGCTGCGCCGCAAGGGCAGCCAATCTGGCCGGCCACTCATCGCGGCCAGGCGGATGGAGAGCGCCTCCAGTTTACCCAGGGCGCCAGGGGGCTTGGTGAGCCGGTCCTGGCGGCGCTGCGCCTCCGCGCCGGCCAGCGTGTCAAGCGGGGGGATGGGGATCGATACGTTCATAGAGATCTCTTAATTCAGAAAGAAATGAGCCGATCTGGGGCCAGATCGACTCAGAGGGTGGCCGGCCAACTTCTATGCATCTGGGTCAACGCCAAGCGCACGCAACTGTGCGGCTAGGCGCTCAGCGCGCTGGTGCTCTTGCTCAGCGCGCTTATGTTCTTGCTCAGCGCGCTGGTGCTCTTGCTCAGCGCGCTCTGCACCGGTCAGAAGCAGATCATTATTACGCATGCACCAGCGGAGCCAAGTCTCTTCAATGCCCTGGTACGAACCTTGCCACAACGTAACACCCAGCCCAACATCTGCCAGCCAATGTTCATGCAGTTCCACATAGGTGCGCTGCTGGCGGCCAAAGATGCGCAGTGGCTGCTCGCTAAGCTGCCGTTCTGGATCGTAGACAATATAATAGGCAACGCCCAGGCGCGCGTAGTCGAGCAATTTGTTGCCCAGTTCCCCTCCTTTGCGATTTGACACAATCTCGATCACAACATCAGGTGGCTTGCCGTAACGCCAGATAAAGTAGGAGCGATTTTCCTTTGGCCAAGGATCGGGCGGAGGTTCAACATCTAGACTTACCAACACATCGGGCACGAGGGGTTCGGCGCGGTCGGTAAAAAATAGCCCAACGTTCGCCATGGCGACAAAGGGCCGGTTATCACCTGGCCCCGGCCAGGAGGCGTATAAACTGTCCTTCAGCAAGGCCATCTGGCGTTCGGAAAAGAGATTGTCCACAGGGGTCTCATCTTCGGTAATGATATTTTCGTAGTCAGGTAAAGGTATATCCAGCGCTTCGTGCGCTACGTGCATTGTCTCCATCGTATACCATGCTCCACAGCCACCAATGGGTGGACATTAAAAGCCCGAGCTCAAAGCTAGTCTAGCACGGCGCAGGTGATCGAGCAAGCGCAATTCGAAACTTGAACGATTGGCTCCGGGATGGCGCATAAAAACAATTTTGCTGCCGGTAGGGCGGCTTATAAGTCACCCTACCGGGATCATTGCTGAAGTAACTTCTTGCAGTTCGTTACTGTGCCAGCTTTTGCAGTTCGTAGAGCCGGTTGAGCGCATCGAGCGGCGTCAGGTTATTGACATCCAGCTTTCGCAACGCCTCCACCGCTGGGTGTACCTCGGCGAAGAGTGAGACCTGCATGGCGGCGGATTTGCCCCGCCGATTCTCCAGGTCGAGCAACCGGCGCGGGCCGGCGGCGCCGCTGCGCTCCAGGTCCAGTAAAATTTCCTCGGCGCGATGGACGGCAGCCAGAGGCAGGCCAGCCATACGCGCCACATGAACGCCATAGGAACGATCGGCCTTGCCCGGCACGATCCGGCGCAGAAAGACGACATCGGCGCCGTCTCCATCGGCGTGCATTTGATCATCCACCGCCACGTTGTAGTTGACTACGTGAGGCAGCCGTTCCGCCAGGTCGGTCAGTTCGTGGTAGTGGGTGGCAAAGAGCGTCTTGGCGCGCAGACCGGGGTGGTTGTGGATATACTCGACCACTGCCCAGGCAATTGCCAACCCGTCATAGGTGCTGGTGCCGCGACCGATCTCATCGAGCACAAGCAGGCTGCGGTTGGTGGCGTGGTTGAGGATGTTGGCCGTCTCGACCATCTCGACCATAAAGGTGGACTGGCCGCGGTGGATCTCATCGCTGGCGCCGATACGGGTAAAGATACGGTCCACCACACCGATCTGGGCGGCGTCGGCGGGGACAAAGCTGCCGATCTGCGCCAGGAGGGTGATAAGCGCCACCTGCCGCAGAAAGGTGCTCTTCCCCGCCATGTTGGGTCCCGTGAGGACGTGGATGGCGGCATCGGGCGTGAGGCAGGTGTCGTTGGGGACAAAGGGTTCGTCGGCGAGCGTCAATTCCACCACCGGGTGGCGGCCACCCTTGATTTCGATACAGGGACCATCATCCACTACCGGGCGGACATAGCGATTGTTCAACGCTACTTCGGCCAACGCGGCAAAGAGGTCAAGTTCCGCCAGTATGTGCGCCAGTTGGAGCAGGCGGTCGGCCGCGTCTGAAACCTGACGGCAGAGATCATGGAAGAGTTGCTGTTCGATCTCCAACCGGCGTTCATCGGCGTTGAGCACGAGGGTCTCATACTCTTTGAGCTCCGGCGTGATGTAGCGCTCGGCGTTGGTGAGCGTCTGTTTGCGGATATAGTCGGCCGGCACCTTGTGGGCATGTGGATTGGTGACCTCGATGTAATAGCCAAAAACCTTGTTATAGCCGACCTTGAGACTTTTGATGTCGAGGCGTTCACGCTCGGTGCGCTCCAGGTCGGCGATCCAATCTTTGGCGTGGCGGCTCCTGGCCACCAAATCATCTAATTCAGCGCTGAAACCGGGCCGGATGATACCAGGCGTAGCCAGTGTCGCTGGCGGGTCAGGGTCGAGCGCGGCTTCCAGTTGGGCGAGAATCTCGTCGCACGCCGGTAGCTCGGGCCATGAAAACGGTGCATCCTCCTTGGTCGGCGGTTCAGCGGGTTCCCAGACCCATCCTTCGGCCACCTCAGGCGGTTCGGTGACGCCAAAGTGCTCTTTGAGATCGGCCACCCGGCGCAGGGCCTCGCGCATCCCGACCAGGTCACGCGGGATCGCCACCCCTTGCACGACGCGATTCGTCCAGCGTTCGAGGTCGCCCAGACCGCGCAGCCGTTCGCGTAACTCCAGGCGGGCGAGGGTATCATTGACAAAAAAATCGACGCTATCCAAGCGGCGGTTGATAGCGCCAACATCGAGCAGGGGCTGGTTGAGCCAGCGACGCAGCAGCCGCCCCCCCATCGGGGTGAGTGTGCAGTCGAGCACATCGAGCAGGCTGCCTTTGACCTCGCCGCTGCGCAGCGTGGCCGTCAGCTCCAGATTGCGCCGCGTGGCGTCATCCAGTGTCATGTATTCGCTGGTCTCATAGCTGTGCAGACGGGTCAACTGGGTGAGGGCTGACGGCTGCATCTGCTTGAGGTAGACGAGCACCGCGGCGGCGGCGCGAACTGCCTGGGTTTTGCCCGCCAGGCCAAAGCCATCGAGGCTGGCGACGCGAAGGTGGCGTTTGAGTGTTTCGGCTGCCGTCTCGGGTTCGGTCTGCCAAGCTTCGACCGTAGAGAGGAGCGGGTGAAAGCTCGCAACTAGACCATGCAGGCTCGACTCGGTCGGTGTCCAGTCGATGTGGAGCAGTTCGGCGGGCTGCAGGCGGCTCAATTCATCGCCCACGCGCTGTTCTACTTGCTCACGGCTGCCACCGATCTGGGTGGCGGCAAACTCCCCCGTGGTAATATCGCAGTAGGCCAGGCCCGCAGGGCCGCGCGCATCAAAGACGACCGCCATTAGATAATTATTGCGGCTGGCGTCTAACATGCCTAACTCGACGATGGTGCCCTTGGTAACGACCCGCGTTACCTCGCGTTCTATCAGGCCACGACCTGGCTCGGTCATCTGGTCGGCGACGGCGACTTTGTACCCGGCTTCCACCAGGCGAGCCAGGTAGCCGTCCACTGCATGATAGGGCACCCCGGCGAGCGGTACGCGGATATTTTCGCCGATGGGTTTGCTGGTCAGCAGCACATCGCAGACCTCGGCAACGATTTTGGCATCGTCGTCAAAGGTCTCGTAGAAGTCACCCAGCCGAAAGAAGAGGATACAATCTGGGTGCTGGGCCTTCAGCGAGAGGTACTGCTGGCGCATGGGTGTCGTCATTGGCTTGGTGCTTTCTTGCGCGATGTTA
>QEUW01000329.1 GCA_003577005.1 Chloroflexota bacterium | reverse complement strand
ATGGCGCCTGACTGTTGTATCTCCTGCGCATAGCGCTCCATCTGGTCAGCCGTCAAGATGGTGGCCAGTAGATCCTCGTAGCGCTGGTAGCCATCGCGCAGCTCTGCGTCATCTTCAGGTGAGAGGCCCATCAAAGCATCGTATAGGACGCCCATTGTTGTCTCCTCCAAAAAGTGGAACAAACGCATAACTGAAAGCCGCCGCCGCGGCTCGCGCTTGCAGACTGTCTCTATGGTAAATGGCAAGGACGAGAATGCCCATAGATACAGGTATACGATCTGGAGGGAGTGTGCGCAACGGACGCCACGGCTCCGAAAAGGTGCCAAAAGGGCAAGCAAGAGCGGCTACAGCCCGCCCCGCTCTTCTGCAAAGGCCATGACCTCATCGTAAGTGGGCATGAAATTGGCGCAGCCATGTTTGGTGACGACGATGGCGCCACAGGCGTTGCCCAGCCGCGCCGCCTTGTACCACCCCCAGCCGTTGATGTGGCCGTAGAGAAATCCGGCGCCAAACGCATCCCCCGCGCCTAGAATGTTGTAGATCTCGACCGGGAAACCGGGCGCATCGATGACTTCGCCATCCTTGAGATGGATGCGCGCCCCCTTGGAACCAACCTTCTCCACCACGGCTCGCGGGCCCAACGTCAGCAGGGTCTGGATGGCCTGTTCCACGTCGCCGCTCACTTTCGTGTCGGAGACCTGCGAGTGGGTCAGCCGCATCTGGTTGGGGTCGGTGAGCATCGAGGCGTTGATCTCATCCTCGGTGCCGATGACGATGTCCACCAGCGGCAGCGCCGAACGCACCACGACACCAAAGGCGCGCGGGTCATGCCACTGGTCGGGGCGGAAATCCACATCAAAAACGACCTCGGCGCCGGCCTGGCGGGCGATCTGGGCGGCAAACATGGTGGCGCTGCGGCTGGGCTCTTTGCTCAGGTTGGTGCCGGCAAATTGGAAGACTTTGCTTTCGGCAATGGGCGCAGCCAGCACATCGTCAATGTTGAGTTCGATGTCGGCGCAGTTGTCGCGATAGTAGACCAGCGGGAATTTGTCGGGCGGCTCGATCCCCAGCACAACCGCGCTGCTCCGCTTGCCGGGTTTGCGCACGACGTACTGGGTGTCCACCCCCTCGTTATTGAGAAAGTGCAGGATAAAATCGCCGACAGGGTCATGGCCCACCCCGGTGAGGAGCGCGGTCTTTAGCCCCAACCGGCGCCCGCCCACGCTGATGTTGGTGGGCGATCCGCCGACGTAGGCCGCAAAGCTGGTGATGTTGACAAAGGGCGCGCCCACATCGTTGCTGTAGAGGTCAATAGAGGAGCGGCCCATGTGGAAGGAATCGTAGGTGCGGGCTGTTGTCTCTGGCATAAGGATGCTCTTCTTTTTGAATAGAGTGGATACGAACGGAGCCGAGCGCCCCCGGCTCGCTCAGTTAATACAATGGCAGACGGGAATCAACACCCTGGTAGCTCTCTTTTACCCACGTATAACGCGGATCGTCCTGGTTCGCCAGGCTCTGGGCGCTGCCGGCCAGCACGTTGAGATAGTAGGTGGTGTACCCCGGCGCGCTCACCACCGGGTGATAACCTTCGGGCACGAGCACGGCGCAGTTGTCCTCGGCGCGCACCAGCGCATCGATGGGATAGCCGGCCTGGTGGAGCGGCGACCGCTCATCGGTGTAGACCCGCTGGTAGGCATAGCCTTCTGGTTTGTCGATCTTGTAGAAATAGACTTCCTCCAGGTCGGCCTCGATCAGGTTGCCTTGCTCGTCTTCGATATGGACATCGTGTTTGTGGCCGGGGTAGCTGCTCCAGTTGCCGCTGGGTGTGTAGACTTCCACCAGCACCAGGCGATGGACAGGCGACCCCGGCGGCAACAAGTCGTTGATCTGCCGGCTGACATTGTCGCCACCCCGGATCGAGACCGGCACCTCTTCGGGTTTGATCAGCCACGGCTCATGGTCCTGGTCGGTGGGCACCCAGGTGACGGCGAACTCACCGGCCTCCTCGGCGGTGACGGTAAAGTCGGTGTGGCGGGGCAGGTAGAGGGCGTGGGCAGCGCCGGTGAAGACAGTTGCGCGCCCGCCAATACCCGCCCACTTTCCCCGGCTGGACTCGACCGTGTAACGCCCGCTCAGATTGACGAGGGCCAGTTCATTCTCCCCGGTGGTAAAGGACCACGTCTCTCCCCGCCCCAGCCGTCGCGCCTGAAAGGAGATGTAGTCCCAGCCGGCCAGGGTAGGTGTAATGTCGATGAACAGATTTGGATCACAGGGATACGCACTGGGGCGAACCAGGATGTTCTGGCTCGTATATTGCATCTGTTTTTGCATATGCTGGAGCACCTGAGCTATTCAATTATCGCTCAATTTTATCGATGTCGAGGAAGTACTTATTGACATTCAAGGTCTCCGTGACTTGAAAAAAACGACCAAGCGGTCGCATCACAAAATCGATGCCACCATCGTTTGCATTCGTCCGCCCCGTCTTGTAGAGATGTAAATTTTCCTCCTGAAGGCCGTCCAAATCGAAGCCAAAATAGACTGTCTGATCGTGATAATAGAACTTAAGAATTGAGTAGCTCACTATTTCGAATATTCGCGCATCTACATTAGGTGCAAGCAATCCAAAGATAAAATCTTCGACACGTTCAGGTATTGTAACAACAGACTTCGCTCATAGAGGTCATCTGCTGCTGCGCCGAACCTTGACTGCAAAATCTGTTTGATTTGTAGCGTAAATTCATGTTCCATCGTACTCATCATCTATATGTTCTAACAAGTGCATTTGGGTTTCTGGGGGTTTTTCATAGATTTTCGGTTCGCGTTGAAGTTCCACGCCGTGATAATGCGTCAGCAATTGTAGACGCCGAAGACCAATCTTGATGTACTCCTCTTCTATCTCTATACCGATAGATCGTCGCCCTAACTGTTTTGCAACAAATGATGTGGTGAAGGTACCCGAAAAGGGGTCAAGAACCAGATCTCCCGGATTTGAACTAGCAAGGATAATGCGTTCAAGAAGCGCAACAGGTTTCTGAGTAGGATGATTTTCATATTCATCCATCCTGTAGCGAACTCTTGGGATATCCCACACGTTGCCCGGCACTTTTTTCGTGTTGTAAAGCGTAGGAGTAGGCTTCCTATAGTCAATGAGCCTGCGCTCTGCACCAGTTTTGGCTTCCACCAAAATCTCATCGCCGTTAAAGGTGTATTGTTTTTTGTCTTTAACACAAAATAGGATGGGTTCATACAGTGAGCCAAAATATCTCTTAGCCTGCACGCCAGAGCTGTCATAACACCAAACAATCCGTGACAGGATATGAAGTTTTGTGCGGAGATAGAGGTCAAAATATGGCATACTCTGTGTCGCCGCCATGACGTACATGCTACCTGTGGGCTTGAGTTTGTTAATACATAAATCTAGCCATTGATAGCACCACTTCACGTATTGTTCGTCAGAATCCCATTTGTCCTTTCTACCATTGAAATTCTTCCCAATATTGTAGGGTGGGTCTGCAAAAATCAGATCGGCTGAGCAGTCAGAGATCTGTTCCGCTAGAACACCAAGAGCGTCCCCCCATATTATCTTGTGATCACCTTTTTCAAACGCTTCAAACATCGCATAACTTCGTTTAATCATTTCGAAGGAAGACGACCTTAGCTTCCGGCAGCTGCCTCCTCACGGATTCGGCTGTAACCCTCAAAATCCTCAACCATAAATGCTACAATCTTTTCGGCCAGCGTCAACGGCGCTTCGAGCATGGGGCTGTGCCCGACCCCACGCAACACCTCCAGGTTGAGCGCACCGGGGATGGCAATGAGCGTGCGGGTCGTAGCATCGCGGCTGACGATCTCGTCCTGTTCGCCCCAAATGAGCAGCGTGGGCAGGGTCAGCAGCCGGGCATCGGCAAAACGATTCCAACGGCCCAGACTCTCGGCCACACCGGTAAAGGCGGGCGCCGCCATTTCGCTTGCATCCGCAACCAACTGGTCGAAGAAGCGGCGATTCTCGTCGACCGCCAGATTCAACGTCGGCATCAGCAGGCGCAGGGCCCGGCGCAGCAAATCTTGATCCTGGCGCATCTGTTCGAGGAGCAGTAGCGTGTCGAGCGGGGTGAAGACGCCCTCCACCGGTACGCTGTCCACCAGGATCAGCGAATGCACCAGTTCGGGTCGCTTGAGCGCCAGTTCCACCGCCAGCGCGCCGCCACTTGAATGGGCGGCCAGGTCAAAGCTCTGCCAGCCCAAGGCATCGGCAAAGGCGGCCAAGTCGGCGGCCTGCTCTTCGATGGTGTAGCCTTCCTGCGGCTTGTCACTCTGGCCACAACCGCGCAGATCGGGCGCCACGACGTAGATGTCGTCGGGCAGAACGGCCAGCAACGGCTCCCACCAGCGACCGGTGGCGTAGCTGCCATGCACCAGCAACAACGGCAGCCCCTCGGGCTCTCCTTGCACCCGATAATGAAACGTCAAACGGTCGGTTGCTAAAAAGGGCATTGCCGGAAACTCTGTCTTCTATCAGATTTGTCACGCATCATGCACCACGTATCACGCATTCCGCATCCGCTTCTCTGCTTCCTGCTCATCCGGCAGAAAGAGCAACAGCAGCGCCGCTGCTGCGGCTTCCATCTGTGGACCCTCTACACGTCCTACTTCTTCTTCGCCGAGGATCAGACCCGCCTGCACCACAACGCCGTCGGGGTCCACCCAGCCAAGCGCGCCCCCTTCAAACAGCCCGTGGCTGAAGATGCGACCATCTGCTGTAAACGCGCCCAGTTCGCGCTCATCGTGGCGGGTCTGGCGGAAGACGCGGCCCTCCGCATCGACCCGCCCAACGCTGCGCTCCACGCCTAAATGCAGGCGGTAGAGGGTACCATCTTCGGCGAGAAAGCCGATGTATTCTTCCTGATCGGTCTGCTTGCGAAAGATTGCAGTATGCGCCATACTTGCCATTGTAAACCACGCCTCTTTGACTTGCAAACTATAGGGAAAGATAGCATCTTACCCGCCGCTGATGTGCTAGCCCTGTTTGGGCTTTATCGCGATTGGCTCAACTGGCGATAATATGGTACAAAGGAGATCCTTAAACGAGCAAACTGGCTGCTGCCGATGCCGCCTGGCGCAGCCGGGTTATACATCGAAACAGCGCAAGATTTAGGGCAGATTGTGAATCACCTCGGCATCACCACCACAGGCAGGAGAAATCAATGGTGTTTTGGCTGGGCCTGGTCGCCGGCTTGATCATCGGCTGGGTGATCGAGTGGATCATCGACTGGCGCTTTTGGCGGCGTGATTTCCATACGGCGCTGGAAAAAGAGAGACAGCGCCAGGCAGAATTGAGGGCTGCCCGTGACGAGATCAGCCGTCTGCAAGCCCAAGTTGCTGAATTGACCTGGCCGGCCAAAGAGGCGATCAATGAGGTAGTGCAACGCGACCCGCTGGAGCAGATCGAGGGCATTGGCCCGGTCTTCGCCCAGCGTCTGCACGAAGCCGGTATTTTTACTTTTGACCAACTGGCCGCCGCCACGCCGACAGCCGTGCGCGCTGCACTCCAGCTTGAACAGACCCAACGCATCGACGCTGAAGCCTGGATTGCTCAGGCCCAATCCTTGATAAGCCAACGTGACCAGCCAGCGCCAGCTCAATCATAAATTCAGTTATTCTATACAAGTTCTGACAAGGAAATACAATCCAAACCATGAATTAGCGAGAGTAGCGACATGCGTCGAACGCCGCGAGCTATTCAGCGGTTTGACCAATTCAAATATCTGGTGCTCCTGCTGCTGCTGGTTATCTTTATCATCCTTTTTATTATTCGCAGTTGTCAGACTCTTCCGGCGCCGGTAGCAACCGAGGTCACCCCCATTCCCACCTATACGGCAGGGGTGGCGGTTGTCGCGCCCGTGGTGCTTGCGCCCGCGACGGGGGATCAGCTTGCGGCCGGCCCAGTCGAGGTGCGCGGAACAGCGCCGGCCGGGGCCACGATCCAGATCGTTATCAACGGTGTCCGGGTTGCTACGACCACGGCCGATGATAACGGTGCCTGGGCCGTTACCGCCGAGCTCGCCAGCGCCGGCGAACAGATCATCGAGGCACAGCTCCTCGATGAAAGCGGTGCTGTTGTCGCCAGCGCCCCCTCCATTGCGGTTGCAGTCGTCGTTCCCACAGTAGAGCCGCCAATTTTGGCAGTGGAGAACCTGCCGGCTGAATTAGAACCCGGAGAAGTGACCCTAAGCGGCCAGGGTGAGCCGGGCACAACGCTCCAGGTGCGTGTGGATGGCGCCGTCGCCGGGATCACATCCGTTCGCGATGATGGCGCCTGGTCGCAGCCGGTGTTGCTCGACCAACCGGGTGAGTACGAGATCATCCTCGAAGCGTTGAACCAGGCAGGTACAGCGGTTGCTTCCTCCGCACCGTACCTGCTGCGCGTGGTGGGGGAGGTGGTTGAAACCACTGACACCGAGACAGTCACCGAGACAGTCGTTGTCATAAGCCCTACACTCGACGTACCGCTGCTCGCTACACCACCGGTCGAGATCGACCAATTGACCTTTGAAACCGGCGAGCAGGGGGCGATTGTGCTGTCTGGTACGGGACCGCCCGAACTGGAGGTGCAGGCGCTGATCGACGACCGGGTGGTCACTACCACTACGGTCGAGTTGGATGGGCGCTGGTTGCTCACTGCTGTCGTCGCCGCACCCGATCTCTATGATCTGCGCGTCCAGGTCGTCATGACCGATGGCTCTCTCCTACCGGTGACAGCGCCGGTAAGCGCCGTGGCGTTGGCTATTTCCACCCCAACCCCGGCGACTCCCTCTGCACCCCCGGCCACAGCGACGGTGGCGGCGCCCGCTGTACGCAACTTTGCCTTCGAGAGCGGGCTGATCACGAACACCCTTACTCTCACCGGCACAGCTGCACCTGATGCCATTTTGCGGATAGCTATTGACGGTGCGATCGTCTACACCACGACCGCCAATATGGCCGGCAACTGGTTCGCCCTCCTCCCGCTAGCAGAATTTGGCGCTCACGAAATCATTGTCCAGCACCTTGATGAGCAGGGGGTGGTTGTCACCACGACAGCCCCGCTGCGTTTTACTGTTGCCGCACCGGTCGCCACTGAAACAGCGGCCATCACCCCCACCACCCTGATCGCAACCCCGGTCACCACACCCGCTGTAACTGCAACGCTCCCAGTCACTGGTACACCGGTTGTAACGCCTCCCGCAGAGGTCGTAACCGTAACGCCTCCCCTGACGGTCACACCGGCTGTCACACCAACTGCGGAGGTCGTAGCGGCACCGGCGCAGACGATAACGCCAACAGCTTTAGTGACCGAGACGGTCACACCGCCAACTCCCACACCGCCAACGGCTACTGTCATCCGCCTCCAGTGCGTTGTCACGACCACACAACTTGAAGTCGGTGAGGAGGCGCTCGTCAGCGGTCGCAGTACGCCAGGCCACACGGTGGAGATTATCGTCGGCGGTCAGGTGCTCGGTGAAGCGCCGGTTGATGAGAGCGGCGTTTTTAGCTTTTCGCTTACCTTTGCATCACCTGGTTATCAGTGGGTCGCCTGTCGTGAGCGGGACCCAAGCGGAGACTCGGTTGCTGTGGTCCTCTCGACGATTGTAATGGTCAGTGCGCTGCCCACGGGAACACCCATCCCGACGCCTGTGGCTATACCGTCACCGACCGCAACAGAAACAGCGCAACCGACGCCAACGCCGACATCGACACCGTCACCCACGGCGACCGATACGCGGGAACCGACATCCACTGCTACAGCACCACCCACCGCAACCGACACGGTGGAACCGACGCCGACGATGACACCGTCACCCACGGCGACGGAAACATTGGAACCAACTGCCACACCGACGCCAACAAGTTCACCTACAAGCACACAGACAGCCACGGCTACTGCTACAACGACAGACACGCCAACCGTAACGCCAACGGAGACTGAGACATCTATACCGACCCCCACCAACACCGTAACCCAAACACCGACGCCTGCGCCAATCACCACACCGGCGGCCACGCCTACAACGGCTGCCACTGGCACACCTGCGCCGCCGGCTATGACAACAACAGCCACGTTGACAGCGGTGGCTCTCAGTGCATTGACTGGAACGCCATCGCCGCGGTCAACACCAACCGCTACAGCATTAGCAAGGGAGACAGGAACGCCTATGGCTACAACATCTAGTCCACAGGAACAGTCACCGACCAGTACGCCTACCGGCCGGCCAGCCGCACAAGTTCCCGCCTTCGACCGCTCATCGCTCCCCGATGAGATCCTGGCAGGCGATTCGATTCGCTTGCGTGGTGAGGCGGAACCTGGCTCCCTGCTGCGCGTGATGGTCAATGACAGAGTAGTTTCCACCGCTATTGCCAGTGAAAGTGGTACCTTTCGCACCACGCTTGGCTTTTCGACTCCGGGAACCTACACTGTTACGCTCAATCTAGTCGATGAAAATAATGCGATCATTGCTGTTTCCGAACCGCTGACGCTGACAGTGGCAATAGCTGAGCCAACTGCCACCGCGACGCAGCGGCCTTCACCCACTGCCGTTCGCACGCCCACTGTCGCGGCCGAGGCGCCGGTGCTGGATGAGGCGAGTCTGCCCGAGACGGTGGCGCCCGGCGATTCGGTGCGCATCCGCGGGCCGCCTGGTGGATGAGAACAACGAAGTCGTGGCTGTCTCTGACCCGCTGGTCGTCACCGTGGCCGAGGCCGCCCCTGTCGCCACCGAAACTCCCACGCCGACGACACGCCCAACCAACACGCCAACGGTACGGCCAACTGCAACAGTGACCCCGCAACCGACGGCCACCGACACACCCGAACCGACGGCCACCGACACCCCGGCGCCGACAGCGACGAACACGGCGACCCCAACGCCGGAACCCACCGCAACGGCGACCGACACACCCGAGCCGACGGCGACGAATACACCTGTGTCCACGGCCACCGCGACGGCCACCGATACACCGGAACCGACGGCGACAAGCACGCCAGCGCCGACGGCGACGGACACGCCCACGGCCACCGCGACCATCACCAACACACCCGAGCCGACAGCCACCGACACGCCAGCGCCGACGGCGACAAGCACACCAGCGCCGACGGCGACGGACACGCCCACGGAGACCCCGGAACCGACAGCGACCGATACGCCAGCGCCGACGACTACCGCAACCTCTGAACCCACTGCGACGGCGACGGAAGCCTCTGTCGTGGCGGCTGCGGCCGAGGCGCCGGTGCTGGATGAGGCGAGTCTGCCCGAGACGGTGGCGCCCGGCGATTCGGTGCGCATCCGCGGGGAAGTAGCGCCCGGCGCCACCGTGCGCGTGGCAGTGGGTGACCAGGTGGTGGCA